>DAISYU010000014.1:18307-46576 GCA_036825155.1 Thermodesulfobacteriota bacterium | reverse complement strand
GCCTACTTGTCCCCCCGGTACACGCTGTTATACTGGTCTGTCGAGAGGGTGTCACCTTTCCTCTTCATTTCTCCTGCAGTGATCCGGGAAATGAACAGCGTGTGATCACCGGCATCCACTGTCCGCTCCACCATGCAGTCCAGGTATCCCAGCGCCTCTTTGATAACCGGGGTTCCGTGGGGAGAGAGTTCATACTCTATGCCATCGAATTTCTTTTTCCAGTCCGGGATCTTGAACTGCCGTACCAGGCCCAGGAGGTTCTTGGGAAGGACATTGATACTGAATTTGCCGCTGGTTTTTATCTGAGTGTGTGACAGCCGGTTCTTTCTGATGGCAAGGGCAACGAGCGGCGGGTCGTGTGAAACCTGTGTGACCCAGGAGGCAATCATGCCGTTATGGCCGCCGTCGGCAGTGATGGTTACCAGGTAAATACCGTAGTGGAATGTGTCAAGTACGTCCTGCCATGATCTTTCCATTGGATAGTCTCCTTTCCCCTATTATAGGGGTGTTTCCATGGAAATAAAAGGCGGGACAGGACAGGGTTCCGGAAACGCTCCGTTCTCATTCGATAATGAGCCAGCGGTACTCCCGGATGTGATCGAGCAGCTCGTAGATGATCTCCTGCCTCTGGGTTGCGCATGCCCGCGTGGTAAAGATGGTCTTGAGAGCTGTGGTTTTCTTGAGCTTGATGATGTCGATGAGGGAGCCGGTCCTGGTCTGTCGGCCCAAGGCCTGAGCAACCTTTACCAGGTGAGAGAACCTGATGGTGTACTCGCAGTGGTCGTACAGGGGTATCCTTCTCGGGAGGGAATCCATCTCCAGGCCTGCTGCGAGGTAGTCCATGTCTTCCGGGATGATGGGGTCGCAGGAGTGCTCCGTGACGATCGCAGGGATGCCGTTTTGACACATGGCTTCAATGAGCCGTATTGCCCCGGCATTGAGATTGAATGGTTTTGTATGAGGGATTTCCAGAGCATACGCTTCGATCACGGACCTGGCCTCCTGTGGCGGATCATTCGGATCAATATCGATTATGGTGTCCAGATCACCGATAACCTCGTTGGCAATAATCAGGTCAACCCCGGTTATCGCCGGGATCAATTCATGGATATCCCCCTGGATAAAGGTGATCTTCTCAGAGAATGCCTGCAGGGCCTTTCTTTGTCTTCTCAGAAGAGCGGACGAGAGATCCACCATGAACACCCTTTGGATCAGATCTCCATGGGCTGATAGAAGACCGTGCATGAGGCTCCCGTATCCACCGCCGATCTCGACGATGACAGCCCCCTTCGTGAGCCTGTTTTGTGTTATCAGAAAATCGCCGAGCATGGCGCCATAGGACTTTGGTACTTCGAGCTCTATGTTATATTCGGACACCGGTGTTGAAAAAGATTCGCAGATGGTGAATTCCTTCATGAGATCAATAGGGGTATTTTTGTGGTAGGTATAGGTGGAGTTAATCTCAGCCATTGGAGTCGGTCTATACAGCATTTTTCACAGTCTGTACAAGCGTTTTGTGTGGTTGATGGATCTGCCTGTCTATGCTAATTGTGTGCGAACAGAAGGAGGAACCCCATGAATACAAAGATGAAAATATCTGTCTTGGCATGTTGTATTCTGCTTGTCTTTACCTGTTTGGCATATGCTCAGGGCCCGAACCCCTATGAAGGTGACTGGGTAGCGGATGTGGCTGACAAGGTTCTCCCCTCTGTTGTGAATATCTCCTCGATGAAAACCGTTGTGGTACATCAGTCACCGTTCTTCTCGGACCCTCTCTTCAGGGAGTTCTTCGGCGGCGGCATACCCAGAGAACGGGTTCAGCGTGCACTGGGATCGGGCGTGATCGTTTCGGAAGACGGATATATCGTCACCAACAATCATGTCGTTGGGGGTGCCGACAAGGTGGAGGTGCGGTTGTCGGACGAGCGTGTTTTCCAAGCACGGATCATCGGCACAGACCCCAAGAGCGACGTTGCGATCATCAAGATAGAAGAGCAGGGTCTGCCGGCGATCACTATAGGAGATTCTTCCAGCCTTAGAATCGGGAGTTTTGTCCTGGCTGTTGGCAATCCGTTTGGCCTGGAACAGACCGTGACCATGGGAATCGTAAGCGCCCTGGGGAGATCGGGACTCGGTATTACCGACTATGAAAATTTCATCCAGACCGATGCAGCCATCAATCCCGGTAACTCCGGAGGAGCGCTCGTGAATATGAACGGAGAACTCATCGGCATCAACACGGCCATCCTCTCGAGAACAGGCGGCAGTGTAGGTATCGGGTTTGCCATACCCATCAACCTGGTCATGAGCATCAAGAAGAGCATCGAACTCCACGGAGAGGTTGTCAGAGGATGGCTCGGGGTGAGTGTTCAGGAAATCACCCCCAAGATCGCAGAGGCACTCTCCCTGAGATCCACGAAAGGGGTGCTCATTTCAGAGGTTATCACGGATTCCCCTGCAGAGAAGGGCGGGATCAGACAGGGGGATGTCCTTGTCTCCATAAACGGGAATGCGGTACACAATACCGCGTCCATGAGATTCCTGATCTCGGAACTCATGCCCGGAAGTTCGGTAGAGATCGAAATTGTTCGGGACGGATCACAAAAGACCATGGTCGTCACCATAGGGGACCTGTCAAAGGCACAGACCCCGGAGCATAAGGTGGTGATCAAGGGTGACAGGTTCTTAGAAGGTGCGACGGTAGCTGATATAACCCCCGCCACCAGGGAATCGCTGGAGATCGGCAATGACGTCGAAGGTGTGCTCGTCATAGCTGTGGAAGATAACACCGCAGCAGCCAGGACCGGATTGAGGCCCGGCGACATCATCATCCAGATCAACAACATGAAGACTCCCGACCTGAAGGAATTTTCCGCTGTGCTGAAAGGTCTGAAAGGCAGGAAAATCAGCCTGAGCATTTTCCGGCAGGGCATGATCATGACCATGACGATCATCCGGTAATATAAAAAATGAGTTTCCTGTAAAGGATCGGCAATAAAATAGAACGCTGAATGGTAAAGTACTGGGAAAAAGAAAACTCAGCAGGCGATATTTAGTAGCACTCTAAAGGGTTGTTTCCTTCCAATACTCCAGTACTCCACCACTCCAGTTTGAAGGATTAGATATGGTATGCCATACTGTGATTTTCAAATTAAGTAATTTCCTTGACATGGTGATTCTGTGCGTGCGGTAATCCAGCGGGTCAAGCGGGCGTCTGTCATGGTGGCAGAAAGAGAGTATTCCGCTATCAATGAGGGATTGTGCTGCCTTGTCGGGGTAGAGAAATCGGACGGCAGTGATGATATCGAGTACCTGGCGCGAAAAATTTGCGGTGTGAGAATATTTGAAGATGCCGGCGGCCTGATGAATCTCGATGTCCAGCAGATAGGCGGCGACATCCTTCTGATTTCCCAGTTTACCCTGCTGGGAGATGCCAGAAAGGGCAGGAGACCCTCATTCACCATGGCTGAAGAACCCCTACGTGCAGAACAATTGTTCGATGCTCTGGTGAACAGGATCAGGGAGATCCATCCTGGACATGTGGCCACGGGAAAATTTCAGGCCATGATGGACGTGAACATCGTCAATCATGGCCCGGTTACGATCCTGTTTGACAGCAGGAAGCTGTTTTAATATTTTTGGTATCTACTTAAAACCGTTGATCCTCTCCATGAGCTTGTCTTCAGGCATGGCACCTACAATGTCTCCCACCTTCTGGCCGTTCTTGAAGACCAGGAGGTTGGGGATGGACCGTATCCCGTATTTTGAGGAGGTCTGCGGATTGCTCTCCACATCGAGCTTTGCAAAGACGATTTCTCCCTGAAGCTTTCCGGCAAGACTTTCAATAATGGGGCCCAACATCTTGCATGGCCCGCACCATTCGGCCCAGCAGTCCACCACGAGGAACGGGTATTTCGCTATCGCCGCATCTATGTCGTCATCGTTCACGGTAAGTGCGGTATCAGGATTATCAACAAATTTCTCTTCTGCCATGGTATTGCCTCCTGGATATGTTTTTGGTTTAAGGTTTATTCCAGGAACCGTAAGAGGTCCCTTTCAGATCGCTTATGTACTGTTCTGCAGCAAATGCAGCTGTTGCACCGTCACCGCATGCAGTCACCACCTGCCTCAGGAGCTTTTTCGTGCAGTCGCCGCACGCGAATACCCCTGGTGCAGACGTGCTCATATTCTCATCCACTCTGATGTATCCAACATCATCAAGGTCAACAATGCCCTTAAGGAAGGATGTGTTGGGGATGTACCCGGTGAAGACGAAGACCCCTTCCACCTCGAGGGTCTTTTTCCTGTCAGGATCATTCACATCCTGAAGGACTATTCCCTTTACTGCAGTATCGCCGGTGATTTTTTCCACCACGGCATTCCATTCGAAGCGGATCTTCTCATGTGCCAATGCCCTCTCCTGAAGGATGGCTGTCGCCCGAAGCCGGTCCCTTCTGTGTATTATAATCACCTCTGAAGCAAACCGGGTAAGGAACAGTGCCTCCTGAACAGCGGTATCGCCTCCGCCCACCACCACTACTCTGCTGTCCCGGTAGAACGGTCCGTCACAGGTTGCACAATACGATACACCCCTGCCGGTCAATTCCTCCTCTCCGGGGACATTCAGATGGGCGTACTCGGTCCCTGTTGCAATGATAAGTGCGAGCGACCGGAAGGTTTCACCGCCTGCCGATACCTCCCACCCTTCGGCACTTTTCGTAACTGCCGAGACATCTTTCTCAACAATCTCGAGGCCGAATTTCTTTGCCTGTCGGGTAAAGAGCTCTATCAGTTCAAAGCCGGTGATACCGTCAGGGAAACCGGGATAGTTCTCCACCATGTCCGTCGTGGTGATCAGGCTCGGATTGAAAGCACTTGCGATCATGAGCGTCTTCATGTTGGCCCGAGATGCGTAAATCCCTGCGGTCAGGCCGGCCGGGCCTGAACCAATGATGATAGTGTCGTACATGTGCTCATCCTTTCTCTTTGATTTTATCCTCAAGCAGCGAAAGGAGCCCCTGTATCTTTTTCGGCTCTTTGAGGAAATAGCACTTCACGTTTCCCTTGCGAATACAGTCCACTATGCCATTGACCTTGAGAATTGACAGGTGCTGAGATGTGTTTGCCTGGCTTATATTGACGGTATTCTCCACTTCACTTACGCATTTCTCTCCATCCATGAGTTCCCTGGCGATCTGAAGCCTGACCGGGTGACCCAGGGCCTTGAGGAAAGATGCCGTGTTTTCGTTTTGAGACATGGGGTCTCCTCTCCAATAGAGTATCAATATATTAATATATTATTATATTCCAATCACTCTTTTGTCAAGCCTTGATTTTTTCAACACACCACGTACTATGTGCTATAAGATTAAAGATAAATCATTTTTTACGGGGGTCAAGATATGAAGAAGTTTATCATCGGTGCACTCATGGTTATGATCCTACCGGCTGTCTGTCAGGCAGAGGGATATGTGATAGTCAATTACGGCATCGGCGGCGATATCGATGAGCCAAGCCTCGGCGTGGAGATCGGCGGCATCTTTCTTTCATACCTGCACCCCACAGGAGGTGCTCTCAGCTTCGGTATAGGGATCAGTGCAGGCGACACTGACGAAGATCCTCCCTCGGCTTCATTGCCTCCTGCACCTGCCCCGACATATGATGCGCTCCGTGATTTCAACGACGGGAACGAACAGGAAGTATATGTCAGCTTCGGTGCCGAGATGGTTCCGTCATTCTTTGGCGTAGCAGGTCTTGGGTACGCCTCTCAGAACACTACCACTATCGGGACTTCCGGGGGGCAGAATTATGAGGTTGATACGGATAAGGACAAGAACGTCACGTGGATGCTGGGAATGCGCTACATAGTTGAAAGCATCAATGTCGGGCTGGGGTACCATTCCAGGCGGGGTATTCTGGCGAGTCTCGGAATAGCTTTTTAATCTTCAGGTATTTTCCAGGAGGATCTCTTTGCGTCCTTCTGAAACGAAAAGATACGACATGAGATTTCATTATACTCGTTGTGCTTTATGCATATTCATGGTGTTCTTTTTCATAACCGGGTGTGCTGCATTGAGCAATTATTCCCGGATAACCCAGCAGTCCAGGATCTCCATCTCTAAGGGGGATTTTGAAAAGGCACTTACGGTCTTTCCGGAGAGCTCTGCCAAGGGGGGAAACGAGGTCCTCATCCGCATGGAAAGGGGGGTGCTTCTCCAGGCTACGGGTGACTATGAAAAGAGCTCCCAGGAGTTTGAGCAGGCAAAGAAGAGGATAAGGTACTTCGAAGACAAGGCGGTAATCTCCGCGACGAGAACGACCTCGCAGGCGGGTTCGCTCATCATAAACGAACAGGTCCGGCCTTATGAAGGGGAAGATTTTGAAAAGATCCTGTTGCACGGTCTCGATGCCGTCAATTATCTCATGCTGGGGGATCTTGAAGGTGCCCGTGTCGAGATACGTAATGCCTACACGCGGCAGAAGGAGTTGTACGAAAAACACGCCAAGGAGTTGGAGGAAGCTAAAAGAAAACGGGGGACTGACTGGGAGAGATCGTTTCAGAATGCAGACCCGGGAGGATATGATCGCCTCAAGAGTGAGGCCCAATCTGTTTCGAGCATTTATCAGAATGCATTTGCCTACTACATCTCAGCACTCGTATATGAATTGAACAACGAACCAGATGAGGCATACATCGATTTGAAAAAGGCGATTGAGGCGGCCCCGCAATCGCGAAGCATCCAGAAGGATCTCATCCGTCTCAGCAAAGAGCTCAATATCAGGGAGGACACACAGATGTGGGAATCCCGGTATGGCAAGGATGAGAGCACGCAACCGGATGCGGTGGATGTCTTTGTGATATTCGAGCTCGGTCTTGCCCCGTACAAGGAGGCCATGGGCATTCCCATTCCGTTGTCTGAAGGAGGATTTGTATCGGCCTCAATGCCGGTATACCGGTTTACCCCGACATCGATTATGTCAGGAAGTATTCTCTATGATGGACACAGCGAAGAGACCTCTGTCGTCTCCGACACCGATGCCATAGCAGCGAGAAATCTGCTGGACAAGTTTCCCATACTCTTTGCAAAACAGATAGTACGTACATACCTCAAGGCGCGGGCGACCAACAAACTCTCCCGGGAATACGGGGCATGGGGAGCTATAGGTGGAACGTTGGCATCGATTATCACAGAGCAGGCGGATCTGAGGACCTGGTCAAGTCTGCCGAAAGAGATTCAGGTGGCACGGGTGTTTGTTTCCGGGACAACGAAGAATATCACGATCAGATCTATTCCCGGAGCAGATAAGGAGATAGTCGATATACCTGAAGGTGCCAGGCATCTGATTGTCCTGTGCAGGGCAACGGATGCAGGCCTGTCAGTTCAGACGAGAGTATATTAAACAGGAGGGCGGAAAAATGATTAGGCAAAGAAGATATGTATGGTTGATTGCACTGCTGCTGGTGGCATGTGCGGGAACAGCTCCAAACATTCTCCATGTACAGGCCGGGCCGGGCGGGCTCAGTTCGAAAAAGCAAGAGATCAATGACCGGTCTCTGTCGCGCAGCCTCGAATTTGGTGAAGTGAGCGTGAGGCCACTTGGTCTCGCGGCATCCATGGAGGCTCAGGTGATCATTCAGAACAAGAGCAAGCGCGATGTCATGTTCGAATACCGGTTTATCTGGTATGATGCCTCGGGATTCGAGATATCATCTTCTCCGTCCTGGATACCGGCACTGCTTTCGGGGAGAGAGGCCCGGGGATTCAGATCAACCGCACCGGCTCCCAATGCAACGAACTTCAAGTGCATGGTCAGACGGCCGCATGCACTGACTGATACAGGATCATAAAAAAATATTCCAGGAGGTGGAATGTGAATATAAAAAGAGTGATCTATGCTGGTTCAACACTACTGGTCATACTCATCTTTTCCGGGTGTGCAACGGCACCGAGCGTGAGTTATGGAAGCCCTGAACAGGTGGAAACCGTGACGACTGAGTTCGGATCCACCGATCTCCAGATAATTGCCGAAAAGATGGTGAATTCCCTCCTTGCGACTCCGGTACTGTCATCCGGTCAGCGCCCTGTCCTGTACGTCCACAGGGTTAAAAACAAGACAGATGAGCATATCGATACCAAATCCGTTACCGACAAGATCCGGGTTACGCTCCTGAAGTCCGGCAGGGTCAGGTTTTCTGCGGTAAACGAGGTCAACGACGAGATGATCAAACAGCTCGAATACCAGACAAGCTCGGGCATGGTCGATCCGAACACGGCAAAGACAATGGGCCGCCAGGTGGGGGCTGACTACTTTCTCTTCGGCGAACTGACATCCATCAAGAAGGCTGCCGGGCGGGTCCAGGATGTCTACTTCAAGTTCACCATGAATCTCGTGAACATAGAAACAGGACTGATCGAGTGGGCTGATGAGAAGGAGATCAGGAAACAGGCAAAGAAGCCGCTCATCGGGAACTGACGGCTGGTATCTCGAGCCGGGGGATGCTGCTGTAATATTCTCCCGGCATCTCTTGCTCATTGATTGTGGCATTGAAGAATCGTGAGATGAGGACCAGACGGGAAGGCAGTTCCTTTTTTCTTGAAATTTCATGACTGAAGACATGCTGCACTCAGAACATGCTATGTAGGACTTGACTGGTTTTCGTTAAACATATACAAGCAGGGCATAGTATTTAATGGGGAGATGAAAATGACCTGGGAAGATAAACTCGAGAAGATTACAAGCAAGACGGTACCATTATATGCCATGATCGCCCTCCTGGTGATATTCGCCAATCCGACGTGGGCCTCCTGTTTCATCGGCTTCTTGTTCGTGCTGGCGGGTGAGGCACTGAGGTTCTGGGCGACGGGACATCTCAGAAAGAATGAGGAACTGACGACTTCAGGACCCTATGCGCACCTTCAGTCTCCTCTGTATCTCGGGAGTTTCATCATTGGTACGGGCCTGTGCATCATGGCGAAAAACCCGGTAATATGGGTGCTCATGAGTCTCATCTTCTTCACCTCCTATATCCCGAGAAAGCAGGAGCGGGAATGGGGGAGGCTGGAAAAGATGTTCGGAGATGATTTCCTGAAGTATAAGCGGGAGGTTCCGTACTTCTTTCCGAGGATGAATCCATATCCGGAAGGGGCAAAGCACTTGTGGTCCTTTGCCATGACCATCGAGAATACCGAACATCAGACAGGTCTGGCGGTAGTGCTCATTTCATTCTTCATTTTAGTACGGCTTTTCTAAGAATATCAACAGCAGGGCCTGGTTGAAACCCGGCCCTGCATCGGTATCATTCAATTCACACGAATAATCTTCTCGCAGAGAACCCTGTGTGAACCCGTAAGCACTCTGACCTACAAGAAATCCAGCCAGTCAATGTGTTTAGCGTTGTTGCCTTTTACCACATCAAAGAATGCATGCTGAATGGCCTTTGTGATAGGTCCGGGTTTGCCATCACCTATCATCCTGTCATCTACCTCTCTGATTGGGGTAATCTCTGCAGCAGTTCCGGTAAAGAATACCTCGTCGGCAATATAGAGCTGATCCCTGGAAAAATGCTGCTCTCTTACCTCGTAGCCCATCTCTGTAAGGAGCGTAATGACGGTGTCCCTGGTAATACCCGGGAGCACGCTGGTCAAAGGCGGGGTGAACACAACATTGTTTTTTGTAAAAAAGATGTTTTCACCGCTTCCTTCGGCAACATTGCCCTGGGGGTCAAGCATCAGGGCTTCGTCGTAACCCACCCTGGTAACCTCTAATTTCGACAGAATGGAATTTACATAATTCCCGCTCACCTTTGCCTTGGTAAGCATGATATTCGGATGGTGTCTGATAAATGATGATGTCTTGACGCGGATGCCTTTTGAGAGGCCGTCGTCACCAAGATATGCCCCCCACTCCCAGCAGATAATAGAGGTGCGTATGGGATTCGTGCCCGGATGAACACCCATGACACCGTCGCCGATAAATACGATCGGGCGGATGTACGCCTCTTTGAGGCCGTTGGACTGTATCGTCTCCTTTGTCGCTGCGATGATCTCTTCAGGGGTGAAGGGGATCTCCATCATATAGATCTTTGCAGAGTCAAAAAGCCTTTTCGTGTGTTCAACATGCCTGAAAATCGCGGAGCGTCCGTCGTCGCATTTGTAGCATCTGACTCCTTCAAACGCAGCAACACCATAGTGGAGGCTGTGTGTCAGAATATGGACATGTGCATCATCCCAATCTACAAGTTTACCATCCAGCCAGATCTTTTTGAGTTTCTCTACCATTACTTATTTACCTCACATTTCAATCATTTGCGCTTCAGCCGATGAATTATGGGCTATTTTGATCATCAGGTCAATATAAAGTTCTGGTATCTCTGCTCCAGGCTTGACTAAAGGTATCCGGGCCTTATCCTTAGTAATTGAGAGGACTTGATGTTTGATGATGTAATGGCGTGCCCACGCTGTGGAATGGTAAGCGGGCGAACAGACAGATTCTGCAGATACTGCGGAGGCTCCCTTGATCAAAAGGGATCAATCCGTGAATACCGTCATATCACCGCCTTGTTTTCCGATCTGTGTGACTATACTCCACTGACAGAAGAACTCGAGCCTGAAGAACTGAAAGATATCCTGAATACCCTCTTTAAAAAAGCTATCCAGATCGTCAGCTCCTACGGGGGGACCGTGGAAAAATTTGTAGGAGATGGCATCATTGCCCTGTTCGGACTCGATACCCTGCACGAGCAGGATGCCATCAGGGCCATTCATGCAGCACAGGAGATTCACCGCTTTGCCGATGAGCTCGCTGATACCGTCTCATGTGTTACCAGGCGCAGGATCCTGATGCATACAGGGATTAATACCGGCCTTGTTCTGGTGGATCAGCAGAGCGATATTCCTTTTTCTCACGGTGTGTTAGGGACACCGATGAATATTGCATCCAGGATCTCCGACCTGGCAGGGCCTGATGAAATTCTCATCGGGGATTCACTCAAGGCCGAGGCAGCGAGGTATTTCATCCTTGAAGATATGGGCAGGAAAAACATCAAGGGTATCAAAGAACCCATGGGGGTATTCAAGATCCTGTCTAAAAGAGCGGTTCCGGTGGCAGTCCGGAGAAACAGCGGCATCACTTCCGGCATGGTGGGGCGTGAAAAAGAGCTCGGGATCATCATGGCTGCACTGGAGACAAAAACGCAAAGGGGCTGCTCTGCAGTGTGCATCAGCGGAGCTCCGGGTGTGGGCAAAAGCAGGCTGATTCAGGAATTCAAAACACAGGTGCCCTCCATGTTCAGGTTGATCAATGCCCAGTGTCTGGATCACACGAAAGACACACCCTACTACCCGATAGCATCCCTTGTCAGGGAATTACTGGGCGTCAGTGAGAACGGATCAGGGGATATGGAATTCATTACAAAGATCGAGGCATATCTGTCCGATTTATCACATATCTCTTCGATCAGAGCCCTGTGCGGGCTTGTATCGAGCAGGAATCAGCTGATGCCGGATGTGAGGCGGTCACTGCTTAGTGACGCAGTGTCCAGCCTCTTCCATGCTGCCGGGGAAATGCAGCCGCTTGTGCTATGTATCGAGGATATCCATTGGGCTGACCAGTCGACACTCGATCTTTTGGAGTATCTCGTCCTGCATGAATGCCAGACGTGCTCATGCCTGTTTGTTTTCAGCACCAGAGAGGAAATAAGATTCACCTCTCGGGATGTCCATATCAGACTGAAGGATCTCTCCCTTCAAGAGGTGGGAACAATGGCCAGGCATATGCTCGATATCGACCATATCCCGGAGGCAACTCTTGCGTATCTCTTTCGTGAAACCGGAGGCAACCCGTTTTACGTTGAGGAGATGGTGAACTATCTCATGGAGAAGGGCGTCTCTCTCTCCCATGAAACAGGAGAAAAGCTCTGCGAAGGTATCCCACCGACCATACAGGGGCTTGTGGCAGCAAGGCTCGAGAATCTTGGGAAGAATCTGAAAATCCTGCTGCAGGAGGCATCAATTATAGGCAAGATCTTTTCAAGAGCCCTGCTGCAAGCGATCAGTACACTGCAAAAAAACCTGGATATCTATATTGCAGGCCTTGAATCCTCGGGGTTCATTCATATGGCCGTCTCGGGTGTATACAGTTTCCGCCATGCCCTGACCCAGGAGGTGGCCTACAGGACCCTGCTGAAACAGGACCGGATAAGGATGCATGCGAAGGTTGGGGATGTGTTGGAACGCCCCGGCCTGGACAACGAAGAGATATGCGATATGCTTGCATACCATTTTGACCTCGCGGGCCGGGCGGACAAGGCGATATGCTACAGTATCATGGCTGCCCGGAAATATCAGGCCGAAGGTTCCTGGGTTGAAGCAGCGGCCCATTATTGTCTGGCGGAAAAATGGTTGAAAATAAGTTCAGATACGCCCGACATCAGGGAGAAACTCATTACCGTATGGGAGGGGATCTGGTCATGTGCCCGGATCTTCAACCCGGTGCAGGCCACCCAGGCGCTGGAATCGCTGCGGAGCTATTACACTCAGGTGGGGATGGAAGAACAAGAGACGTTTGCTCTGATCCGGCTGATAAACCTGTATTCGCAGAAAGGTCAGTTCGAGGAGGCCATTAAAACCTTTGAACAGGCCTGTGCCCTTGCCGGGGAGGATACGTTTCTCCGCAGTGCAGCCATGACGGTCGTTGCGTACACCTACACCTATCTGGGCAGGCCTGATCGTGCACTGGCATATCTCGCGCAGGCACGCCAGGGGCTTACCGCGTCAGACTCGTTTCTTCTGGCGGTGAATCATCTCACCACCCTGAGTGCTTGTGTATGGAAGGGGGCACTCGTGGATGCCCACCAGTGGTACTGCATGACAAAACAATCCGGCAGCGAGTACATGGACCTTGATCTCATGGCGGAGATCTATCTGGGCTATATCCACTACCTTGCAGGCAGTTTCCAGAAGGCGCGTCAGGTCTTTGACCGTGTCGCCCTGCAGGAAAGAAAACTCGGGAGTCTTGCCGGCGGATTAACGTATCTGAGGATTCAGAGTTCCATCTACTTCAATGCACGGTACACAGGAGACCTGGTCTCGGCACAACAGGATCTTGCACTGTTTAAGACCTGTGGCGGGGATATGAAAGACCACCAGGCCCTTGCAGATCTGTATCGGTCATGGATCGAGCTGGAGATGGGACGGTATGAGTGTGTACGGGAGCTGCT
The DNA here is from genome assembly GCA_036825155.1 of Thermodesulfobacteriota bacterium. Classification (GTDB taxonomy): domain Bacteria; phylum Desulfobacterota; class Desulfomonilia; order UBA1062; family UBA1062; genus DSAD01. The sequence continues at coordinate 33,357 of DAISYU010000014.1, read as the reverse complement.
CATGAAAGTCTGGCCGCGGTTTAAAAAAGGTATCGCAAACAGGGTTCCCTATGCGCTCAATGCTCTTGCCGAGGCACTCTGCAAGCTTGGCGAGCTTGAAGAGGCCGAGAAATTTGCCCGGCAGAGTATTGAATGGAACGAAGAGAACGGCAACCAGGATCAGCTGATCTGGGCGCTCAGGATCATGGGAGACATATACGTGCACCGAAAGAGGTATGGAGAGGCTCGTGCTGCATTGAAGAGGGCCTCACGCATGTCAAGGCTGTGTTCCATGAAGCCGCATGTTGCATGGACCCTGGAATCATGGGGAGATCTTTTCCATCATCTGGAAAAACAACGCCCGGCCAGGGCTTGTTACGATAAGGCAATAGCCATCTGGCGGGATTCGGATAATTCTTACCAGGCCCGCCGGCTTTCCTCAAAGATCGATCAGTAGGCGTATGTGGCTCAGTATGGGAGGCACATACGCCATGATGACTTCTCACGTTTGTTTCTGCCGGATACACGGCCTGTCTGGTGAGAAGTTAGTATTGCACGAAAGTATCAGGTGTATTATGTATGAAGGAAAGATTCGATAGTTTTGCCCACGAATATACCTCCACCTATGAATGAATCAGTGTTTCAATACATATGTTGGAGTGTGCCGGGCTGATGATCCAGCTGGTTCTGTATCAGAAGTATTCCAGAAAAGAGGTGCATACCATATTTGCGCCGACCATGCCGTTCTCACCCGGCAGGGGGGCATGGGGCGTGTACCCCATAGTGAGCCTTCATGACCGTCCTGGTGATTATCTCTTTTTCTCCACCCATGAGGGGAAGCCTGGATCATCAGGCGAAGGAATAACCCAGGAAGGGGTATACACCTGGAGATCAATGGCCAGGCAGACCTTGAAAGATCCGCAGATACAACGTTTTATCAGGCATGATGAGCTCAAAAATTCTATCTACCTTTTTTACCGCCAGAAACCTCAGGGCAGGTATACGTATCTCGGCAGACTGAAATATCTCAGGCATGACAAAACCAGAGAAAAGCCGGTTTATATTCAGTGGCAGATCATCGACTGGAATATTTCATACCGGGAGGTGACCAGGTTGGGCCTTGTACTGCAGGGTGCGCCCAAAGGCATGAATAATGAACATCTCCCGCTAAAGAGCATGCTTGAAGAATCATTACCCGATCTGATCCATGGGCGCGTCGGGATACCAACCCTCGACTTCCAGAAAAACAAGTCGGCAGATCATTCTGATGAAGAGGCAGGTGATTCGGCTCTGAACCTCGCAGGGGAGATGATCGTCATAGCCCGGGAAAAGAGATTGCTCATAGAGGCCGGCAGGGCTGATCTCGCCCATAAGGTGAGGCATGTTGCGGCGTTAGAAGGTGACTATGCAGGATATGATATCTTCTCATATGCCCACGATGCCAGGGTAAAGTACATCGAGGTGAAGACCACCAGGGGGCCTGCTCAGACCCCCTTTTACCTGAGGCCTCATGAGCTGGAGTTTGCCAGAAAACATCCGGGGGATTTTTACCTGTACCGGGTTTATGAGTACGATGAGGCATTAAATGCCGGAAAGTTATACATCACCTCCGGGGATATCGAAAAGCTGTTCCAGCTGACACCAACCATGTATCGCGTTGTGCCCGGCGATCTGCCCTGATTTTTTTCAGCCGTGTAATCCGTACAATACAGACATACCTGAAAATCGATTCCGTTATCACTTAATGTTTTTATCCATACTATCGATACGAGTACTACAGGGCCGCTTATATGCCCTGCTTTGTTCTTTGACAACCTAAGAATGAGTGTCATGTGTATTCTCCTGCGTCCAGAGAATACACATGGGTAAAAGAGTAGCAGGTAGTAACAACGCCAAACCACGGGTAACTGTGGGACGGAAAGCCACGGATCCGCCCTCCGGCGGACAGCCGGGCCGCCTCCTCAGCCAAACCGGGGGTAACCCCGGGACGGAAAGCCACGGGTCCGCCGAGTGCGGACAGCCGGGTTGCCTGAGAAGGTTTCAGCAGAAGTAAAAACTCACGCCAAACCGGGGGCAACCCCGGGACGGAAAGCCACGGGTCCGCGTATTAGCGGACAGCCGGGCCGCCTGGTGAAACTGATCGGAAAGGAGTCCTTAATGAAAAAGAAAAGCCTATTCACTGCTTTGTGTATAATCGGCCTACTCATACTCCCGCATGTAAGTATGGCGAAGATGAGCGTTCTTGCTGATGACCAGCTCTCACAAGTAGTCGGTCAGGCAGGAATTGCCCTTGATGTGATGAATCTCGGTGTCAATATGGTGATGGGATCCCTCACCTATGGTGATGAAGACGGCCTCGGCGGCCTCACACAGGGAGGATTTCTCAGCTTTTGTGACGTGACCATGGTAGGCAAAATTGATTTTCTTCAACCCATGATGATCGATTTTGTCACGCAGCAGACACAGCTCGGGACCGAGGTCACAAGCATGAACATGCATCTGAGCGATATGAGCATAGATATCGATGAATTCACCATCGATGCAATCAGGCTGGGCAGTGAGCCCGGCACGGGACCAAGCCTGGGTAGTTTCGGTATATACGATATGCATGTGGATATTACTGGAGATATACAGATATCAACAAGACCGTAATTGACCGTGTTACTCTTTTACCCGCTTCTTTTCTTGGGTATGTCCGGCAAATTCATCTTTCCCTTTCGAAAAAAAGCCGTGAAACCTACTGGCGGATAAGCCGGCACGGTCTCGACTCTTCTGGGTCGATATCGCTCGTGGAGCGCACCGGGTTTATGTCGATACCGCCTCTGCGGGTGAACAGGCATGATACCCTAAGTTTCTGCGGCGAGCATCGCTTAAGGATGTCGGTGTAGATCTGCTCACAGCATGCCTCACCGAAACCCTCGTGGTCCCGATAGGAACAGATATATTGAAGCAGCGCCTCCTCATGGATCTTCGGTCCTGTATAGTCGATGATCACACTTGCCCAGTCCGGCTGGGATGTGATGGGGCAATATGCTCGAAAGAGGTTTGAATAGAGCACCTCTTGCGCTGCCGTATCTTCGGTGGTCAGGATCGATGGATCGATCCCTTCCGGCTGGTTTACGGTGATATCAGCTCCATCGATACATCTTCCCAGAGGATTCGTGCGCCATTGAGCGGCATCGAGGTGTTCCCCGTCACAGATCCTGAGGCTGAGCCACGGGGTATCGAGGACGCGTTCCACATCGGATTTCATCAATGATAGGACATCATCGGGTGATGCGAACCGCATATTGGACAGGCCGTGCAGATAGAGTTTCAGGGATTTTGACTCAACGATATTTTTGCTCTGCCTGGGATAGGCCATCTCGAGGATCCCGATGCAGGGTTTTCCCTTTGCATTGAGCCATGCAAGCTCGTATGAACGCCACAGATCGAACCCGTACATCTCTACTGCAGGTCTCTGCCGTGCTATGGGGAAGAGCAGTGTGGGATCATATCCTTTCGGTGAAGGGGTGTGTTTCCCCAGGGGGATATCGGTCATTTCATCTGCTCCACGGTGTTTGCGGTGCAATCATTCAGGGGGAACGAGCTATTCATACGGGCTCCATTTGTCTCATGCACAAATGAGGGATAATTTATTTCGCGGGATACCTCTCGTCCGCGTGTAGCCTCATTATACCCATTGCGCTTTTCCGTCAAGGCCAATTCCCTTTCAATTGCATGCGCCCTCTCTTCGAAGGAGATGAAAATACGCAGATAGCCATTTTCTTTATGGGATATTTCTGCTAATGAATAGCTAGCATTACTAGCTAGAGGAGATAGCATGAAGATAATTGAAGACGCTGTAAAAAGAGGGGATAAGACACTCAGTGAGTTCGATTCGAAAAAGGTGCTGGATGCCTATGCCATCCCGGTCACCAAAGAGCTTGTCACGAAGAACCTCTCTGAAGCGGTGAAGTTTGCTGATGAAATTGGCTATCCCGTAGTTCTCAAGGGGTCCTCGAGCACCCTGACGCACAAGACCGAGCTGAACCTCATCGAGCTCAACATTCAAGACAGAGACGGGCTTGAAAAGGCATACAAGGCTCTGGAAGAGCGTGGCGGAGATCAGCTTGACGGTATCCTCGTTCAGCAGATGATCAAGGGGGACAGGGAATTCGTTGCAGGCCTTATCCGCGACCCCCAGTTCGGCCCGTGCGTCATGTTCGGTCTTGGTGGAATCTTTACCGAGGTGTTGAAGGATGTGACCTTCAGGGTTGCCCCCCTGGAGAAGAGGGATGCCCTGGAGATGATGGATGAGATCAGGGCAAAGAAACTCCTCGATGAATTCAGGGGCAAACCTGCGGTGAACAGGGACATCCTCGCAGACGCCCTCATCAATCTCGGCAGGATAGGCCTTGAGATAGAAGAGGTCGCGGAAATTGACATAAATCCGCTCATTATTGATGGTGACACCCCGGTAGCAGTGGATGCGCTCGTTGTGTTGAGGGACCTGAGCAAGTAAGAATTCATGCTCAATTTGCCGAAACCCGTACTTTTTATGGCGCCCATGGTGGATCTGAGCCACGTGGCGTACAGGGAACTCATACGAAGTTTCGGCGGGTGCGACCTGTTTTATTCCGAGATGCTCAACTCCCGGATACTCCGTTCGGAAAAGCCGGGGACATCCATTTACCTGCGCTGGGCAAAGACCTGCGACCTGATATTTCAGATTCTCGGCAACGATCCTGATACCATGAAATATGCAGCGGAAAAACTGGACACCTATACCCCGTGGGGGATCGACATAAATATGGGGTGCTGGTTGAAAAAGGTCACCGTGCATGGGTGGGGCGCTGCGCTGATGAAGGACATGGACTCCGCGCGTGCTGTGGTCTCAGCGGTCAGGGGTGTTACAACTCGGCCGCTGTCGGTGAAGTTCAGGATCGGGTATACCCTCGACATGAACTACCTCCTTGATTTTGGCAGCATGCTCGAAGAAGCGGGGGCGGATTTTCTCGTGCTTCATGCGCGCAGTGTTGCCGACGGCATGTCAAGGAAGGCCAGGTGGGAGTACATCGCGGCACTCAAAGAGCACGTAGCGATCCCCGTCATCGGCAACGGAGATGTCATGAGTGCACCCGATGCATGCTCAATGATGAAGGCCACGGGCTGTGACGGGGTGATGGTGGGCAGGCAGGCCCTGATTCAGCCCTGGATCTTCAGGGACATCAAGGCGCTCATCGACGGAAAGGAGTGTCCGGATGCCCCGGATCTGCAGGAGGTCATCTTTGCCCTCCATAGGCTCTTGGGAGAACATTTCCCAGCCGATGTCGCACTCAAGAGGTTCAAGACAGCGCTCTTCTGGCTTGCCCAGAATCTCACCTTCGGCCACTTTCTTACAAAACAAGGGGGCAGGGCGAAGAGCATGGACGAGGCGAAAGCGTGCATAACTGGCTGTTTTGAGAGTGGTATGTGCTGATAGATGCTTGAAGTTTTTGCCCGAAGCGGTTATATGTATGGATACTTATCCGGCTAAGGCCCTGCAATGATATCTTGCGGAAAAAATTCACGAAGGAGCACGGCATGAAACAGATCGATCTTATGAAAGAATTACACGTTTCCTCTGACAAGAAAATCATCCTGCTGGTACTCGACGGTCTTGGCGGTCTTCCGGGCAAGGATGGCAAGACCGAGCTCGAGGCTGCCCATACCCCGAACATGGACAAGCTCAGCAGGGATTCCATTGTCGGTCTCTCCACACCCATTGCCCCGGGGATTACCCCAGGGAGCGGCCCGGGACATCTGGGACTCTTCGGGTATGACCCACTCGAGAATCCGATCGGCCGGGGTGTTCTCGAGGCGCTGGGTATCGGGCTGGAATTAAATCCGAGATGTCTGGCTGCCCGGGGCAACTTCTGCTCTCTTGACCCCGAAACCGGCATGATCACCGACAGGAGGGCAGGTCGCATCCCCACGGAAACGTGCGCGGCCCTGGTGGAAAAACTCTCTCCGATTACCATCGACGGGGTAAAAATCACTGTCCGCCCGGTGAAAGACTACCGGTTTGCCCTGATCCTTGAAGGTGACGGCCTTGCAGACGGCCTTACCGAGACCGACCCGCAGCGAACAGGGGCGAAACCCCTGCCCGTTCAGGCGTTGAACAGCGATGCGCAAAAGAGTGCAGACTTGTTGAATCAGTGGCTGGAAAAGGCCTTTGCCGTACTCAAGGATGAGCGGCCTGCCAACGGCTGCACCCTGCGGGGGATTGCGAAAGACCCCGGGCTTCCTTCATATGAGCAGGTTTATGGGCTCAAATCCTGTGCCATCGCCACCTATCCCATGTACAAGGGCATATCCCGTCTTGTGGGCATGGATGTCCTCGATGCGGGAGACACCATTGCCTCGGAGGTCGAGACCCTCAAGGCAAACTGGGATTCATACGACTTTTTCTTTTTCCATGTAAAGAAGACCGATTCAGCAGGAGAGGACGGGAATTTCGATGAAAAGGTCAAGGTCATCGAGGAAACCGACACGTTCATCCCGCAGATCCTGGGTCTTGATCCTGATGTGCTGATTATCACGGGAGACCACTCCACCCCGTCTGCCATGAAAGCTCACTCATGGCATGAGCTGCCGATCCTTCTGTATGCAAAGAATATCCGCAGAGACCTGGTTACAAGCTTTGGCGAGGTTGCGTGCATGCAGGGGGGACTCGGCCATATCCTGCATATCGATATCATGCCGCTTGCCATGGCACACGCAGATAAGCTCACCAAGTACGGGGCATAGAAGGCCGTTGACGTGAAGATAGGGATTATCTCGGATTCACACGATGATGTGTCTGCTGCCGAGCAGGCCGTCCGGATCATGAAAGAGCGTGAATGCGGTTTTCTCATTCATGCCGGGGACTTGTGCTCACCCTTTATTGCCCGGATCATCAAGGAATCCGGGATCGCTCATGCTGCGGTATTCGGCAACAACGACGGAGACAGGGTGGCGCTGGAGCGGATGATCGATATCTCCCCTGCCCCGCGGCATCTGAGCCTCGACGGGCTCAGCATCGTACTCTTTCATGAACCCTTTATCAATGATTACATCGATCCGACGCGTGTGGATCTTTTGATATACGGGCATACCCATATGAAACACGAACAGTCTCGAGGCGAGATGCTTGTCCTCAATCCCGGTACCCTCTCGGGTATCCTCTCCACAGGCAAGACGTTCGCCGTCTATGACACGAAGACACGAAAGGCGGAAATCATTGAACTCTAAACAAAAGGTTGCACTCATCTTTGGCGGAGTATCCACCGAGCATGAGGTCTCTATCGTCTCTGCCCGGTCAGTTGCCGCGGCTCTGGACCGCGATCGTTTCGATCCTGTGTATGTAGGGATCGACAAGCAGGGGCACTGGTTTTTAGGGCCCGGGGCATTCGATCTGCTCAAGGGAAAGACCGCGAACGATGTGAGCAGGGTAATCGTTTCGACGGATCCTGACAAGAGGGGGTTTCTTACCCTGGACGGTGGAGATCTGATCAGGGTTGATGCGGTTTTCCCCGTGCTCCACGGTCCCAGGGGAGAAGACGGGACCATACAGGGTCTGTTCGATCTTGCAGGCATCCCCTATGTGGGCTGTGACACCATGGCCTCTGCCATTGCAATGGACAAGGACATGACAAAGCGCGTATTTGCCCAATGGGGTATTCCGGTGGTGAAAGGGACGTGTATAACGAAGTGGATGTGGCAGACCGACCGGGATGAGGTACTTGCAGAGATATCCGATACCCTCACCCTGCCGTTGTTCATAAAGCCCGCTACCATGGGTTCGAGTATCGGCATCACCAAGGCAATGGATCTCGATGAAGTCATCCAGGGTATCGAGACGGCACTGGATTTTTCTCCCAAGGTGGTTATTGAGAATGCTGTGGAGAATGCCCTCGAGATAGAGGTGGCCGTCCTGGGGAACAACGAGCCCAGGGCATCTGTACCCGGCCAGATTATCCCGAGCAATGTTTTCTATGATTTTGATGCCAAGTATGTGGACGGAAAGACCGAGCTCATCATCCCGGCACGGATCGGCAAGCCGCTGAGCGATGACATCCAGTTCACGGCAGTGGATGCCTTTGTAGCGATCGGCGGTGCCGGAATGGCGCGGGTTGATTTTCTCGTGGGCCAGGATGCGTACTATGTCAATGAGATCAATACTATTCCGGGCTTTACGAGTATTTCCATGTTCCCGAAGCTCTGGGAGGCAAGCGGCATCCCCTATTCACAGCTTATAACGACACTCATCGAGCTTGCGTGCAGAAGGCATGAGGAATGTCAGGCCCTGACCAAGGTCATAGAACTGGAAAAAGACATCGGGGACTGAAAAAGTTCAGTCTCTGCTGCGATGTGTCCCGATACTCTTATTTGAGCGGGATGTACACGCGAAGGCCGTACACCCGTTCTTTGGTGCCCTGTGGTGTGACCGAAGAGTGGTACGAAGGAGAGATCATCCCGTACAATCCCAGGGCGAATCCACAGGCAAAGCCTATTGCTGCACCGTATGCGATGCGGTCGTTATGATCTCCCGGGTCCTTCGTGAATACCAGGGTCGTTGCTCCAGCAAGAAGCCCGATACTTGTACCTAAGAGAGAGGTTGATATCAGGGAGCCTATGCCGCCGTGTTCGGCATGAGACGGCATTGAAACGAATACGAGCGCCAGGATCATAGCCAGAGAAATGAGAACTTTCTTCATCTTTCTCCTCCCCTGGACGAGGCAGTCTGTCTGCCCAAACCCAACGACACATCCTTGAAGTACGGATCAGATGCATTCCATGGCCGGGCAGTGCTACCTTTTATTGTAAGGGGATGTTTACCTGAAGTCCATACACGCGTTCTTTTTTTCCCGATGGCATTGTCGAGGTGTAGAACATGGGGGAGATTTCGTAGATGCCGAAACCGAGACCGCAGACAAGTCCTACACTTGCCCCCTGGGCAATACGTTCAAGATGGTCTCCCGGGTGATCCATGAAGGCCAGCGATGCCCCTCCTACGAGTGCCCCGATTCCCGCTCCCATGAGAGAATCCCAGAACACCACCTCGAGCGATGATCCTGCATGGGATGGTGCAGGCAGGGCGAATAAGGCCAGTACGAATGCAAGACAAACGATCATTTTCTTCATAGGTCCTGTTATAACCTCCCTTTAATAGTCTTTGCGAGATCTTCAGGGTGAAGATCGAAGCACTTAAAACACATTTTGGACGGCCCTGAAGGGGGGAATCCTTTGATACCCATGGGAATCAGGTCTATCGCTATGTTGTTGGTGGCTGCCTGATATGCGATCTGTGTTGCCAGACCGGAAAGAGACAAGTGGTCTTCAACAACGAAGACCGGCCCTCGTTCAACCGCCTGAGCGATCTCGCCCAGATCGATGGCAAACGGGCAGGATATCCCCACAATCTCGATATCGATCCCGTCCTGACCCAGGATCTCCCATGCTTTGAGGGCATCGGCACTCATGGCGCCCAGTGCGAACAGGGTTGCCTTTGAGCCTGTCCTCAGGTGATAAGCCTGTCCGTAGACAAAGGATTTTCCTGCAAAGAATTCTCTGCCTTGGGCGTCTGTGATCACCGGGGTCTTGGATCTTCCAACCCCGATCATGCAATTGCCGGGACTGGTCAAGGCCCACCTGGTGGCAAGATCCGTCTCATTTGGGTCCAAGGGGATGATCACGGAGAATCCCTCAAGGTTTCTCAGCAGGCCGAGGTAATCGATGCATTGATGTGTCTTGCCGTCTTCCCCCACATCGACACCGATATGGGTGGACAGGAGTTTTATGTGCGCTTCATTGATGGCATTGAGGCGCTGCTGGTTGTAGGTTTCATCAACGGCGAAGATCCCGAAATCCGCAAACACACTTACCACACCCTGTGTCGAAGCCGCACCCGCCATTGCCGCCGTGCTGTGCTCCATGATGCCGGACTGGAAAAAGCTCGCCGGAAATTCCTTGGCAAAGGCCGCTGTCTTCACCGAGCTTGCCAGGTCGCAGTCGAATACCGCAAAAGGAGTATCAAGGTTGTTTTTCGCGACGTCCAGGAGCGCACTTCCCATGGCAGACCTGTTGTCGGTAAACACGGTCTTTTCATAGAGGATTGCCTCGCTCTTATTCATGGAAGGGAAGGGCCGAGATGCAGTCTCGATCTTTTCGTCAATGGGTTCGTTCCTGATGGCCCTGAGTTCCTCTAGGGGCCAGTCGAGGTCGATCTCCAGGAGGGCCTTTTCCATCTCATCATGGTTTAACGGGCTGCCGTGATATTTCTCCTTGTTCTCCATGAAGCTTACCCCTTTGCCCATGGTGGTGTGGGCAATAATGACATAGGGGGCGCTGTCGTCCGTTGACGCCTGTTTGACGGCAGCATAGATCTCCTTGAGATCGTGTCCGTCGATCTCCAGGACCATGAATCCTGCGGCTTCATACTCTTTAGCCAGGTCCTGCGGCATTACATCGAGCCTGTTTCCCGATATCTGGAGCATGTTGTTGTCGATAATGACGGTGATGTTATTCAGGTCATACTTCCTGATGAAGCGCCTGGCTTCGGCTATCTGACCCTTCTGCTGTTCCCCGTCTCCCATGACCACGAAACAGTCCATATCCACTTGTTTGACCCTGGCGGCCACGGCATAACCGCAGGCAACGGACAGTCCCTGGCCGAGATTGCCGGTTCCCCATGGCACGCCCGGTACCGTGGGTTCCACATGGCCTTCAAAGATGCTCCCGACCCTTCTGAATCCCTTGATCACCTCTTTGGGGTCGAACAGCCCCCTGCGTGCAAGGGCAGAATATACACCGGGAGAGGTATGTCCATGGGAGACCACGACCTTGTCCTGTGCCATGTCGATGGTATGGTAGAGCACCGTATAGATGTCTATGGACGAGAGTGAACCCCCGGGATGCCCGCTGCCTGCAAGGTAGGTCATGGCAACGATGTCGGCGCGCGACTTTGAGGATATCCCGGCTAATTCGTCGAATGTATCAGGGGTCATATCATGTATCACAACAAGCTCCTTTTTTTTGTTTGTGTTTGCCCTGAGGCGTTGTTCAAAGATTCTATGATGATCTGTGACGGATCAAGGGCCGGGACAGCACTCATATGGCCGAGCTGCATCCGGCAGGCGCCACAGTCCGATACAAAGGCGTCAACCCCGAGATCTTTGATGGCATTCCCGGCGATCTCACCGAGTTTCATTGCGGTGTTCTGGTTCTTTTTTTTGAAGCCGTAGCTTCCGGACAGACCGCAGCAGTTGTCGTCCAGGATAGTGACCTCGAGGGAAGGGATCTTCTCGAAGATGCGTGCAGCAGGATACCCGATACCCAGGGCCCTGAGGTGACACGGGATATGGTAGGCGATCTTCTTCTTCACCTCCCCGAATTCCATCTGCACATAGTCTTCCTCCAGGAGGTTCAGGATATATTCATGGACGTTATAGGTGTTTTCAGCGATCCGTTTGCCTTCCGGGATCTTCAGAATCTCTGGATAATCATGGGTGAGGGTCAGGCCGCAGGAGGTACAGGCATAGACGACAGCATAGCCCTTATTGATATATTCCACCAGCATGGCCGCATTCTTCCGGGCAAACCGCTGTGCGATCTCGAGGTCGCCGTTGCCCAGCGAAGGCAGCCCGCAGCACATCTGGTGCGGAATGACCACCCTGCATCCGGCTGATACGAGCAGGTCTCTTATCCCGTGGCCGATATCCGGACGGTTGTAGTTGAGGTAACAGCCATGGAAAAACACCACCTTTTTTCTCCCCCTGCCTTTTCTCCGTCTGGTCCTGCTCATGGAAAGGAACCGGTATTCGGGCATGGGGAGATACGTGGATAATCCGAGGAGATTCAGGATGTTCCTGGTTAATCCCATGGATGTAATTTTATTGGTCAGCGGTGCGGTGACAGAGGCAAAGGCGCTCAAGTAATTGGTGTTGGCGAAGAGGTGGGCGGCAAAGGGGCTGAAGTGTTCGGAACTGTATTTCAGCTGGGCCTTCAGGATGATATCCGCCACGTTCACCCCGTACGGGCAGGCGATCTCGCAGCGTTTGCACTGGCAGCAGAGTTTCACCCAGGAATCCACCGAGGCCTCGCCGTCGAGACGGAATCTCTGAGCATCGGGACCGGACTGCTTCGGCCCGGGGAATTCAGGATTTACCTTGAATACCGGGCAGTTTTCCACGCAGATTGTGCAGCGGACACAGTGCTCAAAGCTCATGACAACTCCTTTTCGCACTGCCCGGCAGAAGCGATACCGGTTGCAATGGCAAGCCCGTGGCCGCAGTGGTATTTCATAATTTCGCTGCCGGCGATAATGCTGCCGCATACGAACAGGTTGTTCAGATCCGACTCGGCAGGTCTGAAGGTGGAGTCGATCCTGACCCCGGCCTTCTCGATGGCATGGCCCGGGGTAAAGAAGTCGTTGTTGAACCAGTCTTTTCTCGGACCGGGAACAAAGACCGGCAGATCGAATACCGTTTCTTTGACGGTGTCTCGTGTTGCGTACAGGCCGCCGCTGACAAAGGAGCCTGTGGCAAGGATAAATGTCCTGCCATGGACTCGAGTGGGTCTTCCTGTTGTGGCAAGGGTTATCGCCTCGATCCGGGACCCCTGGCGTTCCACGCTGGAAACGGTTTTGCCCCAGTACACATTGCCCCCGATCCTCTGGAATGCCGATTTCAGTGCTCTGAAGAGCCTCAGCCCCGGGATGGAAGGGGGCAGGGTCGGAATCTCGAAGACATCCCGGTAGATGCCGGTCGAGATCTCTTTCATAACGGAAATCGGGTTGTCAATGCCCAGCACGGCGGGGATTGCCACCCTTCCGTAGGGGATATCCAGGTCCTGCACCCAGGAGATAAACTCGGCAAGGAACGCCTTGTCTTCAAACCGTGTTGCGATGGCGGTGGTGGAGGTCACCTGTGCATCGAATACGGAAAAGGCGGTATTGCTGATGCGTGAGGTGATATAGCTTGGATAAAAATCCTTGATCCCCTTGAACGATATGACGTGGATATATTCGCCGTTATTGTGGGTATAATGTGCCATGGTTTCCGGGACCAGGCAGGTGGTCTTGGTGGTGCCCACAGGGGTCAGGATCTCCCTGTTTTTCTTCGGGTCGCCGGCATACGGGATAGGCGTGTCCTGCATGATATCCAGGAAATATCCCAGGGATTCCTTTACCCCCTTCATCCCGATCAGGCGGTATGGGTGATCGTCGGGGAGCTCTCCTATCCCGCGAAGAGGATTTTCTGCCTGGGCGAGGACATCGATACACCCTGTGGAGAGACAGCATACAGGGTCTCCGCGTGAGATGAGCGCGGTCTTGTACCCCTTGTTTGCGAGCCTGAGCGATGCCATGAATCCCGACATCCCGCCGCCGATCACAACCACGTCATATTCGTGTGTGTTCATAGCGGCTGCCCCATGTTCAGAATGCCCAGGTAGATACTCTCAACCATCTGCTCTTCCCTGAGCTGGTCTCCCCAGAGTGCCGGTTTGATCCCCCTGAACCTGCGCTGCAGGAACGCCTGCAGGATCTTTAAAGATTCTTCAGGGCTCACCCGGCCGATCTCCTGCATGATTCCCAGTGCCCGATACGTGCAGAATCCCCCCTGACAGGGACCCATGCCGAGGCGTGTCCTGTGCTGGATATCGCCGATGTGCTGGGTACCGATGCTGTTGATGACCCGTTCCACATCTTCTCTCGTGACGAGCTCACATTCACAGACAATGTTATCCATCTCCTTGAGCCGTTTTGAGAGCGGGTAGCCGCTCAGTTCTTCCTGGCCTTCGAGGGGAGTCTCTGCTGTTGTGCAGGGCTCGTTGATGCCGAATTTTTCCGTGATTGCATCCACCATCTTTTCCGCCATGAGGCGGTAGGTGCTGAGTTTTCCGCCGAGGATGCTGAACATGTTGTTTCCATGATCGATGATCTGGAATCCCCGGGAGATGCTTCTGCCGTCGCCACCTGATGCCTTCAGGAGCGGCCGGACTCCGGTATATGCCCTGATAAGCCTGGTGGAGCCGAACTTGGGTATCATCTGTTCTGCCTGTGATGCAACGATATCCACTTCATGAGGGTCCACCTCGATGGTGTCTGGGTCTGTAACAGGTATGGAGGTGGTTCCTGCAAGGCACACAGCCTCGTTCGGAACGATGATATCACCGTCGGACGGGGGCCTGAGCCTGTTGATAACCATATTGGTGAGGCGGTGATTGGAGATGATGAGGCTGCCCTTTGAAAGCGTCATGGGTGCCTCGCTGCCGGCAAGCTGTGCAATCTGGTCTCCCCAGGCACCGGTGGCATTGATGATGATCTTTGCCCTGATCTCCTTGACCTGAGAGGTGAACCGGTCCTGGGCCTTTATTCCGACGCACATGCCCTTTTCCCTGATGATGTCGATGACCTTGTGATGTATGAGCACGCCGCCCCCGCGGTGCCTGGAGCTGAATGCATTGAGCATGCACAGTCTGAACGGGTCGATGGAGCAGTCCGGGACCTTAATGGCCTCTTCCATCTCGGGGTTCAGGTTTTCCACCAGGTCCAGCGCCCTTGACGGAGACAGCACCTCGGTAGGGATACCTACCTCTTCACAGTTCTTCAGGAACGTATCACGGAACCTCTTGGAGTCGCCGGGAAGGCGGACAAAGAGGCCTCCGGTTTTTTCCACGCACTTCCGGGCAATCCTGCGAAGGATGGTGTTCTCGGCGATGCACTCTTTTGCCGCCTCAGGGTCGTTCACCACATAGCGTGCACCGCTGTGGAGTAATCCATGGCAGGCGCCGGTGGCACCGTTTGCAAAGTCTCCTTTTTCCACCAGATAGTGGTGGATACCCCGCAAGGTCAGATCCCTGGCAATGCCGCAGCCGGTAGCCCCACCGCCGATGATGACCACATCAGTCTTGATCATGTATACATGTTCCTTACACTCTTGAAAAATCTAAAATCGTGATAACCATATACAAGGACTGCCCCCTTGGTCAAGTGATCTTGTCTGTGTATGCTGTGGTTTTGAAAACGCACTACATCGGGGAGGCTATGACAGTGATAGGAACTCAGA
>DAISYU010000014.1:0-18207 GCA_036825155.1 Thermodesulfobacteriota bacterium | reverse complement strand
GAGCCGGGACGGGTCGTCCTCGAAGAGGAACGGCTCTGAGAATTCGCGCTGTTTTGCCCTGGCAGCGGATTCGATATCCAGCCCGGTGAGGGAGGCGATCTCTAAAATATCCATATCGGAAAATCCCCTGACCTTCACCCCGCACTCCCGGCTGATCTGACTCAGAATATCCAGGACATTATCGTAGCGCTCCCCCAGGATAACAGCCTCATACTCGCCGAAGGTTTCGGTGTCATCGCCTGGACCCAGACCGAGCTCCCGTCGGAAAAAAATGGCGCTGCCGTTTTCCACGATAAAGACCTGTGACATACAAGGGAGATCGAGCATGGGCTCGATCTCGGCCCTGGTCTTGCTGGAGACGATAACGAGCGGGATATCGTGCTCCTGTAGGCTTCTCAGTGCAGGCAGGGCTGCCTCTTTGGAATAGGTGTGGTAATCGAGCAGTGTACCGTCCAGATCAGTGAAAACAAGCAGATCCTTGTGCGTATGCATCGACAAAATAATACCATGGGGCAGGGTTGATGTCCAGGCGGGAGGAAGAAAAACCCGGCAGCGATCGCCGCTGTTCTTGATTAAGGCCCCAGTGGTACCTATACTATTTTAAAGATCTGATGTTTTTTTCAAACAGCACCAGGAAAAATGTGAAAGGAGATCATTATCGTATGTCAAAATCCACGGAATTTCTGAAAGAGGCTTTTACCGGAGAATCTCAGGCACACCAGAAGTATGAGGCATTTGGCGAGAGGGCCCTGCAGGACGGATATCCGCAGGTGGCACGCCTGTTCAGGGCCGCTGCTCAGGCAGAGACCGTGCACGCGAAAAACCACCTGAAGGCCTTGGGCGAGATTGACGATACCAGCGACAATCTTGAAAAGGCCATTGCCGGCGAAACCCATGAATTTGAACATATGTACCCGGAGATGCTCGAGGCTGCCATAGCGGAGGGAAACAAACCGGCCGAGAGGAGCTTCCGGTATGCACTTGAGGTGGAAAAGGTGCATGCAGCCCTCTATAAAAAACTGCTGGAGACCCTGTCCACCGATCAGGAGGAATATCCCTACTACATATGCCCGGTGTGCGGCTACACGGCGGAGAAGAAGGCCCCCGGACAGTGTCCGGTGTGCGGGGCGGCCGGGAGTAAGTTCAAAAAGGTGGAGTAACACTGCTGCGGGCCGCCCGGCAGCATGAAGCGTTGGGGACCTGCCTTGAGTCCTGATCAAAAGGCAGGTCCTGTTTATGATGACGTCCAGGGAGGGCAATCCGGCGGCATCAAAAGATCTTGAGTATATCGTGGATCACGAAAAAGACAATCTCCACCGCGATAAGCAGGATAATGATCCACTCCAGCGTCGATGAATGCTTGTGATACTGTTCGGCCGCGAGCATGCCGAAGAGGTCGTGAATCACGTCGATCTTCTGGTTGAGGATGTCCACCCGTGAAGAAATATCCAGATATCGAGCCATCATTTCATAAGCGTATTCCACCTCGGGGTATTCCCAGAAAAATTCCGGGGTATCCAGGAGGTTATAGCGGAGATTGATATCGCTGGTGACCAGGAAAAGATTCCCCCGCATCTTCGAGATCTGCCTGCGGCTCAGCCGGATCTTCCCCGACCCTGCGAGGTTCAACGGGATCTTTGCGGTCTCTTCAATGGTCTTTTCCGCACTGGTTTCGAATTCCTCGAGTTTGACGGATTGGGCAATACCGTGTGAAAGTGCGAGTTTTTCCAGGAAATCGTCCGAGGCAAGGCAGATGTGGTCGTCCTTGATGGTGGTGGATCCGGTGACGGAATAGGTGAATTCATCGGAATAATACTCCAGGAACGGACCCTGTTCAAAGGCCTCTATTTCATGGAGGATTTTTTTGAGATCGTCGGGGGCAGTCCCCCATGCCACAATAGCCCCGTAGGAGAACACGAACACATCCCCGGATTCCTGGCCGATATGGATCACATCGCGGTAAAGGGTGCACGCATAGCGTTTTGACAGCATCTCCCTCAATGGGCTGAAACTGAAGTTCTTTGCAACACACAGGGCTGTACAGGCATTCATTCATCTAGCTCCCATCTCTTTAGTATAAATATATGATTGGTGAAGTAACTATTCAATATGCCGGAATTTTTAAACACATAGAACATCCCGGCAGAAGAGAACAGGGGCGCCTCTGAAGTGTAAAGCTCCTGTTTCGGGACAGAGATACCAGACACAGGTGCAGGCTTTCTTTGTTTCTCTCCTTGACACACATGCACCAACCTCTTTAGAAAAAGGTATGCTGCAAAAGAATCTTACCTGTGCGATTCTGTTTGTTGATATCTCCGGCAGCACCAATCTGTACGAATCTCTGGGCAATACAGGGGCTCTGAAACTCGTGAACAGCTGCATCTCAGTGCTCTCAGGGATTGTAGGGGACCATCACGGCACAATCATCAACACGATCGGGGATGAGGTGATGTGTTCCTTTCCGAGTGCAGCACAGGCCGTCGATGCAGCGATTGTCATCCAGAAGTCCCTGGACTCCATGTGTCTGAATCTGCCGGATAAGCGCATCCTCGTCAATATCCGCATCGGTATCCACTGGGGTGATGTCATCAAACAGAATTATGACATGTTCGGAGATGCCGTGAGTGTGGCTTCACATCTTGTCGCTATAGCGAAACCGATGCAGATCATCACCACAGCCCCGACGATCGATGCCCTGCCAGCAGGCAGCGGGTTCGATGCACGGCGAATCGAGCGGACCACGGTACGGGGCAAGGGTGGTGAATTTGCTGTCTATGAGATTGTCTGGCAGGAGCAGGATGATACCATGACCTTTTCCAGCGTGGAAACCATGCCGGTCATTTTCTGCAGGCTCCATCTCAAACATGGAGATACAGAGCTCTATGTAGACAGCGACAAACCTTTCGTAACCCTGGGCAGACAGAAACAGAACGATCTTGTCATCAACGACGTGATTGCATCGAGACAGCATGCCCGAATAGAGTCCCGGCGGGGAAAATTCGTCCTGATAGATCAGAGCACCAACGGAACGTACGTTTCCCAGGAAGGCAAGACGCCGCTCTTTGTTCACAGTGATGAAATCACGCTGAGTTCCCACGGGATTATAAGTCTCGGACGGGAGGCACAACCCCATTCCGAAGAAACCATATATTTCACTTACGAGTATCAGGATGCGGGCAGCAAGGCCAAGGATGGGAAGCTCTCATCGTCGGGGTAAGTATCGAGCTGTGTGTTGATACCTCTTAAAAACAGAGAGGATCACGTGTTTTGCCCGCTGGAGGGATGACAGATAACGCTTCATAGCTGGGCCCTTACAGCGGCATTTTAGTCCTTGCAGGCGTTCGGGTGTACCGATATAGTACCGGTGATAATTGTTTCTACGGACGGATATATGGGATTGTTCAAATTCGATGTTGGGTTTCTCCTCATAACGGCAGTGGTTTCACTTGTGGCGACCGTAGCAATCATAGTTTTCGTGAACCTTATGCAGCCGGGCCTCATTGTTTCTACCGGCGGCACCGCAGTCTTTGTATATATAGGAGTTTTTACCGCCAATCTCATCATCGAGGCGCTTCACAGGCGCACCAGGAAGGATTGAAACCATACGATGCGGCCCTTATAGTACCGGAATAGGGGGGCAGCCGTGATGATACCGAAAACACTCCTGATGTTTTTCTCTCTCTTGAGTTTCGTCAGTCCTTTGTTTTCGCAGGACAGCCATATTCTGTTCAGGGAGGATTTCCAGGATCTTGTGAAGTGGAAAGAGGAGTTTTTCCCCAAGATTCAGCGGCATACCTCCTATACGGTAGAAAAACAGGGTGGTGATAGCTACTTAAAGGCGCACAGCGAGTCTTCAGCATCCCTGCTCATCTATACAGAGCCCTTCGACGTGTATGAATACCCCCATGTTAGGTGGAGATGGAAGATCGACGGGATCATAGAAAAGGGCAATGCAAAGACCAGGCAAGGTGATGACTATCCCGTCAGGATCTACATCGCATTTGAATACGATCCGGCAAATGCGGGCATCTTCCTGCGGGCACAGTATGCGGCTGTAAAAGCCCTGTATGGTCAGTACCCGCCTCATAGTTCCCTGAACTATATCTGGGCGAACAGACACCATGAAGAGGATATCTTAAGCAGTACCTATACGGACCGCAGCAAGATGATTCTGCTGGAAAAAGGTAACGAGTTGGCAGGTGCATGGGTAACAGAAGACATCAATATCATTGAGGACTATGAAAAGGCATTCGGCGGGAAGCCTCCCCGCAGGGCAACCATCGGAATCATGGCTGACTCGGACAATACATCTAAGCAGGCTACCTCCTATATCGACTACATCATGGTATACCGGTAAGCCGTTCATTCATGACGGCCACACGAAGCTTATCTGCTTGATCCAAAGTGTTCGCTGTTTTACACGGGGGATTGAGAATCTGATCTTCGTTTGTTGCCTAAGCAGATTAAGTGTGGTAATTCAGAAAAACACAAGGAGGACAAGAATGATTGGCGGACTTGGCATGACAGAACTGATCATAATTCTGGTAATCGTGCTCGTGATATTCGGTGCGGGCAAGTTACCGGAAGTAGGTGGTGCCCTTGGAAAGGGCATCAAGAACTTCAAATCATCCATGAGCGATACATCAGAAGATAAGTCCGTAAAAGGAGACATTGAGGATAAGAGTACGAAAGAAGAAGAAATTAAACCGAAGTGATGCTGCGGTGCTGATCGTGCCGTAAGACATCCAACTTCTCACCACAGTATCTGTTCTGCGATTTTCTTTGTATATCCAAGGAACTCGACCACCAGAGGAGGCCTTGGTGTATCTCAACATACCCATGGTTCCTGCAAACCCTTAAAGTAACGCTCTGGTATGAATCCCGAGGCCGGCCGCTGGAAAGCGAAGCTCACACGTATTGAAGAGATAGTGTCTTCAGGTAATGGAAAGCCCCCCGTCACTTTCCATGACAGGGGGCCTGTTCATCTTGGTGATGAGAGGACTATTCGTCCAGTTTTTTATCGTATTCCGTCAGAACAGCATAGAGTTCCTGGGCGGAATTGGTGTTCATCAGGCTCTCTCTGAGAGAGGGATTTTTCAGAAGCATGGAGGCTCTTGCCAGGGCCTTCAGGTGTCCGCTGACGGAATTGCTCGGAGCCACCAGCAGGAAGAATATATGGCACGGCTTTCCATCGAGTGAATCGAACTTGAGCCCCTGGGTGTTTTTCCCCACTGAGGCTGCAATTGTCTTCAATCCGTTTATCTTTCCATGGGGGATCGCAACACCTTCCCCAATACCGGTGGAGCCGAGTTTCTCTCTGTTGAGCAGGACACTGACCATCTCTTCGAGATTTATATCATATGCCTGTGCAATGGGCCTGGAAAGCTCGGTCAAGATATCCTTTTTTGTCTGCGCCTGGATATCGGATATGACACATTCTGGCGTCAGTATATCTCCAATCTTCATATCAATGGCTCAACTAGTCCGAGATCTCCATCCTGTCTTTTGTATATCAGGTTTATCTGGTTTGAATCCGTATTCTGGAAGATGATGAAATCATTGGGGGCCATGCCTATCTGCAAGACCGCTTCTTCCACACTCATGGGTTTGACGAAATAGTCCTTTTCATGGATTATCCGCGGTTTCACAGTCTCTCCTGCCGCTGCTTCCCCACCTTCAAAATATACCTTTGTCTGTCCTTTCTTTCCCTGGACCTTTTCCTTGTGCTTTTTTACCTGCCGTTCAAGCTTGTCCACCACCATATCGATGGCGGCATACATATCCTCTGTTATCTCCACTGCATTTATCATAACACCGTCGGCATTCAGGGCTATATCTGCCTTATGCCGGCGCTTTTCTACTGAAAGGACCACATGAAGATCCGATGGTCTCTCTATGTACTTGTCAATCTTGGACAGCCTTTTCGTCGCATAATCCCTCAACGCATCTGATGAATCAATGTTTTTGAAGGTAATGTCTAATTGCATAATGCCTCCTCTGTCTCTTTAGGGTATCAATAGTGTTTTTTCCTTCTGTTTGAAGGAACTATACCGAGTATCTCCCTATACTTCGCCACGGTTCTCCTTGCTATCTTCACCCCTTTACTCTTGAGTTTATGGGCGATCGCCTGATCGCTGAGCGGATGTTTCGGATCTTCTGCTTTGATAATATTCTCAATCTCATTCTTTACGCTTTGTGATGCGACGAAGCTACCATCGCTTTTGGATATCCCAGAGTTGAAGAAGTACTTGAGCTCAAATGTTCCCTGAGGAGTGTGTACATACTTATTAGATGTAACTCTGCTTATAGTGGATTCATGCATTCCCACATCGTCGGCAACATCCCTGAGGACCAGGGGCTTGAGATGACTGATACCGTGTGAGAGAAAATCAGTCTGGAATTTCACGATGCTCTCGGTCACCTTGCACAGGGTGTTCTGCCGCTGCTGAATGCTCTTGAGAAGCCACTGGGCGGATTTCAGGCAGTCACAGAGGTAGTCTCGTGCAATCTTGCCTGTTCCGTCGCAGCTCATCATGGTCTGGTATTCCTTGTTGAGTTTCAATATGGGGAGGTCTTCTTCATTGAGGACCACAACATATTCCTCTTCCATCTTGACGATGTATATGTCCGGGACCACATACCGGGGGGGTTCATCCGTGTAGTCCCGTGCAGGCCTGGGTTCCATGTTGACGATGATCCGGGCGGCCTGGGAGACCTCGTCAACGCTCACGCCCAGCTCGTGGGCTATCTTGTCGAAGTTCTTTGTCTGGAGGTCTTCGAGGTGTGTGTCGATGATTCTCCATACCAGGGTGTCCTCAAGTTCCAGGGCCTTGGCCTGAATATGCAGACAGTCCTTGAGATTCCTCGCCGCAATTCCAGTCGGATCAAACCGCTGGACCCTGCCGAGGGTAGATTCAACCAGGTCTATTGGACGGCCTGTGGCCTCGCATATGCCATCAATATCCACGGTAAGATACCCATTGTTATCGAGGTTGCCGATGATGAAGATCCCTATCTCCCGCTCGTCTTCGCTGAAGTTGTTCATCCTGATCTGCCAGAGGAGATGTTCAACAAGACCTTCCTGCCGGGTGGCGGTGGATTCGAGGGTAGATCTCTCGTCGTCTTCATAATACGGCACATTGTCCTGGCCATAGGTCTCCAGATATGCGTCCCATTTTCGCTTAATGAGCTCGTCTGCTTCCAGGGTCGATTTTGTCTCGGCTTCGCTGTAGGTGGTCGTGTCTGCATCGAGCAGCGGGTTTGACTGAAGTTCTTCGGTAATATACTCTTTGAGTTCAAGCCTGCTGAGCTGGAGGAGTTTGATGGCCTGCTGGAGTTGGGGTGTCATGATAAGCTGCTGTGACAGCTTCAGATGTTGTTTAAGCTCCAATGCCATAGTCTCTTCCCCTTAGTTTAACACAAAATCCTTTCCAACATAGATCTTTTTCACCTGATCGTTTGCTATGACCTCTTCAGGTGTCCCTTCCTCAATCACAACACCCTGATGTATGATGTATGCCCTGTCACATATCTTCAGCGTTTCTTTTACGTTATGATCAGTAATAATGACACCAATCCCCTTTTTTTTCAAGTTTACGATCATGTCCTGAATATCTTTTACCGTTATGGGGTCGATGCCTGCGAACGGCTCGTCTAAGAGCAGGTACAACGGGTTGAGTGCCATGGCCCGGGCAATTTCAACCCTGCGCCGTTCCCCGCCGGAAAGCGATACACCTTTGCTCTTTCGTACATGTTCGAGCCCGAAGCCCGCTATTATGTCTTCCAGCTCATTTAAGAGGTCCTTTCCCTTGAGCCCCTTTGCCTCCAGCGGCACCGATATATTTTCCTCCACGCTCAATCCGCGAAAGACAGAGGGTTCCTGGGGGAGGTAGCTGATGCCGCCCATGGCCCTACCTGCAAGATCCAATGCGGTGATATCGTCCTCGCCGAGGAAGACCTTTCCCTTGTCTGGCCGGATAAGACCCACCACCATGTAAAATGTGGTTGTCTTCCCTGCTCCGTTCGGGCCTAAGAGTCCGATGATCTCCCCCTGTGAACACGCAAGGTCGAGACCTTTTATGATGTGGGCCTTTCCGAAGCTTTTTTCAAGCCCTTGGGCAGAGAGTCTTATTTCTCCCATTGTAATATTCCCGATTCCTTCTGGGTGTTCACCCGGATCTTCACCCTGCCGCCGCCGCCTTCCACAACCTGCTGGTCGGACGCCATATCCACGATGACCTTCTGACCAGAGAGCCGCTCATCGCCCTTGGTGATGGTGACGTCTCCGATGAGCTCCATCATGTTTTCATCGAGTTTATAGACCGCCTTGTCACATGACGCCTCTTTATCCAGCCATAACACGTATACATCTCTCTCAGCAATTAAAGAGGTTACTTTCCGTGAGGTGTTATCATAGGTAAGAGTCAGCGTTTCGCCTTTTACCAGGATATCTCCCTTGGTGGCCTTTACATTCCCCTGAAATACTGCCTGACCGTCCTGTGTATTCACATCCAACCTGTCTGCCTCTATCTCCACCATATCGGATATGACAGGGCTGTCCTTTAGCTCACTTCCATACAGGAAGGATGGAGCAACTAAGCTAATTATAAAGAATATTCTGAGTAAGTTGCGCATGAACACCGCCTAGGAAGTGTATCCGGGTAAAGCCGTCTGAGAACTCTGCCCTGTTTGCCTTGATGGTCCCCTCGACCCCCTGAACCACGACAGGATTTTGTGTATATGCAATCTGTGATTTTCTGTTCCAGACAAGCCCGTCAAGCAGAGCCTTTCTACCGTCGATGGTGTCGATAGTGACAGGACCGGATACCGTGAGGATGGAACTCTCCGTGTCGTAGCGTGCCAGGCTGCCCGCCATATGGAGGCCGTCTGACTGGGAGAGTTCGAATCGATCGAGCTCAACGACATTGTCAAGTTGTTCCACAACCCGCTGGGCCTGAATGACAGTTGAGATATCGGAATCAGTCTTTTTTTCGTGCATAGTGATCTGTTGTGCGGACCGAAGGATCGGCTCCGTTTGTATCTGCTGTACTGTATCTTCCCTCTCAAGTACTATAATACCTATGAGAGCGATAATGACAATAGCCCCAAGCCACTTAACCCACATAGCGCTCCATGACCGTGTCAAACAGGTCCATACGTTTCAGTATGATTTCAACGGCTTCCCTCACTGCACCGTGGCCGCCGGGAAGGGTTGTCACAATATCTGAATGCTCTTTCACCATATCCACCGCATCAGACGGGGCGATGGACAGGCCGCACAGTCTCATTGCCGGGAGATCCACCACGTCATCTCCCATGTACGCCATCTCGCCGGGTTCTATTCCAAGGGTCTGCGACAACTCCATGAGTGCCGATTTCTTGTCTTTCGAGCCCTGGATGACATGCGTGATGTTCAGGTCCCGTGCCCTGTGTTCAAGGGCGCTGGAGTATCTGCCTGTAATGATGGCCACAGTAATTCCGGCGCGCATCATGAGCTTCAGACCATGGCCGTCTTTGCTGTTGAATGCTTTCATCTCCTTCCCGTCGTCGGTGAAATAGATCCTCGAGTCAGTGAGTACACCGTCTACATCCAGGACAAAACATCGTATCTGATTCATCCGGTCACCATGTGTATCTGGAGCAGCTGTTTCAGGAGCGGCTCCAGGTCTTCAAGCGCAAGGCAGTTCGGACCGTCGCTCAGGGCGAAATCCGGCCGGTCATGGACCTCCATGAAGAGCGCGTCTATCCCGAAGGCCGTTCCTGCTCGTGCCAGAGGTGCGATAAACTCCCTGTTCCCGCTCGAGGAATCCCCCCTGCCGCCCGGCAGCTGCAGGGAGTGGGTCACATCCAGGACGACGGGCTTGTTCAGCTGACGCATGAAACCGAGGCTGCGCATATCACACACCAGGTTGTTATATCCGAAGGAGGTCCCCCGCTCCGTGAGCAGCACCTTCGTGTTTCCCGTGCTCTCGATCTTTTTAACGACATTCTTCATGTCCCAGGGCGCCATGAACTGGCCTTTTTTGACGTTTACGGGAAGACCGGTCTCGCCCGATGCTACGAGGATGTCTGTCTGCCTGCAGAGAAAGGCTGGGATCTGAATGATGTCAACGACCTGTGCGGCAAGTTCGGCCTGCCTGGGTTCATGGATATCGGTGGTGACAGGAATGCCCAGGTCCTGTTTTATGCCTGAGAGGATATCGAGGCCCTTCTCGATCCCCGGACCCCGGTATGATTCAATGGATGAGCGGTTTGCCTTGTCAAACGAGGCCTTGAAGATGAACTGGATCCCGACCCGGTGTGTGATCTCGGAAAGGCTCCGGGCCATGAACCGCGAGTGCTCCTTCGATTCCATGACGCACGGTCCTGCGATCAGGACGAGACTGCCCGTGCCGAATGTAATATCCCCTGCCTGAACCGGGTTCATCTGTCTCCACCTTCCAGCCCCCTTTGCCGATGCTCTTCACAACGTCCGCTTCAAGAAAATACACTCAAATCCGTGCGCCGATTCTGTTTACGTTGCACAGTCCTGGTTACCATTAGCCCATGCCTGATGGAAGTGTCAAGATGGATTGCCGAGACTAAGGATACGAGGCGTCAGGCATCCGGTTTCGCATATTGCTTCGCCGGGACAAACTGGGCACTTGGGAAAAATAAACTTCCGGGAATAAGGTCCAAGGTATAAGGTGTAAGGTAAAAACTGACTCTCAAGTTAAACTTTAAACCCTGCACCCTAGACCTCACACCTTATACCCTCTCATGTCTGGAGTTTTCCTGGAACGCGGATGATTTTTCCCGAGTGAGCCAACGTACCCGAAGGGGGGGTCTTGGGGTGCCCTTTCTTTGGCATGCAAAAAAAGTACAAGAGGTAAGCAAAAAAGTAACACTATTTAATAAGTTAAAATAGAGACTTATGTGAATATGTCACCCATGTCCACGAACATGTTTGGTTTCATGGAAACAGGATTTGATCCACTAATTCCAATGAAAAAAACACAGGTGTTGAGGAAACGGACTAATTCATATAAGATATTTTCATCGCTGGATAGGGGTATGTATTGCAGCTGCATTCGGTCGGTCTGTACCGGCACCTTTTGGCAAACTACACGCGCTTTATATCCGGTGAGACTCTCTTGAAAATAACACTGGAGGTTTCAATGGCGGGTTCGGTAAATAAGGTTATATTGATCGGTCGGCTCGGGAAAGATCCTGAGATGAGATTCACCCCGAACGGCAAGGCCGTGACAAATTTCACCATGGCAACCAACGAGATCTGGTCGGATCAGAGCGGCGAGCGGCAGGAACGTACGGAATGGCACAGGATCGTAGCATGGGGCAAGCTCGCGGAGAATTGTGCGAAGTTGCTTTCCAAGGGGAAGCAGGTCTATATCGAGGGCAGACTCCAGACCCGCCAGTGGGATGACCGTGACGGAAATAAGCGCTACACCACGGAAGTGGTGGCAAACACCATGCAGCTCCTCACCCCTGCTGACAATGCACGAGGGTTCTCGGATACATCGGATGATAATGGATACGGCCCAGGCGACAACTCGTCCGATCCCCAGGAGTTTGATGACATCCCGTTCTAGATCTGTTTTTTGGTAACGGATAAAAAGGCATTCAGAACACATAGTTCATGTCAGGCAGTTCACCGCCTGACATGAAGTCCCATTTCGCAGACCAGAACTGGAACTAACCTTATTCGGTACCCAGCGTCTCCATCACTTTCAGCATCCCGGGGGCACAGCCCTTGATGCTCCCCTCGTCCACGCAGTAGGCAAACCGCACATACCCCGGATAGCCGAACCCTTTTCCCGGGACAGCCAGTATATTCTCCTTGACCAGGGCGTTACAGAAGGCAACATCGTCTTTTAAGGGTGACTTCACAAAGAGGTAGAAGGTGCCTTCTGGAGGGACATAGGTCAGGCCCGCCTCGTCGAGGATATCCGTGAACATGTCACGGCGCCTCTTGTAGATGGAGACGTCGATGCTGTCGTGAATGCACTGGGCAAGCACCTTCTGCATCAGTGCAGGTGCATTGACGAATCCGAGGATGCGTGTTGCAAGGATCATGGCGCCTGTCAGATCCTGCTTGTCCTTGATCGCAGGATTCACGGCAATGTATCCGATACGCTGACCTGCAAGCGAGAGTTCCTTTGATGCAGAGGTGACCACAACAGAGTTGGGTATGAACTTCAACACCGAAGGCACTTCAATCGCATCATACACGAGTTTCCGGTATGGCTCGTCCGAGATCACCAGGATGTCCGGATAATCTTTGAGCAGATCCTGCAGCATGAGAAGGGTCTGTTCAGGGTATACCCGTCCCGACGGATTGTTCGGGGAATTGATGATGATGGCTTTTGTGCGCGGGGTGATCGCCTTTTGGAGTGTTGCCGCAGAGGGCAGAAAATCTTCCCCGCACGGGGCATTGACAAGGGTGCCGCCATGGTTGCCGGCATAAAATCCGTACTCGACAAAATACGGAGAAATGGCGATCACCTCAGCACCCGGGTTGAGGATGGATTTCAATACCACATTCAGGCCTCCACCTGCGCCGCAGGTCATGATGATATCCTCGGCCTTAAGATCGACCTCATACACATCGCCGGCATAGGCGGCCACTGTCTGGCGGACATCTATGTAGCCGGCATTCGGCATGTATCCGTGAGACATGCTTTTTGCAAGCCCTGCCATGGTCTCGAGGACCGTCTCAGGCGGCGGTACATCCGGATTCCCGAGGCTGAAGTCGAATACGTTCTCAGCCCCGTAGAGGGCCTTGAGCCGTGCACCCTCTTCGAACATCCTGCGGATCCAGGAAGAACTCTCCATATACTGCATCATGGTCTCGGATACGATCATGGTCTGCTCCCTTCAGATATAAGTCTGCAGCACTATAGCAATCGGTCCCATGTTTGTACAGCAAATCTCATGCTGCAGGTCTGCGATACCGATAGGGAAAAAGGTGCAAACTGTCGTTAAAAAAACTCAAATAAACTTCATGTGAAAATATATCTCAATCTGACGGATTGATGGAATATGATAAATGATACAGGATGGTAATCGACTACGCTGAGGTTGTGAGGCCATAGAGAAGATGATATCGTAATGAATATGGAAGTGTATGAAGCGATTTTCCATAGGTGTGAAGGGCGGTGCAAAAGGATGGAACACAGTGAACAATAAAAAATACTATGTCGTCGGCTTCTTGCTGGTGGTGCTCATTCTCGGTGTGTACTTCAACATCCTCGACAATGAGGCCACAAACTGGGATGACCCGGCGCTCTTTACCCGCACCACCATACATGAGATAAGCACGGACAACCTGAAAAAGGTCCTCTCATTCGGCGCGGGCGCCACGTATCAGCCCACCCGGGATCTCTCGTACATGCTCGACTTTCATTTCTGGGGTCCTGTGCACACACATGTGGTCTTCGGCATGCACCTGCACAACATTGCTCTCTATATCCTGATGATCCTTTGCTGCTGGCTCTTTCTCCTTGAGCTGTTCAAGACCTTTATTGAAGATGAAAGACTCTGTTTTACCTGGGCCGGTCTGGCCGCGGTACTGTTTGCCGTGCATCCGGTGCACGTGGAGAGTGTTGCCTGGCTCTATGCCAGGAAGGAGCCACTGCTCGGGATATTTACCTTTGTGAGCCTCTGGGCATTTATCCGGGGGAGAACGGGGCAGTGGAAGTACTACGTGATAAGCGGCCTCGGGTTTGTCCTTGCTATTTTATCAAAGCCCACAGCGGTCATGATACCCGGCGTCATGATCATTCTGGATTTTGCCCTTCAGGCCAGAAGCCCCCAGCCTTCGTTCTGGAAGAAGAGACTCGCTTTATATATCCCTATCCTGATCCTGGCAGTTCCCCTGGTCATACGGCTTTTGAGCGTCATGTTCTCTGTGGGCGGGGTCAAGCCGTACCATGGGGGTAGTTTCTGGACCAACCTCTTTGCCGTCTCCCAGATCTTCATACGGTACATCGACCTGATCGGATTTACCATCAATTATTCCGCCGATTATCCCATAGAGCTCTTTACGGATGTTCGTGCCTGGCAGCCATGGGTGTTCGTTATTCTGAATATCCTGCTTATAGCAAGCGCTGTCCTTGCATATGTGAAGAAGCGGTACCTCTACGCCATATTCGTTGCCTGGTTTTATCTCTTTCTCCTGCCCGTATCCCATATCTTCCCCATCTCGCAGGTCATGGCTGACAGGTATGCCTTCCTTCCATCCCTGAGCTGGTGTGTTCTTCTTGGGTATTCGCTGACAAGGCTCATGTATGCCAGGATATCCTCGAATATTGTATCAGCCGAGTTCCCCATGCTCATTGCCGCTGCCCTGGTTTCTGTCGTGGTGCTGTTCTATTCCTTTATGACCTTCCAGCAGAATGATATCTGGCAGAATTCTCAGACCCTATGGGAAGATACGCTGGCAAAATACCCCAATTCGTCTCCGGCAAATGTCAATCTCTCGGCCATCTACCTGAAACAGGGGAGATTCAAAGAGGTCCAGGATCTCTGTATCGCTGCCATCAAGGAAAAACCATACGATTATCTCGCCATCAGTAATCTGGCCCTGGCACAACTTATGATGAAGCAGTATGACAATTCCATCAACAACTACCGGCAGGCTCTCAAGCTCAAATCCGACCTGCCAAAGGCCACAATGGGGCTTGCCCTGGCATACTGGGAAACCGGGGACTGGGAGAACGTGTCTAAACTTTATCTGGAGATGCTCAGGAAGGGTCATGTACAAAATATCCTCCAGGCTGCGCAATACTATCACCGGATCGGGTATGCATCGTGGAAGCTGGGCAGGAAAGATGATGCATATGCGTATCTGGACAAGGCTTTGAAGATGGCGCAGGGCAGCCCTCTTTTGTTGAAGGACCTTGGCATGGTATATACCAGCATGGGAGACATACCCAGGGCGACCGGGGTATTTCAGGAGGCGCTTGTTCTGGCGGACGATGACGAGATGAAGGCAAAGCTCTCAGCTGTCCTGCGTCTGCTTAAGGAGAGGGAAGATACCCCCGGGTCTATTGTGCAATAGCAAGCGGGGAGAGTTTGATCAGTGCGTAGGTCTGCCTGCCTTTGAACGATGCCACCAGTTGCGTGTACATCCGCGAGTTGAGCTCTTCCATAAGGTCATCGAGGTCGATGGTGCTGGCAGCGAGGTAGACGCTCTCGTCAATAGGCACGATTCCCCTGTTCACAACGATAGGCTGTATCCCGGCATAATCGATATAGCCCCTCATCACGAGGTCGTCACGGTATACCAGAATCGGTGAGTACGTGGACATATTCTCGATAGCGGAAATGGTCCCTGACGTACTGCCCGGAAGCTTCACCAGCGCTATGGACCAGCTCAGGATAAAGACCGTGCAGACATACAGGGCTATCAAGGCTGCATGACGGCCCTTCTTTGCCAGCCAGCCGAAAATAGCCGCTGCAACAACAAAGACCGCGATGGGGATTGCCTCGTTTGTAGTTATGGCCAGTGCCTTGATCGGTTCGATGGACACAAAAGCCAGGGCGGATGCAATAAGGATGATCCCGGTGAGGATTAGGGATATGGTTTTGAGCGAAGCCAGCTTTTGTGGCAGATCAAGCCCGTGTGCGATCCAGTACCCCACGAGTATGCACCCGAACGGGACGGCCACAATAGCGTAGCCCCCCCGGAAATCCTGGGAAAACAGCAGGATTGCAGCTCCCATAACGAACGCGATCTTCATTGGAAGCAGGGATCTCCAGGCAGTCCTGTCCCCCGCAACCTCCGAGTATATCCATGCCGGCACTATCAGTATTGTCCAGGGAAGCGTGTACTTTATGAACGCCCAGATGCGTGTGAGGAATCCCGATCCTGCATCGTTGGCAAAGATCGTGGACGCAACAGGGCCTCCTGCCATTATTCGATATGCCGCATATACTCCAATCAGGACCACTGCCACAACAAGGATCCCAGAGATCATCCGGATTTCCAGAAACTTTTTCGGTGAGAGGTCAAGCAGGATGAGCAGCACGATGCTGAAGCCGAAGAAAGCCAGCAGGGTCCATCCGCCGGTTATGGTGGCAATGCTGATAAGGAGGTATGAAAGGAGGTACCGCCAGGAATTCAGGCCTTTCAGGTATGTCAGGGAAAAGAGCAGAAAGGCGAGAATGGTCAGCGTGCACGGGACCACGGCAGTATTGAGTGTGGCGTTGGTGAGGACAAAGCCGCAGCTCGTTATGGTAAGCAGGGTCGAGAGTGCAGCCGATTTCTTGTCCCACAGGGACAGGGAAAACAAAAAAACTCCGGCAGTAAGGATGCATCCTGCCAGGATGCTGATGAGGCGAAGCGATAAGATGTCTGAGAAGGGAGAGAAGGAGAGTACAAGTATGTTTACCGGATTTGGTCCGATAAGGGGAAGCCTGTTCAGCCAGGGGATGATATGGCCGCCTGCATGCATTTCATCGATGGTCTGGAAGAGCCATATCTCGTGGCTGAATGGAGCAGGCTCAAGGGCAAGAGGGATAAGAATAATAAATGTGCATAAGATGACCCCCAGGAGAATCCCGATAGCCTGTAATACTCTCACCCCTTTAACCTCCTAATCATTAAGAGGGTTTACCTGAGTAACCCAAAATGTGTCAAGCGTCTAATAGAACGGGGAGATTCCGGTCTTCTGCTATACTGCCACAGAATCAGGAATTTTCATACCCTGGAATGTTTCAGCTGGAGGCTCGTCCGCTCTATATCCCCGTGTACATGATCAACCCATATGGAGTTGACTTTTCGTCCCATCTCACCGTAGTATTGCCAGTACCAAAAAAAACGGAGTGCTCCATGGCTTCCATCGAGGAATTGTTGAAGAACAAAGGCATTGCAAAACCCAAGATAAAAAAGAGAGTAGACCAGAGAAACCCTGACCAGATACGAGAAGTAAAGATTACCCGTGGTTACAGCAAACATGCCCTTGGTTCGTGCCTTATTGAAATAGGTGATACACGTGTGATCTGTGCGGCGAATATGGAGAACAAGGTGCCCCCGCATCTGAAGAATTCCGGAACCGGCTGGATAACTGCCGAATACGGTATGCTTCCTTCCTCCACCAATACCAGGTCCATCCGGGAGTCTGCCCGTGGGAGGATGCAGGGCAGAACACATGAAATCCAGCGGCTCATCGGCAGATCCCTGCGTGCTGCGGTCAGTCTGGAGGCTGTGGGGGAGCGGACTATCTGGATCGATTGCGATGTCATCCAGGCAGACGGAGGCACCAGAACAGCATCCATCACCGGGGCGTACGTGGCTTTACGCGACGCACTGAACACCCTGGTGAGGGAACAGGCCATCGGGAAAAATCCCCTCAAGGAGCAGGTGGCTGCAATCTCGGTGGGGATCATCGATGACGAGATACTCCTGGACTTGAATTATGATGAAGATTCCCGGGCTGATGTGGACATGAATGTGGTCATGACCGGTTCCGGGAGTATTATCGAGGTGCAGGGCACTGCAGAAGGAGAACCTTTTTCCAAGGAGCAGATGATGTCTCTGGTGGATGTTGCCCAGAAAGGCATCCGGCAACTCATGGAGATACAGAACCAGGCCTTGAATATTCGATGAATATCCTCGCCGCAACCACAAATCCCGGCAAGATTAGAGAAATCACCGAGATCCTTGCAGGATTAGGGGTTGCCATCCTTACCCCCAAGGAGACCAACGTGGTGCTTGATGTCGAAGAAGACGGCTCAAGCTTTGCGGAAAATGCTGCCATCAAGGCCCGTGCATGGTGCGCTGCCTCAGGGCTGCCTGCCCTGGCGGATGATTCCGGCCTCTGTGTCGACGCCCTTGGCGGACGGCCGGGGGTACGATCTGCGCGGTTTGCCGGCCAGGGTGCCAGTGATGAAGACAACTACCTGCTTCTGCTCGAAAGCATGAGCGGAGAAAAGGACCGGAGAGCACGGTTTGTCTGTGCAGTGGCCCTGGCATTCCCTGGAGGTGACATCGTCTTTGCCGAGGGATCCTATGAAGGCCGTATCCTTGAGGAACCTGTCGGAGAGGGCGGGTTCGGGTATGATCCGGTGTTCTTTGACCCGGCTTCAGGAAAATCGTTCGCTCAGCTCACCCCGCAGGAAAAGAACGAGCGCTCTCACCGGAAGAAAGCACTCGTGGAGTTGAAACGCAAGCTCCTCCAGTCGGGATATCTTACGCAGGCCTGAGAG
>DAISYU010000013.1:21782-48178 GCA_036825155.1 Thermodesulfobacteriota bacterium | reverse complement strand
CCGATCTTGTATTGCAATCGGCATGGAGACATGTCATGGGTAGGTATGGAGGTTGCGAGCATGGAAGAATACCTCAGGCCCACCGATACCCTTGATTGTGACAATGAAAAGATCATAGCTGTTTCGCGCAAGCTTACCCATGGCTGTGCTACGCAGAATGAAAAGGCGGTGAAGCTGTTCTATTTTGTCAGGGATTCCATCCCCTACAACCTGTACATGATCTCTGTTTTCAAGGAGGACTTTGCCGCGTCCAGAATACTGGAATGGGGCAGGGGGTATTGCGTTCAGAAGGCCGTTCTGCTCGCCACCCTGGGCAGGGCAGCAGGGATTCCGTCACGGCTTGCCTTTGCACGAATCCGGAACAACAAGGTGCCTGAGAAGATCGTGCGCATGACCGGGACGAATATATTCCCCAGGCATGGCTACACACAGTTTTTCCTGGACAACACATGGGTGAGCGTAGCTCCCACATTTGATAAGGCTCTATGCGAGAAGATCGGCGCTCCTACAGTGGAATGGGATGGACAAGGAGACGCGATCCTGCCGGCAAAAGATCTTCTTGGCAATGACTACATAGAATATATCGAAAAGTTCGGATCATACGATGATCTTCCCTTTGACTGGATCGTAAACGAGACATCGAAGATTGTGGGAAAGGACAAACGGCCCTGGCTGACGAGACAAGACATGCCAGGGGCTCATTGATCACTGTCCTGATTCCAGCATATCTTTCTCAAGCACTGATTGAAACACATTTCCGTGGTAGGGCAAAACCGTCCACACAGCCTGCTGCTTGATTTCACGTACACTTTCGTACATGCGTGTACATTTTTCGCAGGTTTCCTCGTTTTCTAAGTATATAACCCACTGAAATTACGTTCTCAATGGTTCTGGTACAGTAATTGTACATACAGAACAGGCCTCATATTAACGCTAGAAAAGAGGAGGGGATAATGGATTTCAATGAACTTCAACTCGCCCAGGTGGATGTCGAGAATACAAAGACCAGAGTGTTCGATTTTATTAACCAGTGCATCGAAAATATCGAAAAGACGGTGTCGACTTCAGGCCTTACCATGCGTGATATCGGCTTCGATGTGGAAAAATATGCGACCGCGAGAGACTCGTACATCATCGAGCTGAAGCTTCGCATTTAGAATTAAAAAAGGCATAGAAAACAAAGAATCCACCGCAGAGGTCACAGAGTTCGCCGAGAAAAAGACCTGTTATCTGTCGGGAGAAGGCGACAAATAACATAGTCTCTGTAAGACACATTTTCCTGATCTCATAAGTTATCTGTCCGACAAGCCATTGGTATGAAAACCCTGGATTCGACGTCTGCTGAGAGTTGTAGACTCTTGACTGAATATTTTAAAATGTTGAGTTCCGATATCTTGCTGTGTTTGTATCAATTGAGACACGAGTGAAATGAAAAGGGAGGTATACGATGAAGATAACCATTGTGTACGACAATACCGCGTTCTTGGATGACCTCCGGCCTGACTGGGGCTTCTCCTGCGTGTATCAGGACGAGACTGACTACACGATACTCTTTGATACCGGAACGAACGGTCAACTGCTGCTGGCAAACATGGAGCATCTCGGCATTGATCCGTGTTCTGTGGATGATGTCTTTGTCTCACATGCACATTTCGACCATATTGGCGGTCTGTCAGCATTCCTCAATGTGAATCGTGACGTACGGGTATTCTGTCCGCAGTCGCTCAGGGGGGTCCACGGAGCAAGAGAGATTATCTCAGTCGGGGATACACCGGTAAAGATCCGTGAAAACATTTTTTCAACAGGAGAGATCGATGGGATCGAACAGTCCCTGGCCATAGAGACGCACAAGGGAGTTGTCCTGGTGGTCGGGTGTTCACATCCGAAGATGAGCAATATCCTTGCAGCAGCATCACGACTCGGACAGGTTTATGCCATTATCGGGGGTATGCACGGATTCAGTGACTTTGACCTGTTTGAGGGCATGGAATGCATATGTCCAACGCACTGCACCCAATATATCGATAGAATTCGCTCAAAGTATCCCGATGCATATATCTCAGGTGGCGCAGGGAGAACCATCGAACTGTAAAAAATATATCAAGGGAGTTCGGGATTTCAGGCATCAGGCACATTATGACTTGGGGCTCAAGAATCTAGGCAGAGCGAGCCTGTAAAACCAGGATCTTAGGCAGAAGGGAAAGATCAAGACCTTTTAAGACATGCATGTGAAGGACACAGGGTTTCCGCCTTCAGGCTTCGTTTTCAACTACGCAGTGACAAGCCGCGGGGATGAATGATGTTGGCTCCTTCAGCTTTAGTATGGCCTTCTTCTTGTCGTCCTCGCGAATGCGGGGACCCGGAAGCAACTGGGATTCGTTCTCCTATAGGTCTATTCCATCTCTAACACAAAAAGGGGTAATTTTTAACACACCTCTAGAATCCACCAGGCTGCGGCGGGCTGCCGAAAACAGAGAACAGGAGCATGATGATCAGCATCTGGATGACCCAGCCGATGCAGCAGACCCCTACAGCACGCCACGTGCTCGTGTAGTCCAGAGCCTGTCTGACCGCTATGACCATGGCTGCCAGCATCCATACCAGGGCTGCCAGTTGAACCATCGCTCCCAGTCCCGGGATAATTCCCAGTACCCTGATGAGCCCGGGAGAACTGGAAAACCCGATGGTGCGCAGCAGCTCACCCATATCCGAACGAGTCTGGGGTTCCGGGAGCAGCTTTGTCCCGATCATATATGTCAGCCATGCCCAGAACAGCCACCCGAGAAGGGAGGTAATTGCTCCAATGAGTAAACCGGCAAGCCCCACCTGTGCGATGCTCCCGATACCGGCAGCAACACTGGACAGGACAACTACGGTTATTGCCTGCGGCATGGCTTCCCTGTCGGCCTCGACCTCTTCGTACAGATTGGCATCAAGCTTGGCAGCACGTATGATACGATCAGTAAAGCTTGTCATAGAATCCTCCCAACAATATTAGCTCATCGACAAAGATGTGTATTCCCTGTTTTGGTTATTGAGTCTATGTAGCCGGAAAACTGATACCTGTCAAACACCCAAGAGATTAGTTAATAATAACAAAATAATATTCTGGGCCGGCAGGTTACAATACATCATGCGGGAAGAGGTATTACGGGTCAATGGATCAAAGCATCAGCATGTTAGAGGGTTGACTTATTCATCTCTTTTTTTATTTTATCATACCACAATATCTGCTCTTAAAGAGTCAAATGTAATAGTACCCTCTGAATTGATGTTCTAATCTTACATCTCTTGGCAATCTGTTCGTGGGTTCCATCTTTATTTGAGAATTACCTGTTGACCACAAAGCACATAAACAAATTTTTTAAAAAAGGAGTAGCAAATGGGTATGGAAAAGCATCGATATCCGGAATGCTGTGGCTCAATCGTGGAGGTCATGTTTGAGAATGCCGGTATCAAGCTGAGCCGAAGGGACTTTATCAAGGGCGCTACAGCCACCACGGTATTGTTGACAACGGGTCATACCGTCTGGGCAGACTCCGGCGGGTCAAAGACAGCCTCAGGTGATACGATTGCCGATACCATTTACCACGGCGGCCCGATTATCACCATGGTGTCCGATGAAGACCAGGTGGAGGCCCTTGCAGTCAAGAACGGCAGGATACTGTGTACCGGTTCGTCATCAGAAGTAATGGCCTGCTCAGGGGAAACTACCAGGACCGTCGATCTCAAGGGACGCTGCCTGATGCCCGGGTTCATCGACCCGCACTCTCATGTCGTTCTTCAGTCAGCGAAGTTCGCAACCGTGAACCTGGACCCAAGACCGATCGGAGAGGTCAGCTCTATTGCCGATATTCAGCGTCTGCTGCGTGAACATATCGAGAAAAACAACCTGGCACCCGGCAAGTGGGTCATTGGATGGGGTTACGACGACACCGGGATCGAGGATATGCGCCACCCGACGCGTGAGGACCTTGATGCCGTTTCCACAGATCACCCCATCTTGCTGGTACACATATCCTGTCACCTCTGCACGGGTAACAGCCTGTTGATGCAGGAGATCGGGGTGAGTGAAGATACACCCGACCCCGAAGGTGGGAAGATCCGTCGCAAAGAGGGCAGCAGGGAACCAAGTGGAGTTTTGGAGGAACACGCCATGCTCTTTGTTGTGAAGAAACTCCCGGCCCCGACGCCTGAACAGGCCATGGATATGATCGAACAGGGACTGAAGTATTATGCTGCAGCAGGAATCACTACAGCCCAGGACGGCGCTACCGGTCCTGGTGCTATCAAACTGCTCGAGGCCATGGAGGTCCAGGGCATGCTCCCGATCGACGTAATCGGCTACCCTGTGTACAAGTCGGTTGACAACGCCATGCTGGATGCCATTGCTGCTGATAAGGGCGTTATCAAGCGATTCCGACACGGCGGCGTGAAGCTGGTGGTTGACGGTTCCATCCAGGGCTATACCGCATTTCTCTCACAACCCTACTATGTTCAGCCCGGCGAGACAGCACCGAGGAATGATAAGTGTTCCTCTGAGAACGCCGAGCATATCTTTGTCAGTGACGAAACACCTTCCGCGGACAACGAAGAAATGGCCGGTGCTAAGCAGGGACATCGCGGGTATGCGAACATGCAACTGGAAGAGGTGATAGAGTGGATTCGCCGATGTGACGGGAAGGAGATCCAGGTTTTGACACACACCAATGGTGACGCCGCCACGGACATGCTGATTGAGGCGGTGGAAACCGTCCGGGTGAAAAAGCCCAGGCCAGACCTGCGCACGACGATCATTCATGCCCAGACCATGCGAGAGGACCAGCTCGATGCATCGTCCAGACATGGCCTGGTACCTTCATTCTTTCCCATCCACATCACGTTCTGGGGAGACCGCCACCGCGATATCTTTCTGGGCCCACAGCGAGCCAGGCGCATCAGCCCGGCCAAGTCAGCCCTTGATCGCGGGATGAAATTCACCCTGCATCACGACGCACCCGTTGCCGGCATTGGGATGTTGCAGGTCGCATCCGCCTCGGTCAATCGCATAACCAGCGGCGGCAAGGAACTCGGCCCGGAGCAGCGTATCACAGCCTTCGAGGCATTGCGGGCCATTACCGCGGATGCTGCATGGCAATACTTTGAGGAAGACATCAAAGGAACGCTGGAGAACGGCAAACTAGCAGACCTGGTAATCCTGTCGGATAACCCGATGACAGTGGATCCTGTGAAAATGGGCGATATTGAGGTGCTGGAAACGATCAAGGAGGGAGTGACGATTTACCGGACAAAGGCCTGAATCAGAGAGAAATGAGATAACGGCTACAGCAGCGCCAGTGCGTCAGCCACGGCCATGCCGGAGAGGGTGGGGCGGATAAAGCCGCCATCGATCTCGATGAACCCGGCATCTGCCCATTGTTTCAGTACAGGGCCTCTTTCCTTCATGAGATCGCACCCATACCTGCTGCGATACTGCGCCAGGTCGATCCCTTTCTTCATTCTGAGACCCAGGAACAGGGTTTCGAGTTTCAGCTGTTCGATATCAAGCACCTCCGAGTCACTCACAGGAAGTGTTCCATTCTCGAGATCATGGCAGTAATCGGCGAGAGATTCATGATTCCACCAGCGTCTGCCCTCATTGTACGAATGGGCTGAAGGCCCGAGGCCGAGGTAGGGCGTGTGGTCCCAGTATTTCTGGTTATGCCGGGACGCCATCTTCCTGCCTGCTGCAAAATTGGAGATCTCATAGTGGATGTATCCTGCCTGTTCGAGGAATTCAGACGTCTGCATGAAGAAAACGCGCAGGTTCTCTTCGCTCTGCAGGGAGAATTCGCCCTTTTTATACCTGCGGCCGAGTGGTGTATCGGGCTTGAGTTCCAGTTCATAACAGGACAGGTGGGATGGGTTGAAACTCAATGCCTTCTGGAGAGTATCAATCCATCTGTCGAGTCTCTGGCCTGGCAGGCCGTAGATCAGATCGACGCTGATGTTTTCGAAACCGGCATGGCAGACATCTTCGATGGCATTCATGGCCTGCTCAGGGTTGTGCCGCCGGCCCAGAAGGATCAGTTCTTTCTCGTCCAGTGACTGTACCCCGATGCTGATCCGGTTGATGCCCAGACCATGCAATTCCTCCAAGTCACCCCGTTCCCAGTCGGCAGGGTTGACCTCGATGGTAATCTCGGGATCGGGCAGGATAGTGAAGGCACCGCGAACCCTTGCCAGGAGCGTTTCGATCTGGCTGACTGAAAGAACAGAGGGTGTTCCTCCGCCGAGATAGATTGTGTCAAATCCAGGGAAGTCCTGGTGATACGCCTCGATCTCCTTGAAGAGGGCATCGAGGAATCGAGGAATGAGGCCGGTATTTGTGATGGAGAAAAAGTCGCAGTATGCACAACGTGAGACACAGAACGGGATATGAATGTACAGCCCGGCAGCGTTTTTCTCTTGCATCATCAGTCCGAATCGGATTTCAGCACCGCCAGGAATGCGCTCTGGGGGATACTGACAGAGCCGATCATCTTCATGCGCTTCTTTCCCTTCTTCTGTTTCTCCAGCAGCTTGCGTTTCCGCGTAATATCGCCGCCATAGCACTTCGATGTCACATCCTTGCGGAAAGCCGAGATCGTTGACCGGGAGATAATCTCACCGCCGATAGCCCCCTGGATGGCGATCTTGTACATCTGCCGGGGGATCTCATCCTTGAGCCGGTCACATGCCTGGACACCGCGGGCACGGGCTCGGTCACGGTGTACGATCTGGGACAGGGCATCGACCTTCTCGCCGTTAACCAGGATGTCCAGGAGCACGAGGCTGCTCTGACGATAATCGATGAGATCGTAATCGTACGACCCATACCCCTGTGTCACGGATTTGAAACGGTCGTAGAAATCGTAGACAACCTCAGCCAGGGGCATTTCATAAATCAGCTCTGCGCGACCCGGGCTCGGGTAGTTCATGGTAGAGTTCGTGCCCCGCTTTTCCATGCACAGGTTCATGACCGAGCCGACATAACGGTCCGGCATCATCATGGATGCCCGGATATACGGTTCTTCCGACTTCTCGATTGACATCACGCCCGGGTAGTGGGCCGGATTGTCCACATACTTGACGGTCCCGTCCTTGAGGGTAAACCGGTAGCGGACACTCGGTACGGACAGGATGATGGAGAGGTCATATTCCCGTTCCAGACGCTCCTGCACGATATCCAGGTGCAAAAGACCCAGGAAACCGCACCTGAAGCCCAGCCCCAGGGCAACAGAGGAGTCTTTCTCATAGATGAATGCCGCATCGTTGAGCTTGTACTTTTCAAGGGCATCGGACAGGTCCTTGTAGTCGTCCGAGGCAATGGGATAGATGGAGGCGAAAACCACCGGCTTGACCTCCTTGAATCCCGGCAGGGGCTTATTGCAGGGTCGATCCTCGAGGGTGATGGTGTCGCCGATACTCACGTCGGAGACTG
Organism: Thermodesulfobacteriota bacterium; assembly: GCA_036825155.1. Classification (GTDB taxonomy): domain Bacteria; phylum Desulfobacterota; class Desulfomonilia; order UBA1062; family UBA1062; genus DSAD01. Next base: position 40,716 of record DAISYU010000013.1, on the reverse strand, counting down.
TTTTGACGCCAGCAATGATGTAACCCACTTCACCGGCACTGAGCTGGTTGCGCTTCTGCCTGGTCATGAGGAAGTGTCCGGTCTCCTCAACCCGGTAGACGGCATCATTAAACATGAAGCGGATGATATCGCCTGTCCTCACTGTGCCGTCCATGATGCGGCAGTGGATGACCGTACCGCGGAACGAGTCGTAGTGTGCATCGAAGATCAGGGCTGAGAGCGGCGCCTTGTCGTCGCCTTTTGGCGGAGGGACCCTAGTCACGATGGCCTCTAAAATATCATCTATGCCGGTGCCGTCCTTGGCCGAGCATTTGAGGTGCGTGTCCGGGTCGAGCCCCAGCTCCGAATCGATCTGCTCGATGACGCGGTCCACATCCGCAGACGGGAGGTCTATTTTGTTGATGACAGGGATGATCTCGAGATCATGTTCCATGGTGAGGTAGAGATTGGCGAGGGTCTGGGCCTGAACACCCTGTGCAGCGTCGATAAGCAGTAGCACGCCTTCGCAGGATGCCAGCGAGCGGGAAACCTCATAGGAAAAATCCACATGGCCGGGGGTATCGATGAGGTTGAGGGTGTAGGTCTTTCCATCCTTCGCCTGATACGGCAGGGTGATTGCCTGGCTCTTGATGGTGATTCCCCGTTCCCGCTCGATATCCATGTTGTCGAGCATCTGGTCCTTGAATGACCGTAAGTCGCAGACCCCTGTCCGCATGATCAGACGGTCGGCAAGTGTCGATTTTCCATGGTCTATGTGAGCAATGATGCTGAAGTTACGAATGTTTTCCATATATGCTGCTGCTCCATCCTTTTCTCATCAATACAATACCATACATGATTACGTCGGTATTCAGGATAGTTCTGCGATACCTCTTCAAAAACCTTTGAGGGTTTCATTCTCAGGGGCCTTGAGAATGCGCCCTGGATTAATTGGCCGCTGCCACTATTCCCGCTGATGGTGTCGTAGTAAATGCCGCGGCTTTTGTCAATGACTGTTCATGCTGAGGATATACGCAGTGTGAACGGGGTCAGCGGCCTGACTGAAGAGGAAAAAATGGATGCTGCCCTGATTCTGATCGGCGCAGACATCCCCGGGGGGGGGACGAACAAAATGATAGTAATAAGAAAATGGCCTGCTACAGGATTAAAAGATTAAAACAAAATGGATATCATTGAATTTTGACAATCTTTATCTGGAATATCACAGTCTTGCCTGCCAGAGGATGGTTGAAATCCAACACGGCCTTGTCATCCCTGATCTCTTTTACGTGCCCGTGAATTATCCTTCCGTCGGACCTCTTTGTCTGAACCTTTGCGTTGATTTTACGCGCCCCGGGCGGCAGTTTCTTCTTATCAACCGGGATGATCACATCCTCCATGACAGGTCCGTATGCATCGTCAGGTTCCAGCTGGATCTTTTTGACATCCCCCACATCCATTCCCTCCACCTCTTTTTCCAGCCCGGGGATTATCTGATGGTAGCCCTGAATGAAGGTCAGCCGCTTCTTGTTCGTGTGCGTTTCCTCCTCCTCGTTCTCCTTCAGGCTGAGGACATACTCGATGGTAACCTTTTTTCCCGTCGCAACAGCCATAAGCTCCCTCCCTTTCTGATCTTTTTTACCAACCTTCTGTGAGACGAGTGCCGATGGGAAGACCCATGTAACGGGCCATCCCTATACATATTATAATAAGGCCGCGGACGGAAAAGTCTAAGCCCGAGGTGATAAAATAAAGGGCCCTGTACCGGCTTTTTAGAATCTGTGAAGAGCCCTTGAGAGCATGCTAGGAACCTGTCAGAAATATTCCTGAAGTCCTGACGGTATACATTCATATTTGAAGATATCATGCATGGTGCCGCTCTCAAAAGACGGCGGGACATCACTGCGGTTTATTGCCAGGTCTTCAAACGCGGTCACATCCCCACGGGTCAGGTCCATCGCCTGACTCACCCGTTTTCTCTCCACAACGATTTTGCGGTTTCTGTTCAGATCGATTTGTATGAACTGGTTGCGATAGGTGTGGGAGCCAAGCATCACGGCTTCGTAATAAGTGACGGACACGTGCAGCCTTGTGAAGTCAATATATTTCCACAAGCATTCGTTGAAGCAGAGCGCATGGTCGTCTCTCCTGGACCACAACGTCTCATCGAACCCATGGCGGGTGAATCTCTCGCTCTGTTCTTTGATGTCAGGGGCGTCGCCTCTCAGGCAGAGCTGCCTGATATATCCGGGCTCCGTGATGTCTTCGTAAGATTTCCTGATCACGGCAGCGCTGCGTCTGCGGGCTGCAGCTCTCTGAAACCGGTTCTTGTACACGAAAGAGCAGTAGTTGATGGGAAGATCTATGTTGTTCTCATGAACATAGCTGATGAGGCTCAGTGCCGTGAGCTCCGACTCGAGGACTGTTACCTTCTCCCCATGCAGATACGTATAGTTCCTTTGTGCGATGTTGCTGAAATTATACGGGGTGAGCCGCAACTGGTGCAGGTTCAGATAGTGCACGCCAATCTCGTGCATCTCGTGGATTGCAGCCTTCATGGTATCGATGTGATCCGGAATTGCCGGGACCTCGACTGTGACATGTTTGAAATGCCCCACAGCCAGCCTTGCCTTTTCCAGGTGGTAGTTTGTGGCGCCGATGTCAAAGCGGATTTCATCGAGCCCTGCCTGTTCCAGTTTATGGATGATATCTTCGGTTATGAGGGTTCCGTTGGTGTACATCCACAGGTAGATTTTTTCACCAAACCTCTTTTTTATCTTTTCAATATACTCCAGGGTGAGACTCAACGTGAGCAGTGGTTCGCCGCCGCTGATGCTGACACCCTTAAACCCGAATCTTTCAATGTAATCGAGATAATCAGCGGTTCTGGGGAAGGGCAGCGTATTTGTTGTGGGTACGCCGATATCATCCTGCTGCGTGGGACAGTAAAAACAGCTGCAGTTGCACTTCCCGTTGATGAACAGGCACGACCAGGTTCCGGCTCCGCAGGTTTCACAGCCCGGAGAAAGCCTGGTGCAGTCGAGCTTGGTCTGTTTGTATTTGAGGCTCACAGCTGTGCCAAGAGCAGACAGAATCCCGTCTCTTTCCTGACCGGCCCTTTGTGACTCGTTCACTGTTATCCAGTTCAACCGGTGATAATTCTCACCGTATTCCTTCTTATTGTTTTCTTCCAGCAGCGCTTTGTACTCACAGGACAGTTGCATTGCTTCCCCTTTCTCATGGTTGTATTGATGGAAAACCTGGAAGGAAGGCTGCTAAAAAAAAGGGGTGTCCGTATTGAAGAAATTTCTCTTGGGAAATGGGATCATCTCAGATGATATCATGATGACGGTGTGAATATCTTGCATATGAAATCAGGCACTGCAGTGTATGCAGCGACATCATGATGAAGAGCAGAATAATATCTCACAGGACTCCGCTCTCCCGGACTGCAGCGGGCTTGTATGCCGTTGTTGTCTCTAATCGACCCCATGTATGAAAACACAGTATCATACAAACTGCCGGCTCAGCAATATATGATAGATAGAAGTCAGAATCCGGAATCCAGAATAAAAACTTGAAACTTTCAGGCATGTAGGTCTCACAGAACAGACACTTCATCATCCTTCATTGTGGCCGGGTGGTGAGAGAAAATGAAATGATGCTTTCAGGAGAAACGCGAGGGCGCTCGGACTTGCAATATACAGCTTCACGATTAATTTCATGTATACAGGCAAAGGCTGTTTTCCGGGAGGATGTATGCTGGCAGGAAAGTTGATCTCGATACTTGAAAAGAGCGGAGAGGAGTTGACCCAGCGCATCATGAACGACATTCTCTCCCGCGAGGAGACCAGGCACCTGCGCGATCTGAGGCAGAGCAGAGTCTATGGCCAGGTCTATGATGTGTACAGCATGTTGATATCGTGGCTGAGCGGTGAAAAGACCAAGGGAAAGATCATCGAACACTATATCGAACTGGGCAGGCAGAAGTACATCGAGGGTGTCCCGCTCTCGGAGATGCTCATGGTGCATATGCTCATCAAGAGGCATTTGTGGTTGTTTGCCATCGAGAAAAAGGTCATTGACCCGGAATATGAGCTTCAGCAGGTCCTGGAACTGAATAATCGTATCGTATTCTTTTTTGACAGGGTCATGTATTGCACCTCCGTTGGGTATGAAAAGGAAAACCGGGAAGATTCGTATGATTTATAGTAAAAACAAGGCTGTAGGCTTTTCTGTTCCGGGGTTCAGGACTGATATGGAAAGAATGTATTCGCTATCAGCACCCCAAGGGGATTTCTAAAGCCAACAGTCTGTATCCTGCCATGTTTGTGTTCTCGGCTGTTATCCCGGTTATCAAATGCAGGCATATCCAGAATTATCCCCCCGCAGGGTTGACATGGACGATCTCTAACATATCATAATTATTACTGTGATGCATACTATGTGATGCCCAGGATCGGAGTATTATGCCATGGCCGATGTAATCACACGGATTGTGGAGATTGAAAAGCAATGCTCTGAGGAGATCGAGAAGGCGGAGCGTGAATCTAAAACTACGATCGAACAATACCGCCTCAGCCTTGATGAGAAAAAGGAAAAGGAATTCGCCGCAATCATCTCCGCAAGCAAAGAAAGGCTTGCACAGGCTGTTAAGGAGGCTGAAGAGCAGACCCGGGCGGAATTTGTCGCCGCGGACAGAGAAAATGAACGGTTCGTCCAGGATCCGGATCTGAAACAGGAGATAAAGGAAAAGATCATATCAATCCTCCTGTCAGGGTGATCGAAGATGAAGCATTATGCGGACGAGGTAAACCTTCATGCCAGGATATATGCCATGAAGAGCCGTCTCTTATCGCTCGAGGACTATGCGGCACTGATAAGGGACAAGGAAGCCATCTTTGCCAGGGTCCCACAGGCACATGATTATATCGAGGCAAAGGAGATGGTCTTTGTCCAGCAGATCCAGGGTATCGTCAGCATTGCAGAGGCGGCAAAGGTATATGCCCCGCTGTTCATTGCCTTTCTCCGGCAGTTCGAGACGGCCAATGCAAAGCTTATCCTCGCGCGGGCATACCGCAGACAGGTTCATGAGCAGTGGTATGATATCGGGCCGTATGCAACCCTTAGCAGAGGCCTGCTTCAAAACACTCAAACGTCTGAGGAAATACAAGCCCTGTTGGCAAAGGCGTTCCTCGATGATGAGTTCACCCGTACCTCCGGCTATGAACGCCTTGAGATGTGCATAGATATGTATGCACTAAGATCCCTGCATGAATCGTCTAACCTGTTAACTCCGGAAGCGAAAAAGGTCTTTGAAGAATTCATGCTCAAGAGGATAGCGGTGATTACGCTTGTCTGGCACTACCGGCTCAAGGAGTACTACCACAAAGATGACGACGTGATCGAACGATACCTTGCGAGCCTGCACCTCCTTGTGGGGGACAGGGCATGGCCGCAGGTAAAAATAGTGGAGGAAGCATTGAGCGTGCGTCTTGCACAACTGAGCAGACCTGCAGGAATGACGAGGACCAGCATGGATGCAGAGTACTACCTTGAACAGTACTACTACCGGTGGGTATCATCCATGTTCTACCAGGACTTTCACACCGTATACTGTGTGCTGGCGTACCTGTGGCTGCTGTACTATCAGGTGAAGAACCTGTTTAGGATCATTGAAGGAGTGAGATTTTCTCTTTCAGAAGGAGAGATTCTTGAAGGGATTATCTCTGAAGTGTGATGGTTGCGATGTTTGTAAAATCGGATATCAGGAAGGTGACCATAGCTCTTGAAAGGATATTCTACCAGGATGTCTATCTGGAGCTTGGAAGAGCCGGTTTTGTCCATCTCTTTCGCATGGAAGAAAGCGAAGCATCAGGCGTGCTGCACGAACAGTACCGGGAAGAAGAAACCTCGAGCCGTGAGATCCTCTCAGGCATCGAGACTGCACTGAATGCCCTGAATATCCGGCCCGGGAAGGAAGGCCTCGCATTAAAGATGCTGGATCCTGCAGGAGATGCCGCCTATGTTTCACGGACAAGAAGCACCATAGAGCGGGTGCTGAGGCTTCGCACCAGCCTTCAGGAGTCATTGGACGCAACGTTAAGGCGCATATCGTACCGGCAGATTCTCAAGAACATGGGTGTCGATCCCGGCAAGCTCAGCACGGCCCGGCTGATAACCATGGTGTTCGGCCGCGTGGAAGATACCGACTGGGAGATGCCTTCAGGTGAGGACTTTGTGCTGGAAAAGAAGGGCAGGTATGTTCTCGGTACTGCCCGGCCACGAGATGCCGGCTCCATGCTTGCGTTCCTCAACCACCATGGCTTTACCGACCTGTCGGATGATGTCCGCAAGCATACGGCCGATGGCTCCGAACATCGCAAAGAGATGCTGGAGCAAAGAATAAGGAGCCTGGATGCATATATCGAGGACCTCAGAGAGAAGATGATCCCGGTTCTGATAAACATGCACAGTGCTTACCGGGGCTATGAAGAGGTCCTTGGCGCGCTGAAGATGTCCGCCTTCTCCTCCAGGGCCATGTTCATAACAGGCTGGATGGATGTAGCTGATAAAGACAGGCTCTATACACTTCTCCAGGGAATATGCGGGGACAGGTTCATGGTAACCATCTCAGATACGCGGGACCCGCAGGCCCCGGTGCGTCTGAGAAACATGAGGCTCTTGAAGCCGTTCGAGCTTCTCGTAGAGGCCATAGGCACCCCTGCCAACTCCGAGATTGATCCCACTGCACTTACTGCCGTGACCTTTGTCCTCATGTTCGGCCTCATGTTCGGCGATCTCGGCCAGGGGCTTGTGCTTTTTCTGTGCGGCGTCCTTCTCAGATGGATTGCTCTAAAGCGCGGGGGCAGGGATTCCAAGCTTTCACAGGCGGGAGGGATCCTCATTGCATGCGGTTTGTGTGCTGCCCTGTGCGGTGTGCTCTACGGAAGCGTCTTTTCCAGTGAGCATATCATCCCTGCGGTGTGGTTTCATCCCATGGAGAACATCATGCGCCTGTTTTCCATCACCATATTGATGGGGGTGTTCATTATTGTCACAGGCCTGTGCGTCAACATCATAAACAACTTCCTGGCTTCGCGGTATACCCAGGCACTCTTTGAGGAGAAAGGCCTTGCCGTACTCATACCATACACAGCAATCGTGTTCTTTTCCATGAGATATCTGCAGACAGGAGAAGGCCCGAAGGTATCAGAAGTCTCTGTTCTTATAGCCGTTCCCTTTGTTGTTTTCTGTCTGCGCGGTATTCTCGGGCATGTGCTTTTCAGGAAACCACGACCGCAGAGTATGACCGAATACGCGATAGAGACGTTTGTGGAGATTATGGAAATAGGGATAAGCATGCTGGCAAACACGGTCTCGTTCATCAGGGTAGGGGCATTTGCGCTGTCTCATGCAGGATTGAGTATCGTTACCTATACACTTGCAGGCATGGTGGACCCTGCAATGAAATCTGCAGGTGCCATCGCCATCATCATTACAGGAAATATCTTTATCATCGGCCTGGAAGGGCTTGTCTGCGCCATCCAGTCCATGCGGCTCGAATACTATGAGTTCTTCAGCAAGTTTTTCAAGGGGGACGGTGTTGCATTCAGTCCGTTCACCTTAAAGGCAAAAACATCGGAGGTGTAGGATGACCAGAGATACGCTTAGGTGGTCGTTTGGTGTTTTTCTCGTGTTAACCGGCTGGGTGTTGTTGCCTGAGGCGATATATGCCGCCCAAGCAGAGGCGGCTGTTCTCCAGCAGAATGGGGACTGGACCGGGATGGGATACATCGCGGCGGCCCTGGCGGTGGGTCTTGCCTGCATTGCGAGCGCCTACGCCGTCGCCCGGATAGGTTCAGCAGGGATCGGCGCAGTGACCGAGAAGCCCGAGCTTGCAGGGAGGGCGCTGATCTTTATCGGCCTGGCCGAAGGTATTGCCATCTACGGACTCATCATTGCCATCATGATTTTGAACAAGATCTGACATGAAAAAGATCTACATCATAGGAGACATGCATACGGTGAGTTCTCTGCGTCTCGCCGGCGTGACCGGAGTAGTATGCGCAAAGGACCAGTCACTGTCACGGTTGGAAGAGGTGGTGGCAAAAGGGGACGCAGGTATCGTGGTCATCACCAATGAACTCGCCGAGGATCTTACTGAGCGGATCATGGAAATAAACCTGAGCAACCTCGGTCCGGTGATCATCGAGGTCCCGGGCATAGACGATACAAAGGGTTTGATCAAGTCCGAAGTGGCCTTTATTGCCGAGGCACTGGGGATCGCCCTTTGATGATAGAGAAAGGGTTGTTATGGACAGGACCCCGTTGGAAAACTCGATATGGGAGGAATCCCGCAGCGCCATACAGGCCATCAAAGACAAAGAGGCTGCCCGCATACAAGAGCTCGATGCCGCCTGTGATGCCGAGATCGCTGCCTTTGAGGACAAGATCGAGGAGCAGACACGATCACGCATCCATCAGGAGGTATTCAAACTGAAAAACAGAGGTATTGTCGAGCGCAGGAAAAACAAGCTTCGTGTTGTCGAGGAATTCATCACCAGTATCGTGGACGAGGCGGTCAAGGGGATTCGTCAAGATGCGCGGTACCAGAACTTCCTCATTGATGCCATTCGCGATGCACTGGAAAAGATCAATGGCTCGGCAGAGGTGGGACTTAAGAAAGAGGACCTTGTCTTTCGTGAAGAGTTAATGGCTGCAGTTAAGGATAAAGGGAAGAAACCGGAAGTGGCCATATCAAATAACGACACAATTGTCTGGGGTGGATGTATTGTCCGTGATGCAGCAGGCGGCCGTATATTCAATTCCACCATAGAGAGAATCTATTACAGAAAATCCCCGGCTATCCGCCGGGAGGTTGTGCTGATACTGAAGGAAAGGGGCCTTGCCTATTAGGAGGCAATGAAGGTGACATGGCGCAAACAATCACGGGTAAAGTTATCTCGATAAACGGGCCCATCGTCAGGGCATCGGGCATGCAGGGCATACGGATGTTCGATATTGCCGAGGTCGGCCCGGACAGGCTCATTGGAGAGGTTATCCGGCTTGTTGATGAAATAACCATCATACAGGTATACGAAGACAACACCGGGTTAAAGCCCGGGGATGAGGTGATCTCGGACTGCAGGCCGCTGTCCGTTCTTTTAGGGCCGGGACTCATCGCAAATATCTATGACGGCATACAGCGGCCCCTGGTAGGGATATCTCAGGTCTGCGGAAGTTATATCAGAAAGGGAATAAAACTGCCCCCTCTCGATATGGAGAAGAAATGGGAATTCACCCCCCGGATACTCCCCGGGGACGAGGTGAAGCAGGGAGATCTGCTGGGAGAGATTGTCGAGAGCCCGCTCGTCGTGCATAAGGTGCTGGTTCCCCCGGGTGTTGCGGGCAAATTGAGCTGGATTGTCGATGCCGGTAATTACACCATAGAAGACGAGGTATATACCATCGAAAGGGCTGCCGGCACATACCGGGGCAAACTCGCGGCATACTGGCCGGTGAGGATGCCGAGGCCCAACAGGAACAAAAAGAAGCCCACCATCCCACTGGTGACCGGACAGCGCATCATAGATACTTTTTTTCCCATTGCACGGGGGGGGACCGCCGCAATACCCGGCGGATTCGGCACCGGCAAGACCATGACACAACACGCCCTGGCAAAGTGGTGCAATGCAGACATCATCGTCTACATAGGATGTGGTGAACGAGGCAACGAGATGACCGATGTGCTCACCGATTTCCCGAAGCTTATTGACGAGAGGAACGGAAGACCGCTGATCGAACGTACGGTCATGATCGCGAACACCTCGAACATGCCGGTACCTGCCAGGGAGGTAAGCATCTATACCGGGGTGACAATTGCGGAGTACTACCGGGACATGGGCTACAGCGTGGCCGTGATGGCAGATTCCACATCGAGATGGGCCGAGGCCCTGCGTGAGCTTTCCAGCAGGCTCGGAGACATGCCTGCCGAGGAGGGATTTCCTTCGTACCTGGCCACCCGGCTGGCGGAATTCTACGAAAGGGCAGGGCTCGTGGAGACCATGTCGGGCGGCGAAGGCGACATAACCATTATCGGTGCGGTTTCCCCTCCGGGTGGTGATTTTTCCGAGCCCGTAACCCAGCACACCACACGGTTTGTGCGGTGCTTCTGGGCCCTGGACAAGATCCTTGCAGATGCCAGGCACTACCCGTCCATCAGCTGGATCGACAGCTATACGGAATACCTCAAGGATGTGGAAGACTGGTGGAACACCCTGGATGAGAAATGGCTCTCGGTGAGAAACGAGGCCATGGGAATCCTGCTGGAGGACAACAACCTCCAGCAGGTGGTAAAACTCGTGGGGACCGATGCCCTTCCTCCGCCTCAACAGTTCACGCTCTTTATCGCAGAGATGATCAAGAATGCGTTTCTCCAGCAGAACTCGTTTGACCCCATCGACAAGTACTGCGGCCCTGACAAGCAGATCAGGTTGTTGAAGATCATACTCGGCATCTACAGGAAGGGGAGAGACCTTGTGCAGGCCGGGATTCCCGTCAAGGAGATCGCGGCGCTGGAAGCGGTCTCCGAGGTGGTTCGCCTCAAATCCGATGTCCCAAACAATCAGCCCGGGCTCATCGACGAGTTCGGTGAGCGGCTTGCACAGGGATTTGAATCGCTTAAAGCGTCGTTGACAGAGGTGTGAGAATGTCTGCGGAAATAGAATATACGACCCTTTCCGGGATTTCAGGCCCGCTCATCTTCGTCGAGGGAGTCAGTGGTATCGGGTATGGCGAGATCGTGGAGATCCGCGACGATTCAAGGGAGATACGTATCGGACAGACCCTTGAAGTGGACGAGGATAGGGCCGTGGTCCAGGTCTTCGAGGGCACGAGCGGACTCTCGGTGAAAGGGATGAGGATCACCTTCGTAGGAAAATCTCTGGAAATCCCCGTCGACCGGGATATGCTCGGCAGGGTCTTTGACGGCCTGGGCCGTCCCATCGACGGTGCACCGCAGGTGATCACACAGAGTATGATGAACGTGAACGGCCTGCCCATCAACCCGTGGAGCAGGGAATACCCCAGGGATTTCATCCAGACCGGGATATCCGCCATCGATGGAATGAATACCCTCATCCGCGGGCAGAAGCTCCCCATATTCTCTGGGAGCGGCATGCCGCACAATACGATAGCCGCACAGATAGCACGACAGGCCAGGATCCTGACAGCCCAGGAGGAGTTCACCGTCATCTTCGCTGCCATGGGCGTGAAGTTCGATGTGGCACGATTTTTCATCGATTCTCTCGAGGAGTCGGGGGTACTGACCCACTCCGCCATCTTCTTAAGCCTTGCCGATGCCCCCTCCATCGAGCGTCTGATCACCCCCAGGGTTGCACTGACGCTGGCAGAGCACCTGGCCTTCGAAGAGGGTATGCACGTGCTCGTAATCCTCACGGATATGACGAACTATTGCGAATCCCTGCGCGAGCTTTCCAGCTCTCGGGGGGAGGTGCCTTCCCGGAAGGGTTACCCGGGATACCTCTACAGCGACCTTGCATCTATCTACGAGCGTGCGGGCAGGTTGAAGGACCATAAGGGCTCCATCACCCAGGTTCCCATACTCACCATGCCGAGTGACGATATCTCCCATCCGGTTCCTGACCTGACCGGGTATATCACCGAGGGACAGATCGTCCTGGAACGGGAGCTGTTCAACAAGGGAATATACCCTCCCATAGCAGGCCTGCCCTCACTTTCGAGACTGATGAAGGACGGCATCGGGCATGGCAGGACGCGGGATGACCATGCGCAGGTCGCAGCACAGCTCTTTGCCTCGTATGCAAAGGTCAAGCGTATACGCTCGCTGGCCGCCATTGTTGGGGAGGAGGAACTCTCCGAGCTTGACAGGATTTACCTGAGATTCGGCACGGCGTTTGAAGAGCAGTTTCTGCGCCAGGGTGAAGAGGAAAACAGATCAATCGAGCAGACCCTGGAGATAGGCTGGCGGATGCTCTCAGTGCTGCCGAAAGACGAGCTCTACCGAATCAACAGGGAAGACATCCAACGCTACTATATCCCGGAGGATGATCCGGTCTGATGCCAAAGATAGAACTCCCACCCACCAAATCATCACTGAGAAGGCTCAAGGATGATCTTTCCTTCGCATATGAGGGATACGACCTCCTCAACCAGAAGCGGGAGATCCTGGCCATCGAGATCATGAGGCATATCGGGGAAATCAAGCGGATCGAAGCTGAGCTTTTAAGCAGGATACATGAACTCTATAAAGCATACCGAAGGGCGGCCCTCGATATGGGATCAGACTCCCTGACCATGAAGAGCTGCTCGGAGAAAAGAGGCTATTACCTTCACATGGAGACTCCCAGGTTCATGGGATTGCGGCTTTCGCGATTCAGGCTGAGTCTCAAACGACCGGGAATAACCATGAGCCTTTCAGGCACCACGGCATCATACGACGAGGCAAAGAAACGATCGGCAAGGGCTCTTGAACTGCTGGTTGAATATGCGGGTATCACCAAGACCATCATCATGCTCTCGCGTGAGCTGAAAAAGGTGCAGCGCCGCGTCAATGCCCTGGAGAAGATCTTTATCCCGCAGCACGAGGAGGCAAAGAAATACATATCCGACAGGCTCGAGGAAATGGAACGAGAGGAAGTTTTTGTAAAAAAGCTCATACGCCAACGCATCACAAACGACAAGCAGGGCTCGTGATTGTATCGCACCATTTTGCCGGACACAGGGACTTTGAGCTGCAACTATGAGGATTTTGATGTTGTTTGGGTTTTAATATTTTCCATCTTGCAAATTCATGCCATATCTGGGTAAAAGCACACACAGGTGAAGGGATCGTATTTTCGAAGATAATGACAGCATAAGCCATGATATGGGTTAACGATATATAGAGTAATAGACGATATTGTTATGTGGTTCTTGATTGTTCATGAAAGAGTGTTTTAGTCTTAAAGGAGAATACGCTTAATTGCCCATGAAAAACCAGAGCCTGAATTGATGGAAAGGGGGCATGTTCAATCCTGTGTTTCTAGATAGTATCGGATCCATGATCAGCAGTTTCAGGATTCAGGATTTTTTCGATATACTCATTATCACTATCCTGATCTATGTTGCCTTTATCTGGTTCAAGAATACGGCATCCCGGTTTGTCTTTGTGGGAATAAGCCTGCTTGGTGCCATCTATATCTTTGCACGGCTGTTTCACCTGTATCTCACCTCCATGGTGCTCCAGGGTTTCTTTGCCATCCTTCTTATTGCGCTTGTCGTGATCTTCCAGGAGGATATCCGCAGGTATCTCGAGCGTCTTGCAACATGGGGGTCCATACGAAAGACACAGAAAAAAAACAATCAGGAAGATGTGCCCATAGAGACAAGTGTTATTGTCGAGACCATGACCGACTTTGCTCTGAAAAAGATCGGGGCCATTATCGTCCTGAAGGGAAGAGACCCGCTTGAACGCCATCTCAAGGGGGGCTATGATCTCGATGGCATCCTGACCCAGCCGCTGCTGGCAAGTATTTTTGACAAGCATTCCATTGGGCATGACGGGGCGGTGGTCATTGACAACGGCCGTGTGAAAAAGTTCGGATGCCATCTCCCGCTCTCGCTTGAAACCAAGAAGTTCGGGAAATTCGGGCTTCGCCATACCGCTGCACTGGGTTTGACGGAGCGCTGTGATGCACTGTGCATAGTGGCATCGGAAGAACATGGTTCCATTGCCGTTGCCCGAGAGGGAAAACTCAGGTATGTGAAGAATGCTCATGATCTCAACTACGTGATAAAGAGATTCTATGAAGAGGAAGTCCCGATTCAACGCCAGCAGCTGCCCTACCACTGGGTACGGAAGAACACCTTCGAGAAGGCTGTTGCCCTGACGCTTGCCCTGGGATTGTGGTTTGCCTTCGGATACCAGAAGGAATCCATACAGCGGGATTTCCCGGTGCCCATTGAATACCGCAAGATATCGCAGGAATGGGAAATCGAAGGGGTCCGTGACAAGCAGGCGACAGTTACCCTCACGGGACCATCCCAGGCCTTTGATCTCTTTGACCCGTCAACCCTTACCATTTCCGTAGACCTTTCATCCCTTAAGGAAGGGGAACAGGAAATTGTGCTCTCCAGCGACACGATAAAGATTCCATCGAACCTGTCACTGGTAAAGATTCAGCCGGAAACCATCAACATAAGTGCCTACAAGCTCTACCCTGTTGATGTGCCTTACCATGTCAAGACAACCGAATCGCTCCCGAAGAACCTGAAACTCAAACGAATCCTGGTTAGTCCCGAGGTGGTGCAGGTTCAGGCCCCGCGGAAAATGATAAAGGACCGGGACAAGATAGTGATCAATACGGAGCCTGTTGATCTGAGCAAGGTGGTACAGACAACAACATACGAAGTGCGGCTCATCTCACCCCCGGAAGTCCGGTTCAAGAACGGTCAGAATCCGACGGTGAAGGTGACTGTTGAGGTTGAACCGGCAGAAACAGATGCAGTCAAGAAGTGATGTGCTAAGGACAAAATCTGCCCCTAGTGTTTTCCCCGGCGCTGATCTGTCTGAACAGGCAATCCAACGCCGTCTCATGTAATGACTGCGTCTTCAGCTGCACGGGAGCATCCGGGCACACAAACCATGTGAGCAGCGCTCAGGTATGAAGAAGCCTTGATAATTTCGTGTGAATATATATCGAATCAGCTTACCAGATACACATCATCGCCGACTCGCGCCTTCTCCTTTACCTTGATACCGATGAGATCTCCTGCGTTTGCCTCGGGTACTACATTATTGTCGATCTGCATTGAGACTATTTCTTCTTCAAAATTCGATGTTGCACCCTCTATGGAGATTTTATCCCCAACCTTGAGCGGAGAGCTCAATTCGATACCGGCAACACTGATTTTCCCGAAGTAATGAGTCACCTTTCCGATCAGTTTCTTTTCCTCGGCCATACGTGTTCCTCCTCATAGCTTGGGCTTGGAAGTATTATACGTTCAGTTGAGTGTTCTCTACAAGGAAAATTTATTGTATGGATGTATTCTCAATGCCTTACATGAGATAGCGTGAATCTGCAGAGACAATCACTGGCACACGAAGGATTGATGAGGAAAAGAGTTGCAATTTCACGAAATGTCTTTAATATTAGAATAATAAATAAGAATTGAGCCCATGGTCGTTTTCTTGGGGTAAGATAAGGCCATAAGCAGGCAATATCGACAAGGGCGCAATTGCATGTATTCTTCCATAGGATTCCTTCTCGAGAGAGCAGGGGATTTTAAGACAGCAAGCTGTTTTGTTTACTATGAATATATTGATTGGAGGTTATATGGCATACAGAGACGATACCCTGTGCGGCATGTTCCATAACCAGGCTTTACGCTACGGCGACGGACATACTTTTCTCATGGGGAAGTTCGATGCTCATGGGGCACCCGCCGATGAGTTCCATGCCATCAGCTGGAGGCAGGCGCGTCAGGAGGTTCTTGATCTGGCCCGGGGTCTTATCGCTCTTAAGCTTAACAGGGGTGATACAGCCGTTATCTTCGCGGAAAGCAGGCCGAGATGGATCATAGCGGATCAGGCGATCCAGGCATGCGGAGCGATTGGTGTCCCGCTCTATCCCACCGTCAGTCATGAAGAACTCACCTACATGATCAGGGACAGCCAGGCAAAGATGATCATTGTATCCACCAGAGACAAGGCGGAGCAGATTCTCGAGATCCGGAAGACGGATAATGCTCTGAACAAGGTTCCGATCATCCTCATGAGTCCCTGGAACGGGCCGAAGGTGAAAGGGGTTTTTACCTTCGGTCAGGTCATGAAAAAAGGGGAAGAGGTTGCATGCGCAGATGTCGAGGAACGGATACAGCGGGTGATCCCCGAAGACACGGTCTCAATCATCTATACCTCGGGAACGACCGGAAAACCCAAGGGTGTAGTCCTTACCCACAGTAATTTCATTTCCAATATTATCCAGAGCACACGGTCCGAGCTCATGGTTCGGCAGAAGGAAAAAGACCTGCACCTTGTTTCACTGGTTCATCTGCCGTTGTGCCATTCCTATGGCAGGACCACCGATTACCATGTGGCCGGGCTGTATTTCGGCGGGGTGCTGGCGTTCGCGCAGAGCTATGACACCATTGCACGGGATCTCCTGGAGATCAGGCCGAATGTCATCACCTCCATTCCCAGGTTTTTCGAGAAAACCTACGACATCATCCAGTCCTCGATATCGAGGCAGAAGCCCGTGTATCGGGCCCTGTTCAACTGGGCTATGAAAAAAGGCGAGATATATGTGGATGCCATGGCCCAGGGCAAGAGGGTGTCTCTTCTCAATCTGAACATGTTTGGTCTGGCCAACAGGTTTGTCTTTGACAAGCTGAAGAAGATGATGGGGATGGACAGGCTCGTTATGGCAGCATCTGGCGGGGGTAAGCTCTCCAAGGAGGTGTGCACCTTTTTCAGAGCCCTGAATATCCAGCTGAGCGAAGGCTACGGGCTCACCGAGACCTCTCCGATCATCAATTTCAACCAACCTGAAATCATCGAGAACGGGAACCATGGGCGCCTGTACCAGAAATTCCATGACCGGATCATGAACATGACCACGGATATCATGGTGACGAAACAGGCTCAGGGCATATCTCCCTATGCTAATCCCATAGATTCCATAAAGCTCGGAATCTGTTATTCCACTATACTCTACAAGCTCAGGGTCAAGCCCGGGACTGTAGGCAGGCCGGTTTTATGGACAGAGGAAAAGATCGCACCTGACGGAGAGGTGCTGGTACGAGGTCCCCAGGTCTTCAAGGAATACTGGAAGCTGCCCGATGAGACAAAAGACGCTTTTACTCAAGACGGCTGGTTCAAGACAGGGGATATCGGCTCGTTCGATGAAGAGGGATTCCTCATGATCACCGACCGGAAAAAGGACCTCTTTGTCACCTCAGGGGGTAAAAACATCGCCCCGCATCCCATCGAGGTTGCCCTGGTGACCATGCCCTATATCGATCAGGCATGTCTCGTTGGTGACGGGAGAAAGTATCTCTCTGCACTCATTGTTCCGGACTTCTCTGAACTGGGCAGGTATGCAAAGAAGAACGGCATCACCTATGAAGACAATGCCGAACTGGTACATAACCCTCAGGTTAATGCACTCATAACGAAACAGGTGGATGCCGTGAATGCAACCCTTGCCAGGTATGAGCAGGTCAAGTATTTCAAGATCCTGGAGAACCCGTTCACCATAGAATCAGGTGAACTTACCCCGACACTGAAAGTCAAACGAAGGGTCGTTTTCGAGAGGTACAAGACGCAGATCCAGGAATTGTACGATCATTGAGATGAAAAGCCAAGGTGTAAGGTATAGGGTAAGAAAAGGCGCCAGTCATCAGGCTTCAGGCTTCCGTCTACGCTAAGGCTACGCCGGACACGTCGTCTTTGGCTACGCCTTGACAATACGTCCGGACAAGCTGGGCGGGAGAAAATGGAGTAATGGAGTACTGGAGTATTGTGAAAGAACAGAATCCAGTAGTCAGAAGCCAGAATAAAGAACCTGGACCCTGGGTTCGAGATGTAAGGCGCTAGACACCAGGAAAAACATTTCGGATTTCGAAAAGCAAAGACACATGCTTGTTGTGCGCCGTGCATAAAGCGATGAAGCGTGCAGGGGGGGGATTACGATGCAGGAGTGTGTGATCATAGATGGGGTCAGGACCGCCAATGCCAGGGCACACCCTGAAAAAGGGTGGTTCAGGAAGGCACGGCCGGACGACCTGCTCACAGTTGTGTACAAGGCTGTCTTTGAGAGAAACCCTCAGATCAGCCCTGATGATGTCGAGGCGGTTTACTGCGGGTGCGCAAATCAGGCCGGCATGCAGAACGATATCGCCCGGCTTGCATGGCTTGCAAGCGGGCTTCCCGAGACCGTTGCAACAAACGGGATAGCCCAGCAGTGTCCATCGGGCATGGCAGCTGTCGAACACGCAGCCAGGGCGATACTTGCTTCTCAGGGTGATATTTTTATCGCATCCGCTGTGGAAGATATGCTGAACGTGCCCATTGCATACGATTATGAACCGCCTCCGAGACTGATGTGGAGATACCCCATGCACGAGATGCCCATGGAGGCTACTGCCGAGAAGATTGCCCGGCATTACAAGATATCCAGGATCGATGCCGAGAATGCCGCCTACTGGAGCCACAAGCATGCAGCATTGGCCCGTGATCAGGGCAAATTCTCTGATGAGATAGTCCCTCTCAAGGGTTTTGATCAGGACGGTACAGAAGTTGTCGTTGATAGGGATCAGTGGATCAGGGACGATATCTCCCTGGAGGAAATGGCAGCCATGAAACCCCTGATACGGGAAGACGGGGTGGTTACTGCAGCGGTATCGTCCCCGGTTACCAGCGGTGCCTGTGCTCTTCTCCTTATGAACCGGAACAGGGCGGATGAACTAGGTCTTTCATACCATCTCAAATACGTAAACGGCACAATGGCCGGGTGCGATCCCACCATGATGGGTATCGGTCCGGTATATGCCATAAGGAAACTCCTTGCGAGAACCGGGCTTGCAGTGAGGGATATCGATCTCTGGGAAATAAACGAGGCCTTCGGATCACAGCTGCTGGCATGTCTTAGGGAACTCGGTATCGCGGAGAATGCCCCGTTCGAACATGTAAATGTGTGGGGAGGAGGCCTGGCCCTCGGTCATCCTCTTGGGGAGTCCGGTGCGCGGATTATCGTGACCCTGAACTCTATCATGAAAACGGATTACTTAGATGCAACATATGGCCTTGCAGCGCTGTGCGGCGCATTCGGAAATGCTGCTGCAACGTTGTGGATGAAAGCAGGGAAGGGTTAAACCCGATTTTGCTTTGGTATAGAAATAAATTCTGTGGGAGCGGCTTACGCCGCGATTA
>DAISYU010000013.1:18936-21682 GCA_036825155.1 Thermodesulfobacteriota bacterium | reverse complement strand
TGTCTTTTTCCAATACGCCAGCACTCCAGTACTCCAGTAGATATGAACACCACAACTCCAGCCCCTTTTGTTCCTATCGGCCATCGCCTAATGCCTTATGCCCAGAGAATCTTTTTCATACAGCATCAGGTATGCAAAGGCTGCGACAACGAGACCGTGAGTTATCTCTCCTGAGGTTATCATGCGGTAGACCTGTTCCTTTTTTACCAGTTCCACTGTGATGGCCTCGGTTGGGTCAAGATTCTGCCTGGCATTCAGGTATGCATCTGCTGCGAGATACGTGTGGCATTTGTTCGTCTGGATTGCCGGGTTCGGCTCCACGGTGCCGATATGGATGACGTTGTCGCTATGGTAGCCGGTCTCTTCCTGCATTTCTCTTACAGCGGCAGTGCGGGGGTCAGCGTCTTCACCGGAGATGAGGCCCCCTGGTATTTCCAGGCATTCCCTTTGAACACCATGGCGCCACTGGCGTATCATGACGATATGGCCGTCTTTGGTTATGGGTATGATGTTTACCCAGTCCCCGAATTCGAAGACGGTGAAGTCTTTAATGATGTCGTTTAGCAGGAAGTGATACCTGTCCTGTCTCAGACAGACTATCGGATTCTCGTATATCTGTTTCGAGTTAAGAAGATTCCAGTATTTTTTCACGGCACACCTCACGCAGACCTGGTATGCCTGATTCTGTAATATGCCCGGGGCGTGGCTGTCCAGCCTAAATCTTTTATGAAAGGATCCGGAATGGACAACGCCATGTTCGGACCATGTTGATATACGATTTCTTCTGTGCTAGAGTCTTTCTCAAGAGGTGTACGTATGAAGTGTAAATATCTTGATGAAAAATGCTATGAATTCCATGAAAAAGACATTTCCGACAGGTGCTTCCTGTGCAGTGAGAATTCGAGAAAGCTGTTCATCGTCAGAAATATAAACAGTATGAAGATGGTGCATATGTGCGGGGAGTGTATGGTGAATAACTCCTCTGAATATCTACTCGACAATACCAGACCCTGGGAAGGGGACAAGGGCAAAAGCGAGTAGGATTTATAGTTCGTATAACCTGGGGAATTTCAAAATAAAGGTGGTGCCTTCACCTTCCTTGGATGTAACCTCTATCTTGCCTTCATGCGCCTCCATGATCTTCTTGCTGAAGGTCAGCCCAAGACCGGAGCCGCGCTGTCTCTCTTCCTTTCCCTTTACCCGATAGAACGGTTCGAAGATAAAGGGGAGTTTGTCCTGGGGAATGCCGCTGCCGGTATCGGATATGCTGACATAGAGATAATAGTCGTCGTAGTCGGTACCAATGGATATGATACCGCCTGGCGGGGTGTACTTGGTTGCATTTCCGATTATGTTGCTGAATACCCGCATAAGGCTTTCCTGATCCCCCATTATCCTGGGGAGATCGTTCTTGAGATCAGCCCTCAGATCGAGTTTTCTTCGCTGGCACAGGGGGCCCATTTCCTCCATGCTTTTCTCGAGGATGTTCACCATGTTCAGGGGTTCTTTTGTCTCTGAGAATGTCCCGTTTTCTATACGGGAGAGGTCGAGCCAGTGCTCCACAAGATCCTGGAGGTTCTGAATCCGCTTGTCGCATCTATCTATGATATCATAGACATCTTTGCCGAGAGAATCCCCTGCAATGACCTTTAAGGTTTCGATGTACTGCTGTATGGTCACCAGCGGTGAGCGCATTTCGTGTGATACAAAGGTGATGAAGTTCTTTTCCATGTATTCTTTTTCCGCCCTGAGCCGGTCCGCCTCTATCTTGAGAGACCGGTGCTCCAGTCCACGCTTTGTAACCGCCCTGATCTGATCTGGGGTAAAAGGCTTCGGGAGATAATCATACGCACCCTTCTTCATTGCCTCCACTGCGGATACAATCGAGGCATAACCGGTGATCACGATCAGCACTATGTCCGGCAGGTCTTTTGAAAGAAGATCAATAATATCCATGCCTGAGCAACCGGGCATCTTCAGATCGACAAAGGCCACTTCGGGTTTGTTCTCCCGTGCGAGCCTGATGCCTTCCTGCCCCACTGATGTCGTGATCACCGAATAGCCTGACTTCTCGAGGGCCTGTCTGCATCCATCAAGGATGGATTCTTCATCATCTATGATAAGAATGCGCGCAGCAGCACTGTGCTGATTCATCAGTTATTTCTCCAGGAGTCTTCCTATATGCTTGAGCAGTTCATCAGCCTTGATGGGTTTGTGGAGAACCATATCCACGGTGGGAAGCTCCTCAGGCGGTTCAAAAGACTGATACGGACCCTGCAGATCGACTGCACTAAGCATGATGAGCGGGATCTGTTTGCCGGTTTCCGACGTCCGCAGCTGGGAGACGACATTGAAACCTTCACTCCAGGTTTCCATCATCATATCAATAATCGCAAGGTTCGGATTGACTGACTTTGCCGTTTCCACGCCGCTCTTGCCGTCTTCTGCCAGGAATACCTCGTAACCGCCTTTCTCAAGGATCAGCTTGGTTGCCATCAAAAAGTCTTTGTCATCGTCTATAAGCAGTATCTTCTTTTTTGATTCCATGTTTTCTCCCTCCTTTCTTGGTCAGTGATTATATAAAAGCAAGGTCGATGCCATAATATAACCTATTGAATTATAATGCTAAAATATATTCAGTTCAGGCCGGAGATGCTTTGTGAGGGGAAAAACTCCCCGCATATGAGGAAGATAACCCCATGGAGTGCCCTGGGAAAGGCTGGAGTACTGGAGTGCTGGGAAAAGA
>DAISYU010000013.1:0-18836 GCA_036825155.1 Thermodesulfobacteriota bacterium | reverse complement strand
TTTTTGATCAGTCCTTGTTGTTCATCTCGATGCCGTAGGTGCGGATCTTGGTTCTCAGGGTCTTTCTGTCGATCCCTAAAAAATTCGCCGTCTTGTTGATCTGGTAGTTGAAGTGTTGGAGTGCTTTTTCGATATGTTCCTTTTCCACGTCCACCAGGGTCATCTTGCCTGAGAACGGGTCGATGACAGGGGCCTTTGCCTTTGTGTCCTGACCGTAGTAGAGGATATCGGACAAGGTCACCTCTTCATGATCACACAGGACGCACAGCCGTTCAATGGTATTCTTCAACTCACGGATGTTACCCGGCCAGCTGTATGAATTCAGTGATTTCATGGCCTCGGAAGAGAGGCGCCGTGCGGTGCTGTTGTGTTTGATCCTGTATATCTCGAGGTAATGCTGGGCAATGGTTAATATGTCGGATCGATGTTCCCTGAGCGGACTGATATGGATCGGAACCACGGAGATGCGGTAGAACAGATCTTCTCTGAACCCGCCTGACTTGACCTCGCTCCTGAGATCCCTGTTCGTTGCGGTAATGAGCCTCACATCCACCTTTTCCGGGACAGAGCTTCCCACCCTCGGCACTTCCTGTTCCTGGATAACCCGAAGGAGTTTTGCCTGGATATCAAGACTGATGTTCGAGATTTCGTCAAGAAAGAGGGTCCCCTGATCTGCTGTCTGGAAGCGGCCCTCGCGATTTTCCGTCGCTCCGCTGAAGGCACCCTTTATATGACCGAACAATTCACTCTCCATGAGATTGCGCACGAGAGATGAACAGTCCACCGGGACAAAGGGCTTGTCCGAACGTTTGCTGAGATTGTGGATGGTTCGGGCCACAAGCTCTTTGCCGGTTCCGCTCTCCCCGGTAATGAGGACCGTGGAATCGGTCTTGGCGACGCGCTGAATGGTATCCTTGAGTTCCACCATGTAATCGCTGTTGCCGATAAGCATGGTCAGCGTGTCTGGAGACGCTTCGTCCTCTCTCTTTTCCAGAGAGTCTTTTATCGCCTTTTTCAGTTCGGTGGCGCTGAAGGGTTTGGTGAGGAAATTTATGGCACCGAGCCTCATTGCCTCAACCGCGAGCTGGATAGTCCCATAACCGGTTATGATGATGATCTTTGCAGCAATGCCTGAGTCTTCCTTCAGTTTTTTCAGTATATCGAGACCCTCCATCTTGGGCATGCGCAGATCGAGCAGTATCAGGTCAAACGTGTCGGTAAGCGCCATCTCGTAGCCGGCAATGGCATCGCCGGTGCTTGCCACATCGTGTCCCAAACGGGTGAGAATCTGCTGGCACGCATCACGGATGGACTCTTCATCATCGATGATCAATGTTCTCACTGTCTTTGATTTAGCCAATACTCGCTCCCTCGGTTTTTTTCGGTTTGCTGTTTTCCTGAGACTCTGTCGACCCGAGATGTGGCGGCAGGGTAATGATAAAGGTCGTTCCCTCACCGGGTTTGCTCTCCACATCTATCAATCCGTTGTGCTTCTGTATTATCCCGTAGGTGATGGAAAGTCCGAGTCCTGTCCCCTGGCCGGGGTCCTTGGTGGTGAAGAAGGGCTCGAAGATATGGGGAAGGTATGCCTTGTCAATGCCCTTGCCGTTGTCCGAGATGTATATCTTGATGGAATTCGTGCTGGACAGCCGTGTGGATATCCTGAGAACCCCGTCGCCCTCCATCGCATCGGCGGCATTGATAAACAGATTGAGAAAGACCTCTTCGAGCCGGGATATGTCGCCCCTGATCTCGGGGAGATTCTCTGCGAGGTTCGTCTCCACCTCTATGCCGAGGAACATGGATTGATCCTTCACCAGGTTCAATGAGGTCATGATGACATTGTTTATGGACAGCTTCACCATATCCCCCGATGGGGTACGGGCAAAATCGAGCAGGTTCTGCACGATCTTCTTGCACCTGTCGGTCTGGTATATGATCTTTTCCATGTTCTCGCGTGAAGCATTGTCATCGGTCATCTCCTCGAGTACGAGGTTGGAATAGAGCAGGATTCCCCCCAGGGGATTGTTGATCTCATGGGCCACACCCGCAGCCATCTGTCCGAGGGAGGCGAGGCGTTCGGTTCTCGTGATACGCTGGAACGCCTGCTGCAGTCTGTCATCACGGTCCTTCAACGATTTTGCCATGTTGTTGAAGGCCTCGTCGAGCATGTCAAATCCCGAGGAACTGCCGGGAGGAAGCTGGTATTCGAGATTCCCGGAAGATATGGCCTCGGTTGCCTGCTTGAGGATACGGATCCGCCGGATGATACTCTGTCCCAGGCTGAAGGAGATGAAGAACGCGATGACCATGCCGAGCGTGGTGATGCCGAGAAACAGCCAGGTGGTCTGCAGCTTCATGTCCCGGTATTTCGCTTCTAATATACCGGTGTAGAGCATCCCGATAATATTCTTGTCGATATCGCGTATGGGCGTATAGGAGCTGATATACCAGTCATTGACCACAAAGGCCCTTCCTATCCAGTCCTTGCCTTCACCGATCACCCGGTCATACACCTCTTTTGAGACAATGGTCCCAACTGCGCGCCTTTCGTCCAGAGTCATCACGTTCGTGGATATTCTCACGCCGCCTAAGAATATGGTGGCAAAACCCATGTCGCGGCCGCGGTAGGTCTCGTCCTGATACACGGTCTCCTTGATGGTATCGACGATGGCATAGTCTCTGTTGAGCAGAATGCCTCCGACAAGGGCGCCGAGGAGGTTTCCCTTCTTGTCGAAGATGGGGTAGGCAGCCCTGAGCACCATCCCGTCGGAGAGCTCCTTTTCTTTTATCTCGATGGACTGTGGTGTCTTCACAATGGGGATGAGCACCCTGGGAGACAGGTTGGGGTTCTGTGCCGTGATAACATCCAATGACATGATCTCAGGAGACGACTTGGGTTTCTTCTCGTACAGACACCTTCTCACTACAGAGTCCCACAGGATGGAGTCTTCCTTTGCCTCGGGATTCGCTGCACGATAGATGACCCGTCCATTGATGTCCACGAGGGTGAGCATGTCCAGGGCCATGTGGTCTTCACTCTGATAGGTACCGGTGCGGATGAGCCCCTTCAGGTCCTCCAGGGGTCTGAGATCCTTGTGAAGAATGGCCTCCTGGATCGGGGTTCTCAGCGAGATGAACTGGAGCTGATATTCCAGCCGCTCAAGGGTGTGCCGGTATACGAGTTCTGCGGTGTTGATGTCCTGCTGGACCTTTCTCTGGACCTCGTCGAGGGTGTTCTTGTTTATGGTGGATATTCCTACAACAGTAGCAACCGCTCCAGTCAGACACGTTGCAATCAGGAAACCTATAACGAGGCGGCTTTGTAATTTCATCGCAAAGAGTGTTTAATACTCCTTTAAACTATATTGAATGATTATAGCATTGTGTATAGACCCGATCAATGGGTTTCAGGCGGGTAGGGGTGAGATACGGGTATAATCTCCAAAAAGGATCATACCCGTATCTTTTTCAACAGGCCTTGTTTGAATTGATCAGTTTGTTCACTCGTGAAAGCAGTTCGGCAACAGGGACCGGCTTTGACACATAATCATCTGCCTGCAGATATTCCCCGTCGGTCTCAGGGGAGAACTTGAATCCGGTCTTTTCCGTCACTGCAGTCACCATCAGTATCGGTATGAGCCTGCACTCCTGGTCATTCTTCAGATTTGAACAGAGATCGAAACCGTCTGTATGTTTATCCATCATGACATCCAGGATGATGAGGTCCGGGGTGTCTGCATCAATCCAATTGCGACCATCGGTAATATTGAGTGCATGCTTCACCTCATAGCCGTGGTTCTCAAGGACTATCCTGAGTGCGTCGCCATAGTCCTTGTCATCATCGATGATGAGTATCTTTTTTTTCATCTCTGCCATCTGCTACCTCCGGAATGTTTTTTCTGGTAAGCCACCTCATGACAACCCTTCGACAATGGCTTTTACGACTTCTATGGTCCCGATATGAACCGGGCAGTAATCCGAACACCGCCCGCACCCCACACAGGTACATACCCCTCCATGGGTGTCCCTGTCCTGGAAGTAGCGGAGCTTGTGTTCATGTCTCCTCTTGATCCTGAGCCCCTGGGTCGATCTCGGATTGTGCCCTGAAGCCTCTTTGGTAAAGCCTCCGTACAGGCATGCATCCCAGGTCCTCAGACGCTCTCCTGAGGAATTGTCTGTCTTGCGGTCGATGACATTGAAACAGGTGCACGTGGGACAGACAAAGGTACATCCTCCGCATACGATACATTTTTTCCCGAACCACTCCCAGAGGTCGTCGCCTACACCATTGTTTGCAAGTTTGTCCATGGCCTCTTCAAGCTGCATAAGCTGCGGTATCTTCTCCTGAGCCTGCTGTCTGAACGATCGGATTTGTTCGAGAGCACCGGACTCATCCGCATCGGCAAACTTCCCGGCATTCACGAGAGCGGAACCCGCTTCACTGCCTGCCTCGACGAGAAAGTTCTCCCCCATATCGTAGAACTGGAGGTCGTAGCCGGTTTCCGCCCAGGGGCCGCTCTTTGTGGTTGTACAGAAGCAGGTCTCATTCTGGGGTCCGGCACACGCCATGACCACTGCAAGGGTATTTTCCCGCCGTGTGCGGTAGAAGACATCATCCGTATCCACTGTCATGAAACTCATTGACTGGAGGATCCCTTTCATGTCGCATGCGCGTATCCCGAACAGAATGGTCTTTTTCTCTGCAACCACCGGGTGATATCCGCCTTCATCAACCGTGAAGATGGTATCGCTGTGGGGAAGCAGAAACGATTTGGGCGGCATGGAAGGTTTTGTATAGTCAAGGGTGAATCTCACCTCGTCAAACACATCGAACATGATCTCGTCATGGGATACCTTGTTCGGGCACAGAACCGTATAGTCGCGAGACCATCCCTTGAGCACTTCCACAAGGTCCTTTTTGGCTAGGATCTTCATGCACACCTCCTTATCCTGACAGCACATCCCTTATATTCAGGTATCCCGGAGACCGGGTCATGTGCGGGATTGGTCAGCAGATTGACCTGTGCCTCCTTGAAGTGGAATGTGGAGAACACCACTTTTCTCGGCACCCGCTTTGTGATCTCTGCCTTGAGTCTGATGGAGCCTCTCCTGGAAGACAGCTCCACAAGGTCATTGTTCCTGATGCCGAGCCGGCGGGCATCCTCGGGATTGACCTCCACAATCGCTTCGGGGGCCTCCCGTTCAAGGAGGCTGACGCGCCGGGACATGGTTCCTGTGTGGTACTGGTAGTACACCCTTCCCGTGGTGAGGATGAAATCGTATTCTTCATCAGGAACCTCTGCCAGTGGGATGAATTCGCACGGCAGGAATGTGCCAAGACCTTTGGTGAACTGGTCCTTGTGCAGGTACTGGGTCCCGGGATGATCCTCATTGGGGCAGGGCCAGGACAGCCCGAAGGATTCTTCGATCCGTTCAAGGGTAATCCCTGCATAGGAAGGCGTTACCTGGTTGATCTCTTTCAAGATGTCCTCGGGGCCGGTGTAATCCATGGGGAAACCTGAAAGCCTGCATATATCCTGGATGATCTCCCAGTCAGCCCGTGCCTGTCCGGGTGGATCGATAGCCTTGTGAGCAAACTGAACCCTCCGTTCAGTATTAGTATAGGTGCCTGATTTCTCCGCAAATGATGCGGCAGGAAGGACTACGTCTGCCAGCATTGCGGTCTCTGAGAGGAAGATGTCCTGAACTACGAGGAAATCGAGATTTGACAGGG
This sequence comes from Thermodesulfobacteriota bacterium, assembly GCA_036825155.1. Classification (GTDB taxonomy): domain Bacteria; phylum Desulfobacterota; class Desulfomonilia; order UBA1062; family UBA1062; genus DSAD01. The sequence goes on along the minus strand of DAISYU010000013.1, from coordinate 13,099 downwards.
CAAGCTCGATATGTGTTGAGTCCGGGTCGCTCATCATGGGGTTTTCGCCCATAATATAGAGCGCCTTGAGCTCACCTCTCTGTGCCGCCGCCATCATGGTGGTGATGGTCAGTCCGGGCTTGTCATCGAGTCCTTCAATGCTCCAGGCCTTCTCGAACTTGTCTTTCACCGGCTGGTCGATGACCTTCTGGTACCCGGTGTATACCACCGGCAGGGCGCCCATGTCACACGCACCCTGTACGTTGTTCTGTCCGCGGAGCGGATTCACCCCGGTTGAGGGCCTCCCGATATGACCGGTGAGCATGGCGAGGTTTGCACAGGATTTCACGTTATCCGTTCCGGTGGTATGCTGTGTGATTCCCATGGCATAGAGGATCATGGCCTTGTCGGCGCGGGCATACAACCGTGCCGCCTCCATGAGGTCCTTAGACTTGATGCCTGTTATCTGTTCAACGACGCCGGGGGTATACCGGCTTGCCACGGACTTGAGCTTGTCAAATCCCTCTGTCCTTGTCTCCACGAATTCCCTGTCATAGAGGTCTTCTTCGATTATCACATTCATGATGCCGTTCAACACAGCGACATCGGTGCCGATATTCTGCCTCAGGTGTATGTCGGCAAATTCTGCAAGCTGGATCTCTCTGGGGTCCACCAGTACAAGTTTTGCACCGTTTTGGACCGCATTGATGACCCTGGACCCGATCAGCGGGTGCTGTGCCGTCGTGTTGGTGCCTGTGACGAAGAAGAGGTCCGCATCTTCGAATTCGACAATGGAATTGGTCATTGCGCCTGAACCGAATGTTGCAGCCAGACCGGCTACGGTTGCACTGTGTCAGAGCCTGGCGCAGTGGTCGACATTGTTGGTCTTGAAAACGGCACGTGCCATCTTCTGGAAGATATAATTCTCCTCATTGGTGACCTTGGCCGAAGCCAGGAATGCCAGGGAGGAAGGGCCATGTTCCTTATGTATTTCCCCAAGTCTTTTCGCTACGAGCCCGAGCGCCTCATCCCATGTACTTTCTTTGAGCTCGCCGTTCTTTCTCACCAACGGTTCGGTCAGCCTGTCGGGTGAATGAATGAATTCGTAGGAATTCCAGCCCTTTGTACAGAGCATCCCCCTGTTTATCGGGTTGTTCGGGCTAGGCTCAACACCCACGACGCGGCCATTTTCGGTTGTAAGGTAAAAATTGCACCCGCATCCACAAAACGGACATATTGTTGAGGTCTTGGCCATGACTAGATTGCCTCCTTTATATGTTCTATCTCGGTATAGTTAAATACCGGCCCGTCTGTGCAGCAGTACTTGTCTCCGATTGCACAGTGCCCGCATTTACCCACACCGCATTTCATCATTCTTTCCAGAGACATATAGATCCGGTCTTTTGCAAACCCCAGATCCAGGAGCTTCTGGAGTACGAACCGGTACATGATGGGAGGACCGCACAGGACCGCATAGGTGTTCTCCGGAGAAAGGGTGGCCTGGTCGAAGAGCCCGGTTACCACACCGACATACTGTTTCCAGATCCCCTCTTCATCACGGTCTACACTGTAGAGGTATTTGATGTCGTCCCGGTCAAAGAAGCTCAAGAGCTCGTATTTGAACAGGACATTGTCAGGGTTGTTTGTCCCGTACATTAAGATGAGGTCGTCAAAATCGTCTCTCCTGTCGAGAACATAGAGAAGCAGAGATCTCAGCGGCGCCAGTCCCAGACCTCCGGCCACGAGTAGGAGATTGTTTCCCTTGAGTTTCTCGAGGGGGAACCCCCTACCGTAGGGTCCGCGGATGTGAAGCCTGGACCCCTTTCCCAGTTCGAACAGCGCATCCGTCAGTTTTCCCGTACGCCGCACACAGATCTCCAGATGCTCTGATCTGGTGGGCGGTGAGGATATACTGATGGGTGCTTCCCCTTTGCCGAACAGTGAAACCTCGATAAACTGCCCCGGCTGATGACCAAAATTATCCCACGAGTCGCCATCTTCGAGCTTCAGCTGGAACAACCGGTGTTCGTTAATCTGGGGTAGCGTCCTTGTGATCGACACCGGACGCGGAGTATACATGTTTGCAGAATGATCCCCCATACCGTGCCCTCCTGTACGTATAAGTTTAGCTTAAAAAAATCAGCAGCTGACAAAGGTAAGGCAAATTCAATACCATAAATATAAGTATATATAATAACTGATGAATTGAATTAATCAAGAAAACGAAAGGCGTTAATGAACGGGGAATCTTACCCCATGGGCGGGGAGATATTACCCGAATGACTCCGGCAGCAATAACCTTGCAATACACGCAACTATGGATTATGTGCATCAGGTATGAAAGATACCATGCCCAACATGATTTTTGCTGACAGGAACGGAAACATCATGGACTTCGAGGGCTGTGCCATGGTGGCTCGAAGCGGCGACTATCTTCTTCCGTTGGGGCAGGAGGAAACCATCAGTCTGCCCGAAGGATCTCAGCTCTATGTGCTCCCTGAGAGGTATCCCATCGGGATGGACCGCGACACGGGAGAGATCGTGGTTCTGAAGAAGAATCCCTATGACGGCAAAGGCCCGGTATATGCCGTGGCAACATTCTTGAGCGCCGCGCATACCCAGACCTATACCGCGGCATGGGAAAAGAGGTCGGATGCGCAGATGCTCCCGCTGTTCGCCTATACCGCCATAGGATGGGCGGACGGGTTCGTGACCACCGCGCTGAGGACAGACGAATCCAGACGCCAGGATCCGGATACTTTCAATATGGAGGTGGTACAAAAAGGTATAGAGTCATGGGAACGCATGTTCCCTGACAACAGACTGGTGAAGCACCTTTTCCACTGCGCACAGGGGTACTGCTGCCCGGCAGCCCTGAACCTGTTTCAGTCACGTGAAGAGGCGCCGCTTCCCACCTCGCCGGCATGTAATGCGCGCTGCATCGGATGCATATCGCTGCAGGAAAAGTGCTCTGTCCCTTCACCGCAGGAGAGGATATCCTTTATCCCGGAGCCCAGAGAGATTGCCGAGATTGCACTGCAGCACATCAGGACCGTAGACAAACCGGTCGTGAGTTTCGGTCAGGGCTGTGAGGGAGAACCCCTCATGGTAAGCTCTGTCATCAGGGATGCCATTAAGCTGATACGCAAGGAGACGAGCGAGGGAACCATCAACCTCAATACCAATGCCAGCATGCCCGATAAGATTGCCGAACTTGCCGATGCCGGCTTGGACAGCATGCGCATCAGCATGAATTCCGCACGGAAAGCCACCTATAATGCCTATTTCCGCCCGCAGTATGATTTCGCCTTGATCAGGGACAGTGCCCGCGAGATGAAGGAAAGAGGGAAGTTCGTATCCATAAACCTGTTTGTATTTCCCGGCGTTACTGATGCCCCCAAAGAGGCCGCAGCGATAAAAGAGTTTATTCACACCTGTGGTATAGACATGGTGCAATGGCGCAATCTCAATATTGATCCCGATTTCTACCTGGAGATGCTCAACCAGAAACTGCCTTCCGGTGTGGGGATAGCCCGCCTGATCGAGGAGATCCCGGTTAGAAGAGGGTACTTCAATCCTTATGTCGGGAAGGTGTAGATTGAGGCTGTAGGTGGTTAGACTGTAGGCTGTTAGACGACCGGTGCCCGGTAAGAATTGTGTCGGATTTGCTTAAGCTACCTGCCTGAATGTTTTTAAGATTTCTGTTCTGGATTCTGTCCGCCGCGGCGGATGGATTCAATTTTTATATAAAACACCTGCAGGCTAATTTAAAATTCAATGAACCCGCCTGTTTCCAATGTGTTATCCCCTGATGAGATGCCCTGAACACGTGTTGCCTGTTCCCAGAACTCCAGGAGCAGCATGGTAAAATCATCATCGAAGTTCTCACAGGCATTGTAATTCCTTACCTCGGCCTCTATCCTGTCAATGACATCCTGCCCATGAGATTCCTTGAGAGACCGTGCAAATACATCTTTTAATCTGTTCTTGCCAAACGGCTCTCTCCTGGTGTTTTCGGTCTCGAGGATGCAGTCGGTATAGAGCAGGAGAGCGTCGCCGTTTTCGATATTGGTAATGGTTTTTTCTTCGTACATGCCTTCATCGAACATGCCAAGGAAAAGTCCATCGGTATCCAGCTCAATGATTTCCGACGTGCGTTTCTTAAACAGGAGCGGAGTAGGGTGGGCAGCATTTGCATAGGTTATGGTGTTGGTTGTACAATCTGCAAGAAGGTAGAATGCAGTGATGTAATCTTCGGTAAGAATGGGATTAAACTCCTGATTGAGCATGTGAAACAGGATCTTCGGGCTTGCGACATTTGCCGCCAGGGCATGAAAACTCATCTTGAACATGGAAGACACCAGGGCCGCCGCAACACCGTGTCCGGATACGTCTGCAATGATAAATCCGGTCATGCCATGCCCGATGTCCACCACATCATACAGATCGCCGCCGATGTGAATGGAGGGTATGTACTTGGATGAGACGCTGACCCCGTTAAGATTCTCGTAAATATTCGGGAGAAGGCTTTTCTGGAGCCTGCCGGCCATCTTGAGTTCATCCACCATCTTGATGTTCTGGCCCTCAATGATATCATTCTTTTCATCCACCTCTGCCAGCGCCATGGCGAGCTTGGCAGCCTGCTCCTCCATGAGGTCCTTCGACTCTGCAGTCTCCATGAGCAATATTTCCATTTCCCGTTTCCTGTTCAGCATGTCCGTGATGTCGGAGAAGATCACCGCCGTGTTCCTGATTCCTCCATCCAGTTCGATCTCGTGGATACTCTTGTCGATAACACGGGGCTCGCCATCACTGTTGATCAACATGACCTCGTCGATCTCCGGATTGAGGAGCTGGGCTATCTCATCTGCAAGATCTTCGCGACGGGTGCCGATCATGTCCGATCTGCTGATTGAGGTAATCTGCTCTGCAGCATCGTTCCAGAATGTCACGGAACCGTTTTCCGTCAGAACCAGAAATCCTGACGGCAGGGTGTTTGTCAGTTTGTGGAGAAATTCCTGATAGTCGACAGAGGGAGGGATCATTTGTGTCTTCCGGGGGGATTTGAGATATACAAGCCTGACCCTGTTTCCACAACCCTCATAGACGACTTCCGAGAAAAAGCTTCTCACTATAAACAACCCCAGGCCGCTTCCAATGTGGGAGCTGGGATCGCTGTCAAGTACGTTCTCATAATCAAAACCTTCTCCCTGGTCAGTGACGGTATAAACCAGCTTTTCCCGGTCCATGGACACATCCAGCGTCACGACCCGGTCCTTGTATCTCGGATCGTTTCTCCTCTGGGAGAGGATGTCTTTATAATCCCCTCTGTCCGTAGCAGCGGATTTTTCCTTCATGGTAATGCCGAGATTGCCATGCTCGATTGCATTGAGCACGATCTCGCTGAGAGCTATCTTGAGCATCACGATATCAGGACATACTGCCCCGGCATTATACACTGCCTGATTTATGATATATGGCAGCTTCTTCGTATCATTGCCGAACACAAGTCGTTTCGTCTCAAGCTGTACACAGGTGACATCAGGTTCAGTGGATGTCTTCAAAAGATGCTGGTGGGTGGTGATCCGTTCGATCGAGCCCAGAAGATCCTTCAAACCCAGCGGTTTTTTCAGGTAATCCTTTGCCCCATGGCGTATGCATTCCATGGCCAGAGCGTCATCATGGCTTGTCCCCATACAGATAACCAGTGCATGGGGATCTGTCTGAGTGAGTTCCCGCAGTGGCTTGAATCCATTGTCTGAGAAAGTCTCTATATTGAGAATTACCAGATCAGGTTTCAGCTCGGTGAACTTCCTGAATCCTTCACCGATGTCTGAAGAGGTATGGACGGTGAATCCTTTTTCACACAGTGCCGTACAAATGAAATCCGAGGCATGTTCATCGTGATCGATGGTCAAGATGGTTTGTATGGATCCTGTCATGGCATTTCCAGGGAGGCATCCTCATTATTCCTGTTTAGTCATATTCAAAGCAAACTGTGCGATCGAACCCAGAGGCAAAACCTTTTCCACTGCCTCCATCTCAATGGCCACCTTGGGCATGCCGAACACCACGCAGGAGTCTTCATCCTGTGCAATGGTGAATGCGCCTGCGCTTCTCATCTCTTTCAAACCCCGGGCACCATCGTCTCCCATACCGGTGAGGATAATCCCAACAGCATTTGATCCCAGCGTGTTCGCTGCAGATCTGAACAGGACATCCACAGACGGTTTATGTCTGTTCACCGGAGGGCCGTCTTTGATTGTCACATAATAGCCCCTGGGTCCCTTGTTCAGGATCATATGCATGCCGCCCGGGGCGATGAGCGCGACCCCCCTTTTCAGCAGATCGTTATCCTGCGCTTCAATGATACTCATCCGGGATATGGTATCGACCCGTTTTGCAAAGGAATTGGTGAACACAGGGGGCATATGCTGCACGATCAGCGTAGGCGGTGCATCTGCCGGGAGTTTGTTGAGGATCTGCTCGATTGCAACCGTGCCGCCGGTTGAGGCACCGATAACGAGCACCTTTTCTCCTTCTCGTGCAGGCGGCACCTTCTGCGCCTTTATAATAGCATCCATTCCGTGCTTGGGAGGAACCTCAAGCATGGGTGGGGCGATAGCCTTTTTGAGTTTTGCCCCTGACGCCGCCTTGACCTTTGTGATCAGTTCGGATCGAAGGCCTTCGATGCCTTCGGAAAGTTTTACCGTCGGTTTTGCAATAAAGTCGATGGCCCCCAGAGAAAGCGCCTTAATGGTTGCCTCGGCCCCCTTTTGTGTAAGGGAAGAGAACATCAAAACCGGCATGGGTTGTGATCTCATGAGCTTTGCCAGAAAGGTCAGACCATCCATTTTCGGCATTTCAATATCGAGCGTTATCAGATCAGGAGTGAGAGATTTTATCTTCCGTATCGCCAGGATGGGATCCGGTGCCGTCCCTACGACCTCGATCATGGGGTCGGAAGAGAGAATGTCCTTCAGCAGTTTTCTGACCAAAGCTGAATCATCGATGATAAGTACCTTTGTCTTTTTCATCCCATCTGCCTAGAAAAGCGTTAAATCACCACCTGCATTCTGCAGTTTTTCGTTTTCTTCATACAATTTATCTTGGTATGATTTCTCGGCCCTGATGATACTTTCATCCACCGTTGATTCAAGACGTTTCAGCAGGACCTTTGCCGTATCGGGGAAAAACAGGATCTTCCTTCCGGAATACCCGCCTACATCCTTGCTCACTATTGATATCTGTTCCATCTTCAGGAACGCCTTGACAAATTCGATATTCGACTCGGGTACATTGCCGTCGGTCTTCCTGAAGTTGAGTACATGGCCGCCGCCGAACACCTTGGCTTCAAAATCCTTTTTTGAACCATTCTTCTTGATCATATTATTTATCAGCTGCTCCATGGCGAACATGCCGTATTTTGCAGATGCGGACAGGAACATATCTACAGAGCGCACATCACCCGGCAGCATGAAATGGTTCATCCCTGCTATCCCGGTCTTTTTGTCCTTTATGCATACAGCGATACACGATCCGAGAACGGTTGCAATGATGTCCTCGGAGCTGACATAGTATTCACCCGGGTAGATGATCACCATGTTGCGTTTGAACTTTTCGCTATATCGCTTGAGCATATTAAGCCTTTTTATAAATAGTATGTTTGAGGTACTTGTATTTATCTCTCATGTGCATGAGAGACTCGGAGTGTCCGATAAACATATAGCCGCCGTCTTTAAGGTGATGGTAAAATCGCGTAAGAAGGCTTTCCTTTGTCGGAGCATCAAAATAGATGATTACGTTCCTGCAGAAGATTATATCAAACGGTCTTTTCATGGGGAAGGTTGTGTCCATGAGATTCAGTTTCCGAAAGGTGATCATGGATTTTAATGCATTCCCTGCCGTATAGCCGTCTGAGCTTCTTATGAAATACCGGGCAAGATAATCCTTCGGAATAGAGGATACGGCCTGGGTGGGATACACGCCCTCGATCGCCCTGCCCAGGATTTCGGTATCAAGGTCTGTGGCAAGAATCTTGATATCCCATCCGCGTTGAGATTTGAATGCCTCGGCCGCAACCATCGCAAGCGTGTATGGCTCTTCTCCCGATGAACATCCGGCTGACCAGATCCTCAGACGCCTGGCACCGGAAACCTCGCTGCGGGCAATCATGTGTGGAAACAGTTCCTTTGCCAGAAATTCAAAATGATGATTTTCCCGGAAGAAATTCGTTTTGTTCGTAGTTATGCGATTGATGAGATTGACGATTTCATTGTCCGCATTCGCGCTGTCATTGAGATATTCGTAGTACTGGGTAAAACTCTGGAGGTTCAGCGCTCTCAGTCTCTTGGAGAGTCGGGCGACAATGAGTTTTTTTTTCTTGTCAGACATATGGATGCCTGTCTCACGATGAATAATCTCCTGGAAGAGCTTGAATTCTCTTTCAGAAAGGTCAAAAGACTGTGCGATCAAGCCTAAACTCCATCGACCATATTCAGCTCTTCATCTGACAGTAGCTTGTCAACATCCAGTAATATTACGAACTTGTTGTCTTTTACCCCCATGCCGTGGATGAAATGTGTGCTGATCGAGGTGGAGAAATTCGGTCGTGGCTTGATGTCTTCTTCGTTCAGGGTAATGACATCACTGACCGCATCAACAATGAGCCCCATGATCCGTCCGGAGACATCGAGGATCATAATTACCGTGAACTGATCATAGGCCTTTGTTTCCATTGAAAACCGTTCTCTCAAATCGATCACAGGGACCACGATGCCCCTGAGATTCAGCACTCCCTTGATAAAACCAGGTACATTCGGGATAGTGGTACAGTTCTGGTATGCTATTATCTCATTGAGCTTTAAGATCGAGATGCCGTATGTTTCCTCTCCCAGTAAGAACGTCACATACTGCGAGGTCAGCACCTTTGTGTTTTCTGCGCTTGTAGCCGTGTTTGTAGCCATGCATGCACCTCCTTAAAATTCCTCGAAATTGTCGTCTTTAGTTGCGTGTGGTGCGGTTAACATATCTTCCTCAAAAGGGAATCCTGCGGCCTGCATCTGCCTGATATTATGGGGTGCATTGCCGTCGCTGTTGGAGACCTTGAACCTCTCTACTGTCTCTGCGAGATACTTTGCCTCATTACTGAGGTTGTCGGATGTGCTCGCGAGTTCCTCCACCGTAGATGCGTTTTGCTGCGTCGTCGAGTCTATCTGTGAGACAGCCCTGTTCAGGTCGTCGACCCCGCATGCCTGTTCGGATGATGCAGCTGCGATTTCATCCATGGTAAGGGAAAGGTTTTCAATATGTGAGATGATTTCTTTGAGAGATTCTCCCGATCTCTTTACCATGGCGTCGCCTGCTCCGATCTTAGTTACCGTGTCTTCGATAAGGTCTTTGATCTGTCTGGCTGCATCGGAGGATCGCTGGGCGAGGGCGCGGACCTCTTCGGCAACAACGGCAAAGCCTTTCCCATGCTCGCCTGCTCGGGCAGCCTCGACCGCTGCGTTAAGAGCGAGGAGGTTGGTCTGAAACGAGACTTCGTTGACCGTCACGATGATGTCGCCGATCTTCTTTGAGGCATTGGATATATCGCCCATGCCCATCATCAATTCCTTTGAGGCCTCGCTGCTGGTATTTGCCACCTGGACCATAGCCTGTGCCTTTTCTCTTCCCTGTGATGCATTTGAAGCGTTCTGTTTGATCGACGAAGTCATCTCCTCAATGGTGGCTGCAACCTCTTCGATGAACGATGCCTGCTGTTGTGTCGCCTGGGAGAGGCCCTGTGCCCTGGCAGCTACCCCCTGCGTGGCATCGTCCACATGAAGAGCCGTATTCTTCACCTTGGTGATGACATCCTCGAGATTTGCTACAAATTCATTGAACCAGTGGGCAATTTCCCCCACTTCATCCTTTGACAGAACAGGAAGACGAACGGAGAGGTCAGCTTCACCCTGTGCGATATCCATCATTCTCGAAGAGATATCCCGGGCCCTTTTCGCTATCTTTGAGGCAAAAAGTGTGCTTCCGATGGCAACAAAGAGCGATATTACAAAGAAAAACACCCACATCTTCGCCTTGAGGATAGTGACATTCGAGAGGATCTCGTCAGCAGGTGCTTCGCCCCAGAGGATCCATCCGGGATTATCGATATACCTCAGATAGGCAATCTTCTCATTGCCACCATCACTGTATCTGAACACACCCTGTTTCTGCGATATGGCTGTTCTGATATCCTCTGATCTTTCATACAGGGTCGAGTTGTTTTTGTACTCCGGTTTTGGATGGTAGATGCAGATGCCATGTGCATCGAAGATCATCAATGATCCGGAACCGAAGTACCGTTCCTTTGCAGCCTGTTTGACGAGTTCGTCCTTGAGATTCTTTCTGAGTTGTTCTTTGATGATATCAAGGTTGCCTTCTATGGAATTGAAACGAACCTCAACCATGCTGGCGAATCCGTCCACCTTTGCCTTCAGGTACTCCTGTGCCTGATTTTCAAGGAGTACGCCACTTCTATGCCCAACATAGATGATGGCAATAAAAAGCGGTACCAGCCCGGCTACGAGGGCGAGAGCCGTCAGTCTTCCTCGTAATTTTAATTGGAACTTCATGATAAGCACCTCATATCTTTTTTACATGAACTACATTCATGTATTAAAACTCCTCGAAATCGTCATAGGTGCTTACGCGTGGTGCCTGTTTCATCTGCTGTACAGGTTTCGTGCGTTTCAAAGATGGCTTCCCATTGGCCACAGCATCGATTCCTGAAACCTTGAACCTTCCGACAGTCTGAGAAAGTTCTTTTGCTTCAGTGCTCAGGTTGTCCGATGTGCTTGCAAGTTCTTCCACTGTTGATGAGTTCTGTTGTGTTGTGTTGTCTATCTGGGCGATAGCCCTGTTCAGTTCATCCACACCGCTAGCCTGCTCGGATGATGCCGCAGCTATCTCGTCCATGGTCTGGGACAGATTTTCGATGTAGGAGATGATCTCCTCGAGCGATTCCCTGGATTTTTTGACCATATCATCGCCGGCGCCGATCTTGCCCACCGTATCCTCAATGAGGGCTTTGATCTGTTTTGCCGCTTCCGCACTTCGCTGGGCAAGGGCCCGGACCTCTTCGGCAACAACGGCGAATCCTTTTCCGTGTTCACCGGCGCGGGCCGCCTCAACCGCTGCATTGAGGGCAAGGAGGTTGGTCTGGAAAGCCACCTCATTGACCGTCACGATGATGTCGCCAATCTTCTTGGATGCCTCGGATATCTCACCCATGCCGAGAACCAGCTCCTGTGATGCCTCACCACTGGTGTTGGCCATCTTCACCATGGTCTTTGCCATCTCTCTGCCCTCGGATGCATTGGAGGCATTCTGTTTGATTGACGAGGTCATCTCTTCGATGGTTGCAGCGATCTGCTCGATTGCAGAGGCCTGTTCCTGTGTTGCCTGGGACAACCCCTGAGAACCGGCCGAGACCTCCTGAGTTGCCGAGTCCACCTGGATTGCGGCGCGTTTGACGCTGATAATGACTTCCTCCAGCTTGCTGACGAATTCATTGAACCAGTGGGCTATGTCTCCGACTTCATCTTCTGACAGGACAGGAAGACGCACGGAAAGGTCCGCATCACCCTGGGCAATGTCCATCATCTTGTTTGAGATATCATTGGCGACCCGTGCAATCTTTGTGGCAACCCAGGTTACGGCAATGGCAATGATGATCGAGACAAAGATGAAGAAGACGTACATCTGCGTCTTCAGCGAGTTGACCTTGGTAAAGATCTCGTCTTCAAAGGCCGTGCCCCACATGATCCAGTTGAGGTCCTTGTTATAGACCAGATGACCCCACCTCTTTGTTCCGTCCAGCTCATATTTGAAGTAGCCCTGCCGTTGATTCACGGCATTTCTGATGAAGTCGTAGGTTTCATACAGTGTTTTGTTGCCGTTGTACTGTGCTGAGGGATGGTATATGCATTGACCTTCCGTATCCATGATGAGCAGGTAGCCGGAATCATAGTACTTCTCTTTCTTCGCTTCATTTATGAGATCCGCTTTGAGGCTTTTGGTGAGCTGATCCCTGATGATGTCGAGATTGCCGGATATTGCCCCGTAGCGTACATCGGCCATGCGCGCAAAGCCTTCTACCTTTGACTTCAGATAATCCTGAGCCTGTTCTTCGAGTACGGCTACGCTGCGGTTGCCGATGTAGATAATGGTAAAGAGTAACGGCAGCAGACCGGCCAGAAGACTGAGTGTAAGCAACTTACCGCGTAACTTCAATTTCAGTTTCATCTTATGCCCCCTGTATATAGATGTCGTTAAGAGAAATTAACCAGGCAACATCCAGTCGCTTGGGTGTATCGGAGTAGTTCATTTCCTTTCGTTTTGTGATTAAAGTCTTGTGGTTATCCATATCATGCCTCAAAAGCCATGTGTTCCATGCCATGGACATCGAGGATAAGGGACACCCTCCCGTTGCCGAGGATTGTAGCCCCTGAAGTTCCTTCTATCTTCCGGAAATTCTTATCAATGCTCTTGATCACCGCCTGTGTTTGTCCAAGAACATCATCCACAAGAACACCGAAGCGACTCGCAGTACCCTGAAGAACAACGACGAGGGCATCGGTGGGATCGGTCTTTTCCGACGGGATTTTGAAGAGGTCATACAACCGTACGAGCGGGATGTAGTCGCCCCGTATATCAACGAGTTCGCCTTTACCTTCCACTGTCTTTACCTCGGCATTGGAGGGGCGAACTGATTTGTCTATGACGGACAGAGGTATGGTTAAGACCTCACCGCCAACTCTGACCATCATGCCGTCGATTATGGCGAGCGTCAGAGGGAGCTTGACCCGGAATGTGGACCCCTTGCCGGTCTCGGAGATGATATCGACCGATCCATGGAGATCCTCGATGTTCTTCTTTACCACATCCATCCCGACCCCTCTGCCGGAAATCTCACTGACTTTCTCGGCGGTGGAGAGACCCGGGGCGAAGAGCATATCAAAGATCTCCTTGTCAGAATATGACTTGCCAGGCTCTGCCAGGCCTTTTTCAATGGCCCGCTCCAGCACCTTTTGTTTATCTATACCTTTACCGTCATCGGTAATCTCAATATATATGT
>DAISYU010000012.1:20829-51482 GCA_036825155.1 Thermodesulfobacteriota bacterium | reverse complement strand
TTTACTTCTGCCTTCCCTGTCCTGCGTAGCCAGAGGCGAAGCGGGATGCCTAGGATCTCGTGCTTTCTCGCAAGTTTTTGTTATATGGTAATCATCATCCCGTCATGGGCACATTCGAATTCTATGCGATCGAGGTTCTCGAGCATGCTGTCATTCATGTGCGTGAGGATGATCCTGCGGCAGTCGAGCTCATGCCGATGCTGAAGAAGGGTCTGATAATCGATATGATTCTTCATTTCCCGGTCATATTCAAATGACTCGCAGATAAAGAGATCGGCTCCGCTGGCGGCCTCGATCAGAGACTCATTCCACTGGGTATCGCCGGAGTACGAGATTACCTTGCCATTGCATTCAACCCGCAGGGAATGGGGATTGGTCCCTGCCGTGTGGAGGGCGGGGTAGGCGGTGAGGTTTAGTGCCCCTGCCTTCATTGATACCATGTCCGGCAGTTCAAGAAAATCCAGGGGAAACTGTGTCTTCAAATCGGTGGAGCCGGGGAAGAAGATTTTCATGGCTTCTTTGATCCGCTCCTCTACACCCGGAGGTCCGGCAATGATCAGCGGTGCAGAGCGCCGGGCAATGATCTGTGTTTCCCGAATGATAAAGGGGATGCCGCCGAAATGATCCCCATGCAGGTGACTGAGCGCAATAATGTCAATGCCTGCCGGATCCACGCCGAATCGTTTCATCCCGATCAGTGCTGTTGCCCCGCAATCGATCAGAAAGCGCGTAGAAGCAGTTTCAACATATATGCACGTCTGGAGCCTCCCCCCGCTGCCAAAGGCATCTCCAGACCCGAGAAATCGAACCGTTACAGTATCCATAGTCTCCATCCCCTTATATTTACATGAAAATAGATGCAGCGCACAAGATAAATGGGTATGATCCCTTTAAGGTAGAAGTGAAATAATCAAGACGTGGGATCCCCGCTTCGTTTTCAACTATGCGGGACAAGCGGGATGCTAGGCAGGACGAGCATGGTGGCGCCAGACCCTAGGCAGTCAAACCGGTGAGAATATGACCTTAGGCAGGCAAACAGGGAAGCGCACGATCCCAGGCAGAAGGGGAAAGACTAATATGAAATAGCTAAGATCTGATCTGGCAGGCCGGAGTTACACGGCACATCTGCTTTGCAAGGTAGCTCGACCACCTTCATGCTTCGCCTTCGGCTTCGCACGACACGTCGGTGGTCTCACAACCTTGCCTACAATCTGATTGTGCAGGACAAGCAAGTTGATTTGTAGGCCAGGGTGTCGACGAAGTCGTCTCCCTGGCAAGATAGATATTTTTAACATGCAGCCGTCTCCCTGCACATCAAAACAGAAAAATCTTTCCTCTGCGGTGATTTATTTTTTGGTGCTTCTGGGTCCCCGCCTTCATGCTTTGCATAAGCTTCGCCCGACAAGTCGCGGGGACGACGAAGATACATCGCGGCTGGAAGCCGCTCCCACAGCTTTCTTGTAGTTTAAATTCGCAATCCGCAATTCGAAATTCTAAATCGTTTAAACATCTGCCTGGGGTCTTGAGCTACTGAGTATGCCTGCCTGAGTTCTCGAGCTTTCGGGCTCGTCCTGCCTCGGATCCTGAGCTCCATTGTTTGCCTGCCAAGATTCATGTTCCCCAAGTCTTGTTCTCTTTGGTTTTGCTTTTTTCCCTCAATATGGTTATTAGATCCCATGGTTCGAAATCTGATGCAGGTATGTCTGGTCTCTTTCAGGAAAGGCTTAGGTGCTGCCTGGTCTATCCTCATCATCATGATACCTGTTTCATTTGTCATGACGTTGCTGCAGTACACCGGATTCCTGAAGCATCTTACCTGGATTCTGGCCCCCTTCATGTCTATGTTCTCTCTTCCCGCAGAGGCTTCGATGGCCCTGATCGTGGGGGCACTCATAAACATCTATGCAGGTATCGCAGTAATGGGAACCATGTCGCTCAGTCTCTGGGACATCAATATCATCGCTGTCATGATGTTGATCTGCCATAATCTCATTGTAGAATCTGCCGTACAGTCCAAGACAGGGGTGTCCGGCCTCAAGATGACAGCTTTTCGCATTGTTGCAGCCTTTTCCATGGGCTTGTTCCTCAGCCTTGTGCTCCCTGAGTCCTTCAGGTCCCAGCAATGGGCCATGGGGGCGGTTGTAGACGTAAGGACTCAGCCGTTGTTTGAGATGCTCATGGTCTGGTCCCTTCAGACCGCTCTTCTCACCTTGAAGGTGATACTGATTATCCTCGGTCTGACCGTGATGATCGACCTGATGCGATACTACCGTCTGTTTACGCCTGTAGTGAGTATACTGCGACCTTTTACACGGATAAACGGACTGCCGCACGAGAGCGCATTCATGTGGATGGCCGGGCTTGTTTTCGGACTCGCCTACGGGTCCGGGGTTCTCATCGCAGAATCAAGGGCCGGCCACCTGGATCGGGACGGGCTGATACGGCTGAACCTCTCTTTAGGCATCAGCCATTCGCTTATCGAAGATACACTCCTGTTCGTCGCCATCGGGGCTTCGCTGTTCTGGGTTCTTGTTCCCCGGGTCATTGCTGCTGCGTTAGTTGTCTGGGCATTCGTCCTTGCGCGGTCATATATTGAGAACAGGCGCGGATCGGTGAGCAAGATCTGACAAAGGTAATGCCTGCATCTGACTATAGGTTATAATGTGTGATTATACCGGGAGAGATCGAGGGATTTCTGCTAGGGTACACCAATGTCTTCTTCGATCAGTTCTATCTCCTGCTGTCGCATTCTGCCTGCTGTTTTGTAGCTCAGTTTCTTCTCGAGATACCTGCTTGTCTGGGTGAGGCCGAAGCAGATGATAAAATAGATGACTGCAATGGTAAAGAAGATCTCTGCAGGGGCATTGAGTGTCCGGTTGTTCACCTGGGTCGCCGCCCGGGTGAGTTCCTGAACGCCGATGATGTATGCCAGTGAGGTGTCTTTGGTCAGGGATACAAACTGGTTGACGAACGAAGGTATCATGTTTCTCAGTGCCTGCGGCAGGATGATGTAGATCATGGCCTGGGTGTAATTAAGGCCGGAGCTTCTCGCAGCCTCCATCTGTCCCTTCGGGATCGACTGAATACCGGCGCGTACAATCTCCGCACAATATGCACCGGTAAACACCGTGAATGCCACCAGTGTGCTCCGTGCCTCGGGCACGGGGCGGTGAAAGATGATCGGGGCGAGGAAATAGAACCAGAAGATCAGCAGCAGCAGCGGGGTGCCTCGTATGATTTCAATATAGATGATGGAAGGGATGCGGATGTACCATCTCTTTGAAAGCCGCATCAGCCCGAATATGATACCGACCCAGAAGGCAAAGAATATACCCCCGACGGCGAGCAGGATGCTCAGCGCAAGTCCGCCGACAGGACCGTCAGGGAATCTCCCCAACAGAAAGTATCCAAAGTTGTTCCATACTACGTCCCAGTGCACCGATGCCCCCTAGTATCTGATCATACGCAAGAACTTCTTGTTGTATATGTTTATGATCAAAGAAATGGTCAATGATAAGGAAATGTATAGCAGCGTTGCTACGGTAAATGCTTCGAATCCTCTGAAACTGTAAGACTCTATCTGCCGCGTCATATAGGTGAGCTCCATGACACCGATGGTCATGGCAAGGGATGAATTCTTCGTGAGGTTTAAAAACTGTGAGATCAGGGTGGGGATCACGATCCTGAATGCCTGCGGCAGCACCACATTTGCCATGGCCTGGATAAATGAAAGACCGGTGGCCCGTGAAGCCTCCATCTGTTCCTTGGGGATGGACATGATTCCAGCCCGGATCTCCTCGGCTATAAATGCCGAGGTATAGATGGTGAGCGATACCACTCCCACTGCAAACTCATAATCATGTGCATAGAGCCATTGATTGATGTTTTCGGGGAATATGTAATACGACCCGAAATACCAGAAGAACAGCTGGATGAGCAAAGGGGTGTTCCTGAAGAATTCGATATAGGAGATAGTGATCCACTCCAGGATCTTGACCTTGGTCATCCTCAGTGTCGTGATCAGTGTTCCGATCAGGAGCGACAGGAGGATGGAGATTCCCGAGATCTTCAGGGTGATGATAAGACCGTGGATGATCCATTCCCGGTACTCACCGGTCAGCACTATCATCCAGTTGAATTCGTAATTCACAGGGTATCTCCAGTGTGAGGGGGCACCCCCGATGAGAGGCACCCCCTTATGTAAGCATACTTATTTCGGGAAGGTTTCCATCTCCCAGGTCAAAGGCATATAGTAATTTGTATCCGGCCCAAGCCATTTGTTATAGATCTTCAGGTAGGTTCCGTCTTCCCACATCTCGATCAGAGAGGCGTTGACAAAGTCTCTGAAATTGGAGTCATTCTCTCTCACACCGATGCCATACGGCTCTTTTGCAAAGAAGTCACCGACGATTTCCCACATTTCGGGATTGTCATCGCTTCCTTTAAGCCCCACAAGAATAACAGAGTCTGTGGTCACGGCAGATACCTTGCCCTGTTTGAGTGCGAGGAATGCCTGCGGATAGCCCTCGAAAGAGAGTACGGTGCAGTCCGGCTGTACATTCTTGATGTTCTTCTCGCTTGTGGAGCCCTTTGCGCTGCCCACTTTCTTGCCGGCGAGATCCTTGTAACTGTTGATGCCGCTGCCCTTTTTCACCAGCAGTTTCTGGCCGTCCATGAAATAGGTGAGGCTGAAATCGATGACTTCATCCCTGGACAGTTTGTGCGTCATGGTGCACGCTGCAAGATCCACCATGCCCTGGGACAGCTTGGGTATCCTTGTTGCAGACGTAACCGGCTTGAGTTCGAGCTTCACACCCATTTTATTGGCA
Organism: Thermodesulfobacteriota bacterium; assembly: GCA_036825155.1. GTDB lineage: Bacteria > Desulfobacterota > Desulfomonilia > UBA1062 > UBA1062 > DSAD01. Next base: position 46,653 of record DAISYU010000012.1, on the reverse strand, counting down.
ATCTCCCGGCAGATATCAACATCAAAACCGACCAGTTCCTTGGTGTTCTCATCAACAAAACCGAACGGAACCACCGCATCCTTGACACCGGCAACGAGCACACCCTTTGCCTTGGCATCTTCCAATGTGCCTGCATTGAGTGCAGCGCCAAAGGACAGTACGAGTGTCAGGACCATAACCAGAACAAACACAAAATTAAACCGTTTCATCCAATTACCTCCCCTTATTTAATGTAGTTGTTGATTTAGAGTATTTCCTTCAAGAACAGTTTTGTCCTTTCATGCTGAGGATTTTTGAAAAAATGCTCAGGTGTTCCCTGTTCCAGGATTTTTCCAAAGTCCATGAAGAAGATCCGGTCTGCCACCTCACGGGCAAAACCCATTTCATGCGTAACGACGATCATGGTAATGCCCTCTCTGGCAAGGTCTTTCATGACATTGAGCACCTCGTTGATCATCTCCGGGTCGAGGGCGGATGTGGGCTCGTCAAAGAGCATGATCTTCGGCCGCATGGCAAGGCCCCTGGCGATGGCAACTCTTTGCTGCTGTCCACCTGAAAGTTCGGCGGGATACTTATGGGCCTGATCGTGGATGCCCACCTTCTCCAGAAGGGCAAACGCAATCTCTTCAGCCTCTTTCTTGTTCATCTTCTTTACCTTGATCGGGGCAAGGGTTACATTTCTCAGTACCGTGATGTGCGGGTAGAGGTTGAACTGCTGGAACACCATACCGATATCCGCCCTAAGTTTGTTGATGTCCATGTCAGGACCATGGACGTCTTTGCCCTCCACAATGATCTTGCCCTGCTGGATCTCTTCAAGGCGATTGATGCACCGGATAAAGGTGCTCTTCCCCGAGCCGCTCGGGCCGCAAACGACAACAACCTCTCCGGGCTTTATATGTTCGGTGATACCCTGGAGCACATGAAAATCATCAAACCACTTATGAATATCTTCTATCTTGATCAAATCAGGCCTCTTTATGAGCTTTCAAATTTATGATCACTTTAGAGCACATCATGGCAAGGTGTCAAGAATAATGCTTTTATTACAAACTTAGACATCTTGTATTATGTGTATGGGCTCTGCCCTAGGATTTTGTAGATGACAGGGAAAATCGAAGCAGAGAAGAATGAGTTGTTTCTATGAAGATCGAGTCCTGGATTTTTTTACTTTTGGGCTTTGCAAAAGCTTCGCCCGATGAGTCGGAGGACAAGCCCGCCTGCTCGGTCTATGCTTCTGTCTCCGGCTGCGACTTTCTTGCAAAGAATTTCCTGGCAGCCATCATGCTCGCCGGAAGGACAAACAGGTCACAGATCAGCGCCAGGAGCAGGGTCATGGAAAGCAGCAGCCCGAAGTCTCTGGCAGGCCTGAAGTTGGAGATCACCACGATGGAAAAACCGCCGATACTGATCAGCGAGGTGAAGATCACGGCTCTGCCCACAAAGATCGTTGTCTTTCTCAGGGCCTTGTTCATGGACTGGTCCTTTGCAGAGAATTCTTTTCTGAACCGTGAGAGGAAGTGGATGGTGTCGTCGGCACAGATACCCAGTGCAACCGAGGCGATCATGACGGTGCCCACGTTCAAATTGATGCTGCACCATCCCATGATCCCGATAATCATGGTGATTGGCAGTATATTCGGCAGGATGCATAAGAGGCCGTATCTGAAAGAACGGAAGACAACAAACAGGATCCCGATAACCAGGATGAATGCCAGGGAAAACGTTTTGATCTGGCTCTCCACGATATATTTATCCAGCATACTGAAGAGATGGGATCCTCCTGTCAGGGAGACCTTCACCTCTGTGCCGGAAAATGCCTGCATGGCCTTTTCTTCCACCTGTGATATGAGCCCCCGGGTCTCCTGTGAACTTGCATATTTGATCTTGATGGCGATCCTGCCCTTTGAGTAGTCCATGTTGACGACCCGTTCCAGTTCCTCGGTGCCGGAGCTTGAGAAACTGAACAGGAGGATCTCCTGGGCGATCAGTTCCCTGGAATCCGGCACTGTGTATGCCTCCGGATTGTTGGCATTCAGTGCCCTGTTGACTGATTTTACGTAGTTTGTCAGTGAGATGATCTTTTTTACCCCCGGCATCTGCTGGATCTCTTCTGACAGGGCATCGACCTTTTTTAGAATCTCCGGGTCCTGCAGGATGTTTTCTTCTCCTTCAAGGATCAGTTCCAATGTACCGACACCTGCGAGATACTTGTCGAGCATCATGGAATTGACATAGACATCGCTGTCCTTGGGGAACCATTCCAGCTCGTTGGTCTCGATTGCAACCCTTTTGACGCCCAGGCCGAAGAAGATGATACACAAGAGCGTGGCAAAAAGGATCAGCCAGTATCCCCTTTCATTGATATGGAATATCCCTGCCAGCATATGTCCCCAATGCCGGTGGTGCACCCGTGCCTGAGTGGGCACCAAGGTGAGCATGAACGGAACAAGCACAATTGAGATAATGAAGGCGAACATGATTCCTGCTGCCGAGGTAATGCCAAAATGCTGGACCGCAGTAATGGGGCTGGCCCACAGCGAAAGCAGTCCGAATGATGTGGTGATGCTCGTGATGAAGCAGGGAATCGTAATATACTGGAGGGTCGCCAGATACGAGGTTCTCCGGTTATTCTCTTTTCTCACCTCGTCATAGTACTCGATGATATGGACCGTGTTGGCTATGGACAGGATAACGATCAGCGGGATAATCAGGCCGCTTACCGCGTTATAGGTATACCCCATCATGGAGTAAAAACCCAGGGTCCAGCACAGACTCATGGCAATTACAGAGATAACGATAATATTCTTGGGGATAGAACGGAAGAGAATATAGGTCATGGCAAGAACAAGGATCACCCCGAGTGCAGGCAGGATGGTTTCATTCTCCTTTGTTACCTTGTTGAATTCATGGTTTATCATAATGCCGCCTGCAAGGAAGGTCTCCACCCCTGCGGGTCGGTCTTTATCAAGAATAGTATCGATCTGTTCAATCACAGCCACTATCTGCTGGGGTTTCAACTCGTCAAAGACAATCACGATAGCACTGAGGGTACCGTCTGCAGATACGAGATAATCCCTGAACAGTTCGTCGGTGAGTGCATAGGTTTCAATATCACGTGTGTCGGCATCTTCCAGGTCTTCTAAAAGAGGGGTGATGACAATCCCTTCTTCGGTCCCCACTACCTTGTTGGCATTTGCCAGGCTGTGTACCCTCTTTGCCAGGTCGATGTCTTTCAGCTCATCGGACTTCGCCTTTATGTATCCGAGTACCTCCTTGGAGAACAGCTTCTGGGACCTCACTGCAACGATAATGTATCTGCCTCCCTCGAAGGTGTCGCGGAAACTGTTGTAGTTGATAGAGATGGGATCCTCTTTGGCGAACCATGCACTGATGGTGTTGTCCAGGTCCATGTTGATGAACATGGCGAAGACGATCGTAGAGATCATGATGAGTGCAAGGAGTATATAACGGAGTTTGAAGATAATAAGTGACAGTGTCTTCATCGGCCTTGACTGAGATAGAATTCCATACTCGTAAGTATGGCGCGATTATGTGTATCTGCCCACATCACCGAAAAGAAAGCTGCAGCATCCCGTACTGCCCGATCAATAATCAAAGCGACCCCTCCTCTATGCCCATAGGAAAACAACATCTTCTCTTGTGATGATAGTCTGTTTTCAGTTCATGATTCAAGAAAAAATAAATACTTAGATCAGATTTTTCTTGGGTTGCAGAAGAAATGACAGTTCCTCTCAGTAAGAATACGAGTCAGCCGGACGTCCTGGTATGGATTGTGGACAAGTTTTTCAGTGAATGGACCTGAGATTCTAAGAATCAATACCAGCCCTTCAGCGTTGTACAATGTCATGTGGGGCTGGTAATGATTATGCAGAACGTGTTACTTCACCCTCGATGCAGCGGGTTCCTTCGAACTCATCTTCGATACAAATCTGAACCCGATGGCGATGAATGAAATGATGCCGATACCGATAAATACAACTGTCATGATTGTCCTCTCCTCTCCGTGATAGCTTCCTGTATAAAGCCTTTGAAGCCTATTGCAATACCGATGATAAGCCCCAGGAGTGTAAAGTTTGGTGCCATATTGGTGAGCCGATCCAGATACATACCACCATAGAGTCCCAGGAATGTCATGATGACGAGGACAAAGCTGTAGGCGCTGATCCTTGTAATCCTGGCAAGGAGTTTCTTGGGGAGTCTATATGGTTTGTTCTTTTTCATTTTGCTCTCATCAGAACATCTGTGCGATGAATTGTCGTGCAGGCCCTGAGTTTATCCCTACCAATGCCACGATAAGAACGAATACGGCGGTGGCTTCTGCCGGACTGAGCCCCAATACACGATACATAAACCTGATGCCGATGCCTGTTAAGAATAAGCAACCGATAATGATCCAAATGGCTACCATAGCCGATCTCCTTTTCTGTTGCGTACTGATGGAAGAAAGGCAAAATGCATGCCAGGCTATAAGGTTTATAACTAATTGAATATAATAGAGATATATAGCTACTATTTGAATGTATGTGACATTTTGACAAGTTGAGGGATAACCGGATCCATCTCATTTGACAAAATGACAAAAATACGTAAAAAAATCATGATAATGTGTCAAGTTGTCAAAAAGATGAAGCACGGTATGAAGATGCAATGTGTTATTCCTGGTTCTACAGTCTCTCGGGAATTTCCAGCGGGGTTTTCTAATAATAGTATTCAATCCGGCCGAAAAAGAACTAGTATGGTTGTTTGGAGAATTGAAAGGTATTTATGTTTACTTCATGCCGACTGATTGATAATCCTGTAATAGGAGGGGACAAGAATTACCTTGGAATCACATTGTGAACTGCACCTGCATGAGGAAAAACTGATCCGACCTGTATGGACTCTCTGTATTGACAGGATTAATTATCCAGGTCAGGCAATAGGAGCTCTTAGAACATGTAGAGAGTATCGATCAGTACAGAGTTTGTCCAGGAGTAGATAACTATGCCGGAAAAGCCAACATACAAAGATCTGGTCAAAAAGGTGGAACAGCTGGAAGAGCGGTTGAAGGAGTATGGGAACAACCCGGATTCATTTTCCGGGAGCGATGACCGCCTCAGTCAGGATACAGACAACAGACATGATACGTACAATGCACCGGCTCCGCGAACCTTAGAGGATAAGTTCTGGACTGGCGGGCACCCGTTGGATATCAAGCGCCTCGAGCGCTCAGGCAGGAATTTTCTGGAAAACGAGGAGTACTACAGACTGCTCGCAGAGAATGTGCGCGATGTTATATGGGCCCTGGACCTGAAAGGGGGAAACTTTACCTACTTCAGTCCCTCGGTGGAGGGATTGCTCGGTTATACGCCACAGGAAGCCATGAGCCTTTCCGTCGAGAAGATATTAACCCCGGAATCCAATCATAAGGCAACCATGCTCTTTGCAGAAGAACTGATGCGACAGCAGCGCAAAGAGGTGGACACGGGAGAGGGGCATCTGTCACTGGATCTGGAACATGTCCGAAAGGACGGCTCAACAGTCTGGGCGGAGTTGAGTGTGACGTTCATGGAGGATGAGCACGGAGAACCTGCTGAACTGTTCGGGATCACGCGTGATATAACAGAGAGGAAGCTGATCGAAGACGCCCTGCGTCAGAGCGAAGAGAAATATCGTACCATCCTGGAGAATATCGAGGACGGATATATTGAAATCGACCTGTCAGGGACTTTCACCTTTGCCAATGTATCCGCCTGCAGGATGCTCGGTTTCACGCATGATGAGATGATCGGGATGAATTATCGGCAATATACATCTCCTGAGACGGCAAGAAGGATGTATGAAGTCTTTCATGAGATAACGATCACCGGTAATCCTGCATATCTGATGGATTATGAGGTCATCCATAAAGATGGCAGTGTACGTATCCATGAGATGTCTGTTTCTCTTATTCGTGACTTTGAAAATAAACCCAAGGGGTTCCGGGGTATCGCCCGCGATGTCACCGAACACAGGCGGGCGGAGGTTGCCCTCAGGCAGAGTGAAGAAAAATACCGCACCATCCTTGAGAGTATAGAAGACGGCTATTTCGAGGTTGATCTCAAAGGGGACCTTACCTTCTTCAATAATTCCTTCTCCCGTATCTGGGGATACCCAAAAGATGAATTGATGGGGATGAACAATCGCGAATACACCAGTGAAAATATGACAAAGAAGGTCTCAAGAGTATTCAGGCAGATATATTATACAGGAAAACCGGGGAGGGTTTCTGATTACGAAATATTCTGCAAGGAAGGCAGCACGAGGATCCTGGAGATCTATGCCTCTCTTATCAGGGATTCGCATGATAAGCCGGCAGGATACCGGGGAATAGCACGAGACGTTACCGAACGCAAGAGGCTCGAATACCAGTTGATGCAGGCCCAGAAGATGGAGTCCATCGGTACCCTGGCAGGAGGTATTGCTCATGATTTCAACAATCTGCTGATGGGAGTGCTGGGAAACATATCATTGATGCTCATGGGCAGGGACGAACAGGACAAGGACTATGAACGCCTGAAGAATATCGAGCAGTATGTAATGCGTGGTTCCGAACTGACCAAACGCCTGTTGGGGTTTGCCCGCGGGGGAAAGTATGAGGTGAAGCCGACCGATCTGAAAGGTTTCATAGAGAGAAGTGCTGACATGTTCGGACAGACCAAGAAGGAGATCATGATACACCGAAAATTTCAGCAGGATCTGTGGGCCGTTGAGGTTGATCAGGGGCAGATGGAACAGGTTCTCTTGAACCTGTTTGTGAATGCCTGGCAGGCAATGCCCGCAGGTGGGCATTTATATCTTGAAGGGGCAAATGTTGAACTGGGTGAGGAAGATGTGGAACCATACGGGATTGAAACAGGCCGGTATGTAAAGATAACGGTATCGGACACGGGCGTCGGTATGGATGATGATGTGCGTGCCAAGGTATTTGATCCGTTTTTCACGACAAAAGACAGGGGGAGGGGAACCGGTCTTGGGCTCGCATCAGTCTATGGAATTGTGAAAAACCATGGCGGATTCATCATAGTAGAGAGTGAAAAAGGGAAGGGGTCCAGCTTTCACATATACCTGCCTGCTTCATCAAGATCCGTGGAGCAGCCAAGGGGTATGAGTGAGAAGGTGAAGCCCGGAGCCGGTACCGTATTGTTGGTGGATGATGAGGAGATGATCATCGATGTGGCCTCTGAAATGCTGAGACGTATGGGGTATGAGGTTCTGGGGGCACGTAACGGCAAGGATGCACTGGAGATGTATAAGAAGAATCCCGGGATGATAGATATAGTGATCCTGGACATGATCATGCCTGAGATGGGAGGCTCTCAGACCTATGACCGTCTGAAAGCTATCGATCCTGATGTAAAGGTTCTGCTCTCGAGCGGGTACAGCAGGGACGGACAGGCGGAGGAGATACTGAAGAAGGGATGCCTGGGATTCATCCAGAAGCCCTTCAATATGAAAGACCTCTCTCAGAAGATTGCGGAAATTTTGGGAGGAAAATAGACTGGAGCAATCTTGTTCCCTTGTTGACTAGTTCGTTTTCTTTTTAAAATTATCAGCTTTTTTTATATTCTTATCGTATTGTCTTCGATCATTTACCAGTACTCCAACACTCCATTTCTTCCTCAGGTTTTTCTACGCCGGGCTATACTTCTGCTCAAGACGTTTGGCCACCATGCTCATGCTGTAGCAGCATATGAAATAGAGCACGGCGATTGTCGTATAGATCTCGAACGGATAGATCATAAGCCGGTTGTTCAGCGTTTGGGCAATGGTTGTGAGCTCAAACACCCCGATGATATAGGCCAGAGAGGTGTCTTTGAAGAGAGAGATGAACTGGCCAACGATTGCAGGGATCATGATTTTGAGGGCCTGAGGCAGGACCACCTTGCGCATGATCTGAAAATAACTCAGGCCCGATGCTGTGGCTGCTTCCACCTGCCCGAAGGGGATTGCACTCACCCCTGCACGGACGATCTCTGCCAGGTATGCACCGGAGAAGATGGTAAAGGCAATAGTGGCGCTCCAGAACACGTCTATCTGCATGCCGGTGACAATGGGCGAGAAGAAATATACCCAGAAGATGACCATGATGAGGGGGTTCCCTCTTATGATCTCGATGTAGATGATGCTCGGGGTACTGATCAGAGGATTATTGCTCAGCCTTCCCAGGCCGAACACGAGTCCGATAAAGAAACTCACGAACAGGGCGATCCCTGCGATTATGATACTCAGGGTCAGTCCGCCCAGACCGAAGAAGATCTCGCCTGCTCCGCCGTGAGGAAAGGTCCAGATAAGAAGTGCGGGCAGGTTGTTCCAGATTACAGTCCAGTTGAATGAATATATGGCATAGATAATGGCAATGACTACGGCGATGAACAGTATTACAAAAATGATTTTGGCAAAGAACACCATCCACTTCCACGCGAAGGTGGCGAGTCGGGACCAGATAGATGCATAGACAGCTTCCTCATGAGGGGGGGCGTATTCTCCCATGTGGAACAGCTCCTTGATCCATCTGATCAGGAGGAATAGCATCCTGCCCATGAGGTAAAACGGTTTGAAGCAGAGTCCGAGGAATTTATCGAGGGCGGAGAGCTGTTTGTCCTGCCCGATCTTGAGGTGATGATTAATGGAGTTCATCACCACGGATATGGAAAGCGACAGACCGAGATAGATCAATGATGCGGCCGATGTTGCCTCGAACCCCCTGAAGGTGAAGGACTCGATCTGCTGAGACTGCCAGCACAACTCGGCAACCCCGATGGTCATGGCAAGTGACGAGTTCTTCATGTTATTGAGGAATTCGCTGCCCAGAGGTGGAATTATGACACGGAACGCCTGGGGCAGGATCACGAACCGAAGCATCTGCGTACCGCTCAGTCCTGATGAATGGGCGGCCTCCACGTGGCCGTGTGGTATTGCCTGAATTCCGGCACGTACGATCTCGGCCACAAAAGAACCGGTGTAGACGCCGAGGCCGATTGTCGCTGCCCAGAACTCAAAGTTGTGTTCATTCAAAAAGATGCGGATTGTCTCAGGCAGTGCAAGGGGAAAGGCGAAGTACCAGAAGAAGAGCTGAACCAGAAGCGGGGTGTTCCGAAAAAATTCAACATAGCCGGTTGCAAGGTAGTAGGTGGGCTTGAATTCGGAGAGACGGGCAATGCCGAAGATCGTACCAAGCACAAGTGCTATCCCGGTACTGATGAGCGATATCTCTATGGTCAGCTGCAGGCCCCGCAAGAGCCAGTAGCCAAAGATCTCTTTATACGTGGGATTTACTTCGTAGAGAACAGCCCAATAGAAATTATAACCGAAATCAGCATGCTTGAAGACTACATAGAGTATGAGTATGATGACAGCGAAAACACCGAATTGCTGTGCCGTGTGCTTTGAGGATCTCACCTGATGCCCCCTGTTGAAAATATGTCTGAATCTTTTTCGTAACGCTTAAAAAATATGCGGTCCCACGCAGGTGTGGACCGCATATTTTTAGCAATCATCGTTTTAATATTACGGCCACATTTCGATCTTTTCGGTCATGGGGAAGTAGTACGGTGTGTCCGGTCCATACCACTTGTTGTAGATCTCCATGTATTTGCCGTCGTTCCACATATCCTGGAGTGCGAAATTGACTGCATCGCGCCAGTCGCTGTCGTCCTCAGGCAGGCCCATCCCATAGGGCTCGTCGCTGAAGAAATCGCCTACGAGTTCGTATTTGCCGGGCTCTTTTGCTGCAAATCCGAGAAGGATGGTGCTGTCGGTGGACCATCCTGCGACCTTATCCTGCTGCAGTGCCAGGAAGCAGGAAGGCTCATCCTGGAAACTGATGACATTCTTCTCTGCATTGGGATCACCGAGCTTCTTCAAGAGGTTGATTGCATTCTTCTCACTCGTGGTTCCCTGCATCGATGCTATTTTCTTGCCGACAAAGTCTTCGTGTTTGGTGAAGCGGCCTTTCTTTGCCAGGATCTTCTGTCCGTCGAAGAAGTAGGTGATTGAGAAATCGATTGTCCGGTCGCGCTCACGTTTATGAGTCATGTTTGCAGTGGAAAGATCGATCCTTCCAGAGGTGAGGAACGATATCCGGGTCTTGTTGTTCAGCTTCACCCGCTCCACCTTGAGCTCTTTGCCCATCTGCTGTCCGATCCTCTTGATCACTTCCTCTGCGATGTCAACATCGAAGCCCACCCACTCGTTCTTGTCATTGAAGTATGCGGCAGGAATAGAGTTGTACATCATACCGGCGCGGACTACCCCGTCCTTCATTACCTTGTCATATGTTGCCCCTGCGTAACATGCAGAACCAAGCAGCATGACAAAACTAATTGTAAATATTACTCCTCCGATTACCCTTTTCATAACCTCCCCCTTTCTCGATTAATTTATCTATAGATGAAAATTTATTCGCTAGTGGCTCAAGATTTTGCTCAAGAAGAGCTTGGTGCGCTCATGTTTTGCATGCGAGAAGAATTTGTCGGGCGGGGCGCTTTCTATAAGCTGTCCCTCATCCATAAAGACGACCCTGTGTGCCACTTCCCGGGCAAAGCCCATTTCATGGGTAACCACAATCATGGTCATCCCTTCATGGGCAAGATTTTTCATAACATCAAGGACCTCGTTAATCATCTCAGGGTCAAGAGCGGATGTCGGCTCGTCAAAGAGCATTATCTTAGGCCGCATTGCCAGGCCTCTGGCGATTGCCACACGCTGCTGCTGTCCCCCTGAGAGCTGATCCGGGTATGACCGGGCCTTTTCCGCTATACCCACCTTTGCCAGGAGCGCATGGGCGTTTGCCTCGGCATCTTCGCGTTTCTGTTTGCGGACATTGATGGGTGCCAGGGTGATATTCTCAAGGACCGTCATGTGCGGATAGAGGTTGAATTGCTGGAAAACAAACCCGATTTCTTCTCTCAAGCGTCTCAGGTTGATCTTCGGATCGTGAATAGGCATGCTATCAACAACAATCTCACCGTCCTGAATGGGTTCCAGCTTGTTGATACAGCGGATCAGCGTGCTCTTGCCGGAACCGCTGGGGCCGCAGATAACGACTACTTCTCCTGAAGAAACATGAAAATCGACATCTCTGAGTACATGGAGGTCACCAAACCACTTGTTTACCTTGTTAAAGGTTATCATATCTCGCGTCAGCCCTTCATTGTATGCAATAGATTCCGGCTCAGCATAATGATCGATAGCTCAATCAACCAGGCCATGAGAAATATAGATAAGTGAGGGTGTTGTGTCAAGTGAAACCATCATCGTGTTTTGTGGCAAAAGATTTAATGAGTCTGAAAAAATCGCCGGAAAATAACAAAATTGTCTGGTTTCTATTTTCCAGTTCAATGGCAGAGCCCAGTGATTGGGAGTCGATATTCTGCTGAAGCACCCGTTTTGTAAGTTTGAGTCCGCCGACACTTTTGCCTGTCATCATTCGTGCATATTCAAGGGCTTTTGCGAGAAGGTTCTCCTGCGGCACAACGGCACTCACAAGGCCTATCCTGTCTGCCTCAAAGGCATCAACCTTTCTGCCGGTACACAGGATATCCGCTGCCCGTGAGAGGCCCACAAGGCGAGGCAGGAGATAGGAAGAGCCGAGTTCACCCCCTGAAAGACCGATATTTATGAATGATGCTACAAAATAGGCATTATCTGCGGCTATCCTGATATCGCTTGCCAGGGCCAGGCAGAAGCCGCCTCCGGCCGCTGCTCCGTTTACCGCTGCGATCACCGGCTGGGGTATGCCCCTCAGGCCGGTGATAAGGGCGCTGTACTTCTCCTGGACGAGTTTGAGAAATGTTTCCGGGTCTGAGAATGCCTCGGAATCGCTGTGGCTTACAGCATCGTTCAGATCGGCCCCGGATGAAAACCCACGGCCGTTGCCGGCGAGAATGACTACCCGGATGGAATCATCGGCTGAAAGGATCTCAAAGAGTCTGCCGAAATCATCGAGCATGTCCATGTTCATGGCATTGAGGGTATCCGGACGATTGAGTTTTACCAAGGCAATCTGCGGTTCCACCTCTTCAAAGGTGATTGTTGCAAACGATGGCATGTGAGGGTTCAATTTGACTCCTTTCTCTTGGATATTTCAATCTCCCGCAACTCTCTCCGGAGGATTTTGCCCACGGCGCTCTTCGGGAGTTCGTCAATGAATTCTATTTCCTGGGGCACCTTGTATGCTGCCAGGTTTGCCCTGCAGTAATCTATGATCTCTTTTTCCGTCAGGGCTGCACCGTGTTTCAGTACGACATAGGCCTTTACGGTTTCCCCGCGGTATGCATCAGGGACACCTATCGTACAGGCTTCGATGATCCCTGGATGATCAAAAAGGATCTCGTCAATCTCCTTGGGATAGATGTTGAATCCGCTGCCGATGATCAGGTCTTTTTTCCTGTCGATGACTAAGAGATAGCCTTCATCATCGAAGAATCCTATATCACCGGTATGGAACCACCCGTCACGGAGAGATTCGCGTGTTTCGGCTTCCTTTTTGTAATACCCCTTCATGACCTGGGGCCCCTTGATGCAGATCTCTCCGGATTCGCCCGTTGGCAGCTCTTTCTCCCCTGTTTCCAGATCCACGATCTTTACCTCGGTATTGGGCAGCGGGACTCCCACAGTACCGGTCTTGATCTTACCGCCCCAGGGAGTGGCAGTGGCAAATGCGGTATTCTCTGTCGCTCCGTAGACATCATAGATGCTCGCGTTGTGCAGGTCTTTAAGCTTGTTCACCGTATCCTCAGGGAGCGGGGCTGCCCCGGCAAAATATCCTTTCACGAACGAGAGGTCCATGGAGCAGAACTCCTTGTTTTCTAGCAGGCCGGTGTAGATGGTCGGGACACCGGGGAGGAAGGTGGGTTTGAACTTCTTGAGCATCTCCACGATAACCTCGGGTGTGGGGCGGGGCACGAGCACACAGGTCCATCCGCACCAGAACGGAAGATTCTGGCTTACCGAATACCCTGCAGAATGGAAGATCGGATAGACTCCCAGCAGGCTTTCATCCGCATCGTTCAGGTCGGGAAACCACGCCCGGAATATCTGAACCACGGATGATATGTTGGCATGGGTGAGCATGGCCCCCTTGCTCGCACCGGTTGTTCCCCCGGTGTAGATGAGGGCCGCGATATCATCCCACCCGGCGGCGTTTTCAACCGGGGTATCGGGATATTTATTCAGGAGGTCCATGAACTCATATACGCCTTCCTGGGGAGTGACCTTTCTGTACATGCCTTTCTTGACAAAGGGGAAGAGCTGTTTCTTGGGGAAGGGGAGGAAATCGTTGATATGGCAGGTTATGATGGACCTGATTCTGGTTTTGTCCTTCAGTTTCAGTGCCCTGGGCAGAAGCAGATCGAGCGTGATGAGAACTTCAGCATCGGAGTCATTCAGCTGATATTCGAGCTCCCTTTCCGTGTACAGGGGGTTGTTCATTGAAGTGACCGCCCCCAGCCGGTAGACGGCATGGTTTGCAATACCGATCTCAGGGATATTGGGCAGGAGCATGGCCACTTTGTCGCCTTTTTTGACCCCGATGTCCCCTAATGCCCGTGCAAAACGATTTACGAGTCCTTCCAGTTCCCGGTAGGTGATCTTTTTCCCCATGTAGATGTATGCAACGGTATCAGGCCAGTTCTTTGCCGCCCGGCTCAGGGCCTCGGGCATGGTGATCCGGACTATGTCCACTTCATTGGGGACACCCGGGCAGTACGATTTGTGCCACAGTCTTTCAAAAGCCATAGTTTCCTCCTCTTGAAAACAAACATACACATCATACGGAATTATAATATAAACTTATTGTATTACTATAACCGCTCAGTATCAAGTGTCAACTATTGCGGGCAGAAGGGAATGAATTATTTCAGTTGCTTATATTGATATTTTGTTCATCGGAGCTGTCATGTCTGGTTAAGTCCACATTTTACAGATGCACGAACTCATGGCTTATATTTGCCTTTTTTATCTTGTTCTGTGGGAGCGGCTTTCAGCCGCGATCGTTTTTTATTCCGATTGCAGCAAAATCACGGCTGAAAGCCGCTCCCACAGGTTTTATTTCTTCTCTAATGCAAAATGTGGGTATTATGGCTGCATCCTATAAAGCCTTTGGATGCCCGGAACAAGACGCCGGAGAAACAAACTTGATTCGGTTTTCCGCTACCTGTTCGATCCTGGTCTAGAGACGAAGGCGAACCAGAGAGGCAGACGTGGGGAACAGTCTCTTGTTTGCCTTGGTAAACATCTGGAATGAAGGTTGATTATCAAAAAGGAACAGGTGGCTTGTACAGGTGCAGTCGGAACAGCCGAACTCCGGAACGGGAAGAGAACTGTCAAAATGATCCTCCATCAGGGAGGCCCACTCATGTTCGCGCTTTTTCTTCTCCTGGCTTATCCATACCTCCAGGGGGGTTGTATATTGTCTCAGGTAGTCTATATGCCAGTGAAAGTTCTTTTCTGTATTGAAGTGGCGCTGAATTCTCGCAGAAAGTCCCCCGGGCCCGAAAGCGCTGCCAATGTATGCGTAATATCCTGCAGGAAAGACAAAACTCCCGAGTTTGCCGATGCGGATCATTCGCGGGTGGTCGAGAAGGAGGATAAGCACGTACGTGCCGGTATTCATGCCCGAGAGACGTGAAAAGAAAAGAGTATGCCTGTCTGTCAGTTCTGCCATGTGTTCCTCAAGACGCGTATCCAGTTCTTATGGGTGATCTTCTCCAATGCTTCCCTGTCAAATCCCTGGTTTTGAAGCTCTGCCACAAGCCTGGGAAGTCCGGTCACATCACCGAGATCTTTTGGAATCCGGGCTCCGTCAAAGTCAGATCCGAATCCTACATGATCGATCCCGATGCGTCCGGCAATGTAACTGATGTGTTCAGCGATCTGTTTCAGTGACGTGTTCTCATCGATTCTTCCGTCGGGACGCAGGTCCCGCACAAAAAACGTCACTCCTATTATCCCTCCTGACGCTCCGATGGCATCGATCTGGCTGTCTGTCAGGTTGCGGCTTGACTGGCATAACCTGTGTGCCCCTGAATGGGTCACCACAAGCGGGGATTCGCTCAGGGAAACTACGTCCCAGAACCCTTTCTCGTTGAGATGCGCACAGTCGATCATGATGTTCATTTCATTACATGCCTTAACAAGTCTTTTCCCGTAATCTGTAAGTCCTTCACCAGTATCCGGGGAGTGGGGAAAGATGAACGGGGAACCGTACCCGAATATATTCGGTCTGCTCCAGGTTATTCCAAGTGAACGAAGACCTGCCTGATAAAAAACCTCCAGTGCCTCGAGGCGCGGATCGATTGCCTCGGCTCCCTCGAGATGCATGATCACGGCAAGGGTGCCTGTGTCCATACATGCTGTGAGTTCATCTAAATTGTGTACGATCTTCATCTGCCCGTCGGAGACACTCACCAGCCTGAACAGGCTTGCCATGAGCGCATGTGTCATGTCCCGGGCATAGTGGAAGTCAACCGGCGGCGCCACCTTGATGTTTTTCCCTGACCGGGTGATGTCAAAGCCTCCTTGTATGTTGTTTGCCTGCTGCGGTACGAACAGCGAGAAAAAACCTGCTGCAAGCCCTCCCTGGCGGGCCCTGGGCAGATCAATATGTCCGATGTCCGATCTGTGGAAGAAGGACCTTCCCCTTCCACGTTCGACAAGATACAGATTCAGCAGCGTATCGTTATGCCCGTCGATTACCGGCATCTGCGTGTCTACCCTCATGGCTCTCTGACCCGGTGCACGTACCGTAGTGGCCGTTTCTATGCCGGGACCCCCTTTGCTCTATAAACAGGGAAACACATGCATGCACGTCTCCCTCTTGATTACATGTGCTTGAATATCCAGTGCTTCAGGTTCCAGTGGTGGAGTATGTTCTGCATGAATTCCACTTCCTTGAGGTCACGTGCCAGGCTCTTCAGTTGTTCCTTGTTTTCCTGTATCTGCTTGTCCTGATGTTTCTCCAGGCCGCCGTTTGCAATAAAGCACCGGATCTGTTCCAGTTCTCCTGCATCGAGCCAGACGCCGTGTTTGTGACAGATGTCGATCAATACACCGGAGACGGCTTTGAAGTTCTTCCTCACCATAAGCTTTGCGCACCTGGCACAGGGGAGATAACCGGAATCCTTGGGCAAAGGACGCCTGTGGTATTCATAGGGAATGGAATCATCCTTGTAGACATCCCTCTCAGAGGTCAGGAGGTCGAATTCGGCTGCATCGAGCCAGAGGCCGAAACATTCAGGGCAGATATCGAGGGTGGTGTCACGGTAGGTGTATGCCATCAGCATTCCTTGGCATCTGGGGCACTTGGGTGTTTCATCTGTGCTGCTCTCTTCTGTCTGGCCTCCGCAGAACGGACATGCCTGCATCAGGGAATTGTAGTGCCTGCTGCAGAAGGTACATTGAATGGTTTCGCTCATGACACGCCCCTCAATAATTCATGCTGATGTGTTCTATCGGCTTAAAATACAAACAGTTTTAATTTATTGTATCTTGTATTTCTTCAGTGCGATGAAGACCCCGGCACCGAATATGATACAGTATGCATTGATGAATCCGTTCAAGACGGTATCAATGGCCGAGATTGTATACATTTCATTCATGAGATTAAAGCTGGTGTCAATAAGGCCCAGAAAGATCAGTGCCCCTGAACAAGCCAGACCCAGGTCTCTTCCTGCAGGATGATCCCTGAGCAGGAGTATGCCCGAACATATCAGTGCCACGGCCAGAACAGTGTCGGCAACCGGGAAGGAATGTTCAAAGACAAAGTACCCCGGCGGCGGGTTTTCCGGTGCCAGGCCTATGGTGAAGAATCCCACCCAGAAGCCAAAAATGCCGATTGCTGTAATAATCATGAGTATAGCCAGTGATGATGGTTTAGATATCATTATGTTCTCTTAGTTGCATTGCGGACCTTTCTGATCTGTGCATCCAGAATTATGCGCACAAGACCCGGAAAGAGACGCTGGGCAAGGTGGATGAACCTGCCTTGCATGCCCGGGATAATAATGAAATTCCCCTGTTCCATGCCTTTTATCATATCCTTGGCAACAGCCTTTGGGCTCATGAGCCCGGCATTGCCTGCAATGGCTCGTGTCTCTGCCGGCTTGGTCCTGTTCTCTTCTGCCAGCTGAGGCGTATCCGTATCCGGGGGGCAGAGTACGGATACCGTGATATTGTACGGTTTCATCTCTCCCCTCAGGCTCTCGGAAAATCCCATGACTGCAAACTTGGACGCACTGTATGCGGTATACCCGAATATCCCTATGAAACCTGCGATGGAGGAGATGTTCACGATATGCCCGCCGGTTGATTTCATGGAAGGGATAAGGCATGCACACATGTTCCAGATACCGCAGAGGTTTGTATCGATCGTCTCTTTGAACGTATCATACGGGATCTTTTCGAAGTAGTTGGGGTAGGCGAAACCTGCGCTGTTGATCAGGACGTGAGGGGTGCCGAACTCATTTACTGCCCGGCCGATCTTTTCGTTTACTGCTGCGTGGTCAGACACGTCAAGGCTGATCCTGTCTGCTCGCTGGCTGTCCGAGACCTTAAGGGGCTCGATCTCTTTCAGGGCCGCCTCCAGTCTTTCTTCCCCCCGGGCAATGATAATCACATCAGCCCCGTGGGAAAAGAACTGTTGTGCAGCTGCAAGTCCGATCCCGCTTGAGCCTCCAGTTATGTAGACATTTTTACCCTGCCAGCGCGGTCTACCCATGCCGACCCCCTTAAGAGAAGACATTCCACAGGTTCACTGTTCCACCTCAAAGATTACATTCACGAACGACTCAACCGAGATCCGGCCCGGGGTTATGGGGGTAGGGACCCGTTCCTCTGCCATGGTCATCATTGGATAGTCATATACGGCACCGCCCGGGGCATGCTGGATATACAGGATCCTCCTGATGGTGAGGCCTGCAGCCTTTGCCAGCTCTTCTCCATATTCCATGGCATTCTCGAGCGCCTTGGCTGCTGCCTGTTTTACCAGCAGGTCATGATCGCTTCTGCTGAAGGCAAGTGAGCTTATACGGTTGGCCCCGGCATCAACAGCCGTATCGATCAAAGCGCCTACAGTATCGATCCCGGGAGTTTTCACGATTACGGAATTGTTCACCCGGTATGCATCAGGGGTTGGTCTGCCGGTCCTCTCTTTGATGGAGGAGTCTTTCTCATAGAGCGGGTACAGGCTGAAATTCGATGTCGATATCTCTGCGTTGTCTGAGGTCTTTCTCAAGGCATCCATCAATGCTTTTGTTTGGACCGCATTTTTCCTCAATGCCTCTGCAGCCTTTTTCTCGCTGGTTTCCACGGAGAACGTGATGGTGACCATGTCCGGCTCTGCCCAGATAACCCCTTTGCCAGTGACTTCTATAGTCGGTATCTCCGGTTTATCCTGTGCACAGGCGACAGCATGCATGCCTGTCAGGAAGATGATGCAGCTCCAGATAAAAATGTATCTTTTGATCATCGAAATACCTCCTGCCAGTTCATATGATAGGTTGCACAGAAAACCCTGCGTTATATTATTGTGTAATCCAACATGGTATCGTGGTCAATGGGAAATAGCGTGACGTGGGCCCGGGAACTGAGTCATCCCGCTTCACCTCCGGCTACGCAGGACAAGGAAGGCAGTGCAAGACCTTGGGAACATGATCTCAGGCAGGCAAACAAGGAGGATCATGATCCCAGGCAGAAGTTGAAGAATAAAGAGCTGAAATGAATTTTGTGGGGGCAGCTTGAGCCTCAATAAATGGTTAGATTCAGTCAAAACATAATCGCACCTGAAGGTGCTCCCACATATAAAAGGGGCAAGGGAGTTCGAGATGCGGTCCAAGGGTCTAAGGTGCAAGGGATAAAATTAGGTATAGAGTAAATGGTTTAAGGTATGAGGTGTAGGGTGAGAAACTGAGAAACAGAAGCCAGAAGTCAGGAGAAAAAGAAAAGAATCGGGTATAGGGTGTAATCCGCCGCGGCGGAGTAAGGGCAACGGATCTCGAATATTAAAATCAGGAATCATGGAAAAACATCTCTGTGTGAGCGGCTTAAGCCGCGATTCCTTAAACCTTATACCCTATACCTCAGACCTTATTTTCATGGTTCTGCTCGAAGTTCCTTACGTATTCGGCATACTTCATGAAATGGGAAATGGCCTTCAGCCCGATTAGGGGCTGTTCGATAAAATACAGGCCATTGTCATTGAAGTAGCTGCGTGCGTAATCGTTTATTTCCTTGAACGGGATGACGGCCAGTGGTTTGGAAGAGGTCTGGTGACGTGATACGAGCCAGTCATTGAACTTGTGTACAAGTGTGTCGTTGCTGCTCTTGGGAGAGATAGTCAGTGTAATGAGGAGGTCGATGTTTTCATCGGCCAGCAGGATATCATTGATCCTGTCCATGCCGGTTTGGAATCCCGAGCCGGTTACATCGAGCGGGTTGTCGGGCTGGGCAAAATCCGGGAGCACCTCAGTAAGCTTCTGTATGGTTGCATCGTTGAGGGTAGGCAATGATATTCCGTAGAGTTCACACAGGTCCGCATACAGGCCGCACAGGCCTCCAGAGAGGGTGCATATGCCGAGGCCGTTTCCCTTGGGCAGGGGGAGGCGTGAAAATATCCCGGCAGTGGCCACCATGTCTTCGATGGAATCAACGCGTATGATACCGTGTTGTCTGAAGAAGCCGTCCAGTACGCTGTCATTGCCTGCAAGGGCACCTGTATGGGAACTGGCCGCCTTTACAGCCTTTTCTGACCTGCCCACCTTGATCACGATGATGGGAATCCCTCGTCTGGCAGCCTCATACGCCACCTTCTTGAGCTTGGGGATATTCCTTAATCCCTCTATGAATGCAGCGATTACCCGGGTCTTATTGTCAAAGACCAGGTATTCCATGTAATCTTCAACGGTAAGCACGGCCTCATTGCCGGTGGTCGCATACAATGAGATGCCGTGAGACTTTTCCAGAAGGCTGCTCACGACAATCTCGGAGGTGGCACCGCTCTGCCCCACTACCCCGATAGTGCCGGATAAGAGATTGCCTTCAACCGCTCCGCCGGTGAAGACACTTGTGTTTTCCGCCATGTTCATGAATCCCAGGCAGTTTGGTCCCATGAGCAGGATGCCGTTCTCCCGGCAGTACTTCCGGAGCTGGTCCTGCAACATCGTCCCATCTCCTCCGATTTCCGCATAACCTGACGATACGAGGAGAATATTCTTTATCCCTCGTGCACAGAGATTTTTTACAGCATCCATCACGAGTGTGCTTTTGAGTATGATCACGGCAAAATCAATGGTGTTCTCGGGGAGATCTGCAATAGACCGGTACGCCTTTAACCCCCACACCTCATCAGCTCTCGGATTGACCGGATAAATCGTGCCGTCAAAGTCTGCGCGGCGGGCATTGTCGAGCATGTTGCCGAACCAGAGATTGTTCTGGGAGGCTCCGACCACGGCGATATGGCGGGGAGAGAAGAAGTCTTTCATCTGTTCATGGGTATGTAGTGATTTCATGTTTGCTCAAATTCCAAGTGTAATAGATTATATAGACAGCATTCATTGCAGAGCGTGTCAAGGGAAATCATAGCCGGCAGATCTTATCAGGTAAAGATTTTTCTTGCATTCATACGTCTGCAGCGGTTATTCTTGGAATGTAATCGTTCAGGCACCATTGTAATATTTTGTTATGGTTGATCTTATGAAGAATGCAGTGCGTAAAATCAAAGATGCGACCAAGATTTTATGGATCAGTCTCTGTGCAGGTCTGGCCACGGTTATTCTATTCCTTCCCATAACTGTATCCGCTCTGTTGAGTTCCACAGGCAATCTCGCATTTTCCATATCGAAAGTATGGGCTCGCTTCATGCTGCTGACCACTCGGGTTCGTATAACGATGCAGAACAAGGAAAAGATCCAGCACGGCCGGTCATACATCATCATCTCCAACCACCAGTCGGAATACGATATTCTGGCACTTGTCACGTCTCTGGGTATTCAGTTCCGGTGGATCATCAAACAGGAACTGAGATCGGTTCCGATGTTCGGATATGCCCTGTATGCCTCGAGGAATATCTTTATCGACCGCTCAAATCCTGCAAGTGCCGTAAAGAGTATCAATAAAGGGATGGACCGTCTGCCGCCCGGTACCAGCGTCATGTTCTTTGCTGAAGGGACCCGGTCTATGGACGGGAAGATACAGCCTTTCAAAAAAGGCGGATTTGTCATGGCAATGGAGAAAGGATTTCCTATCCTTCCCGTCACGGTGAACGGATCGAGAAGAATAATGCCGAAGAAGAGCCTCATCTTCACCCCGGGAACCATAGAGGTGGTTGTGGGAGATCCCATTGAAACGGCAGGATATCCGGATATACAGTTGCAGGAGCTCATGGACAGGACCCGGCAGGTGATCATTGAGCAATATAATCCTGCCTATCCGGATAGAACCTCGGTGTAGTACGGCTCAGGACATTCTTGCGGAGGTGAGGATGTTTGGGCAGGTACCCGAAGAGCTACACGGAAATCAGTTCGCCCCGTCCTGAAAAATCTTCTCGAGTGTCGATTTCAGATTCTCGACAGTGTATGGTTTCGGTACCATCGCGATCTTGCCCTTGTCCTTTTCTATGAGAACCGGATGCGGGATCGAGCTGTTGGAGATGATAATCTTTGCCCCCGGGTCCATCTTGAGCAGACTGTCCATAGTGGCTCTCTCGTTGTTGCCGTCACGGGAAATAACATCGATAAAGACCGAGTCAAAGCCCCTGCCGGATTTGAGGGATTCTTCGTACTTGTACAGCGCTTCGTCCCCGTTCTTCGATACTACGGTATGAAAGCCGAGATGACGCAGGATTTCTCCCATCATATCCCGGATTACTTCTTCGTCATCGATCAGGAGGATTTTTCTCATATAAATACAACAATGCAAAAAACGCAAAGTCAATGGGGGACATAATCGTTATTCCCCCATTTCTTTGCAATGCTGACTGACCCCCTTGCTTTTATGGTGAAGCTCTCGTCTCAGCAGATGATGCCGATGCTCATGTTTGCTGAGCCCTCACCTGGTACTGTTCAGGAAGTAACTTTATCTATAAAATCTGTATGTGGTTACCCATATAGTCTTAAAATTAAATAGTAAGCAGGGTACTTTCACTACTTTAGTCTGTAACACAAAAGTGTCGGAAAAACTGTTTTGATCTTGCTTTTTTTGTGCCATGATATCAGGCAACTCCTTTATGATACTGCCGTATATGCCTGTGGAGATGGCATTATTGTTATAGGTATAGTGCTAAAGGTGACAGAGAGCTGGTTTACCATGAATTACATGATGGGGATGTGGATCTCTGTAATTAATTTTTGTGCAGGGGTATCTATAGGAGAATTCAGATATATTTCAAACGGGGCTGTGTCCCGGAGTCTTTCCTCTCCGGCAAAGGCACAGGTAAAGTATGCCGTGTTCCATGTCTGGAATATATATTCATAGGGACCGTGGTGGGTAAAGACCGCATATCTGCCTTTTTCAATGGTCAATGCGTCCAGATGGTCATCACATAGTAGGTCACCCTTAAGAGAGAAACCACAATGAATCTTTGCATCCGGGTCATGGTATCCATACGGGAGGTCGGGGATAATGCTGAGGTAGTGACCTATCCGGTCAACAAGCTTGTTCCGGATGACATACAGGTTGACTTCGTTGAATGCATCGGTTGCCGCTTCAAAAAAACCGCCACCGAATCCCTTTTTTGTTATGCACATGACTTTCATTTCAGGGATTTCACGGACCACATGGGAGATCTTTTCCGATCGGTTCTCTCTGCTTAATTTTTTTTGGCTGCCGACAGGGTTCATGATTCCGGGGACATGGATGTTCACCCCTTTGCCTCGCATCTTTCTGTACTCGCTCGGTGTCATGTCATAACACTTTCTGAAAGATTTGCTGAAGGCGGCATGGGTTCCATACCCTACCAGAAGCGCGATGTCCGTAACCGGTAATGTCGAGTTCAGCAGAAGAGATGCGGCTTTTGCCAGGCGCTTGAAGTATATATACTCCTGGATGGTAAGCCCCAGGCATGCCACGAAAACCCTGTGAAAGTGATACTGAGAAAAACACGCGACCTTGGAGAGTTCTTTTAAGGTGATGTGTTCATCCAGGTGCTCATCGATATACTGCATAACGCGCTGGATGCGTATGTAGTAATCAATCGTCTTCTTCATGGGATGCTCTTATTATAGAGGAAGAATACGAAAGATCAACCAGGAAAACACGTATATGAAGATCATTAAACTCACATTTTGCAGTTGAATCCGTCTTCGCGTCCGCTACGCCGGACGAGAAGCTCAGGGTTCATTCCTCGCAGCGGGCTTAAGGAATAGGGTCAAGGGCTTGCCCTGGGATTCATACCATTGATAAATATATGGTGCATAATTTCGGTATATAGCCTTGCTCTGTGGGAGCGGCTTCAGCCGCGATAAAATCTTTTTTACATTTTCAGCCAGATCGCGGCTGAAGACGCTCCCACATGGTCTATTCCACAAAATATGGGTTAAATGAATTTGACGGCAGGGGAAGCAAAGAAACCACGGAACCCGGCAGGGACGAAGGGAAGGATCAAAACAGCCCTTGGGCATATCCTTATAGTTGTTTCTGCATCCAGACCATGTCAAAGGTCTTGCCGAACTTTTCACCGATACCGACAAATCGTCCGCATTCGCTGAAACCGTTTTTCAGATGAAAATGGATGCTTTCCTGGTTCAGTGATGAGATGCTCGCGAGGATATAGACGATGCCCTGTGATTTTGCTTCGCTGATAAATCTTTCCAGGATCTTCTCTCCGAGTCCATTTCTCGTGTGTTCAGGCAGGATAAAGTAGGTGATCATGGCTGTTTTTTTCAAAGAGCTTGCCGGGTGGTAGTGCTGCAGAAATGCAAAGCCGATAATCTGTCCTGTAGGGGCCTTCACCACTACCCGTGGAAAGCCTGTGGACATGATGAGAAAATGGTCGAACGCATCATAGCTCAGAACCCGTTCAGGATAAGCGGCAAAAGAGTTTTCAATGAAGTAATTAAAGATGTCGATCACCGGTTTCCGGTAGGCCTTTGTCATGGGTGCGAAGGTGTAGTTCATGTCACCAATGTTATTAACGTATTTTATCTCTCAGATCAAAGGTGGTTTAGCCCTATGATATGGGCTGGTTGCTGTCTCTGGTCATCTCAGGGCTTATTTTCGCTGTATATCGTGTCGGTGAGATCAATAGCATCTACATATAGGGCAGAACGTTCCGCCCGATGGAGTTTTACGGCCTGGCTCGGGCAGGTCACGGCACATACTCCGCAGCCGTAGCACCTCTCCAGGTTTACTGATGCTCTTTTGTTCTCAACAGTGATTGCATGAAACTTGCACCGCTCGACACAGAGAGTGCATCCCTTACACAATGTCGGGTCGACCTCGGCAACATAGTTGGCTTTCGCGCTGAAGGCATCGTTCTTATCCACGAACCGGGTCATACCCCGAAGCAGCGCACAACAGCACTCACAGCAGCAGCATATAATAAACCGGTTCCGGTCTTTCGTATTCTCTGTCGTAAAAACCAGGCCCAGCTGTGCATATCGCTCAACCAGCTGGTGAGCCTCTTCACGCTTCAGTTTCCTGCCCTGACCCCTCCTGAGAAAGTATTCTCCGAATGCCCCGATTTGAAAACACGAATCATGGATGGGATATTTGTCCCTGCATTCCCGTATTCCCAGAATATCGGTTCTGTTTCTGCATGGGCAATCCGTAGTCACGATGGGTTCCGGGCATTGATCCAGGATACGGTGGATTTCTTCTGAACTGCGGATTGTGCTGCGGTGATCTATGGATTTCTCTATCGGTACGATTCTTGTCATGGGTGTTCCTGCATCTGAAGACTGGTATCGCCTGTAGTATTTTTCCTGTATGAAGAACTGCTGATAGAGCTCGGCACCCTTTACACCCAGGCGCTCTAATGCCTTCGGATATTTGAACCCGATATTGAGAAGGTGAGGAACAGTCAGGAAATGTGAATATCCGCCGATATCCTGGATAACTCCCTTGTCCACCATAGCTTCGAGGATCTCCAGGGTTTCTTTTCTATCCTTACCGATTTTCCTTGCGATCTTTGCAGCAGATACCTTTTTTGCTATCTTCTGAATGAACCGGACATTGGCCAGACGCAGTCCGATCTTCTGTGCAATCCTGCCGCCTGATACGGGTTTGATCCCCAGGTGAGCTGCTATGAGCGCCTCTTCAGGGGTAAAAAGGAGCTTGATGTAAGCCCTGAATGCCTCGGAAACCTCCCCGTCATTTGATGGGATACCGGTTGGATATTCCCGCATGGTATTCAGTATCTTCTCATATGGATCACCGTTCATATCAGTAAGGCCACCAGCCAATCGAAAAAGATTACAAAAACGCTGATAGGTATGACCAGTCCGATGGCAGAGCCGATCATATAGTCCCTGAATCGGATCGACGTCAGTGCCAGGATATAATTCAACGACGGGTACATGATAAAGACAAGCCGCAGGATGGCAAAGGTTCGGATCGGATGAGCGTCGAGCCGCTGCAGCATTCTCACCACCCAGGGTTTGTCTATCCGGGTAAAGGCCCGGCCGCCTACAGTCCGCATCACGAGGAAACTCACGCAGACAGCGATTGTTCCCCCCACAATGCCCAGAATCAGACCGGTGAACTTGCCGAAGGCATAGACGCCGGCAGCCACGAAGATAAGGCCGAAGATGTGGAACAGTTCGCCTAATGAAAAGACGATGATAAAGA
>DAISYU010000012.1:19193-20729 GCA_036825155.1 Thermodesulfobacteriota bacterium | reverse complement strand
AAGCTTTTTGTTGATACCGGGCGTTTCTATGCCTCTTTCCGGTAATATCCTGCAAACAGTCGCTTGCCCTTCTTGAGATCAATAGTGGAAGAATCTATCAGTCGGAAACCGTATCTTTGAGCTGTCGATGTGAACTCCTCTGGATTTACAAGGTTCATGATCGGGCTCAGTTTTTCCAGGCTCGTGTATCTGGTCTTTGTTACCGGTGCTGAATCCGGGCTTTCAAGCTGAAGCCCGACGCTGAGAATTCCTCCCGGCATCATGAGCCTGACTATCCTGGGTAGTGCTTCTTCAATTGAGACATATTCAAACAACAGTGCCGCATGGATCAGTTCCACCGGATCGCACCGTATCTCATCCGCCGCGGCGGATGCAATATCAACACACATGAATTCCAGGCCGGGGACATGGGCATGTCTTTTTCTCGCGATATCAAGGTAGTGTTGGTTTATATCTATCCCCAGGACCCGTTTCGTTATCCTGGGGTCGATATGTTCGAATCCGTTCCCCGTGGTGCACCCGATCACTGCAACGGAGGCGGGGCGGTACTTTTTAAGCACACCTTTGAAGAGCACATTCAATGCCTGGAGCTGTTCCACCTCCGGCGAGGCCATATGGTTCTCATAGTCGTCAGGTGGTATCTCCAGCCAGGGATTGTGTGGTTTCTTCTCCTGCATGTACTGTTTCTTTCACTGTACTATGACGGCTTAGTCGGCTGTTCTTCGTCCTTGTGCATGAGACTCCTCTGTATTGCCACACCTGCGATGGTACAGGCGGCAAACACAGAAGCCTGGATCTGGAACCCTGCTTCAATGGATTGTGCGATGAGAAGGGCCCCGATGAGTGAAGACAGGAGTATCAGAGCCCAGTCAAAGAGCATGACACAGAGCACACCGCAGCATATGCCCACAATAAAACAGATAAGCCAGATTAATTGACCAATATCTACCCTGAGAATATTCAGTGCGCTGAAGACGAAATATCCCCCGGCAAGGAATCCGGCCAGTCCGACAAGGGCGTGCTGAAGGAAGATTGCCACCAGTGTGCCGAGGATCCCCGTGCAGAGAGCTGCTGCAAGGAAGACCCATGTCGGCTGTCCCGGAAAGAGCAGGAGCGCAATATTGAGTCCGTAGATGAAGCCCATGACTCCGACAAACAGCCAGAACAGCTTGCGTCCGAGTACAAGCATACAGATGCCGGCCGCTATATTGGCAAGGATCATATCTCAGCTATATGGATGCCAGTTCCTTGTAGATCTCGATAGAGGGAGCTCCATCGAGCAAGGGGGCGATCTTTTCGAACAGCTCGGCAAAATAGGGGGTTGTGCTGTGGTGGTTCAGCGCGTCTTTGTCCTGATACTTTTCGTAGATGAGAAAGGTTCTCGGGTCTTTCTTTGCCTGGTTGATAACGTATGCAAGCGTTCCTTCCTCAGTTGCAACCTTGGGGACGATATCAACTAAAGCTTTTTCCATCTCCTGTTCTTTGCCTTCCTGGACCTTCATAATGGCAACCACAACGATCATCGCAACCTCCCTT
>DAISYU010000012.1:10876-19093 GCA_036825155.1 Thermodesulfobacteriota bacterium | reverse complement strand
GATACATTTCAGATCATGAGATGTATCCGTTTGTGCCAATGTAACCCTTCCGTGTTCATTTTTCAATACAATCCGGAATTCATATTGAAGCCTTAGGCAGCTGACGATTTTATGGCCTTTTAAAGCCTTGTCATTTTTTCGGCACTCCTGATTCACTGCATTGCCAATCATGTCTGCCTTTCATGAGATGGCTGGGGGGAGGGGAGCTGATAAGACATTCCTGTCCGCCAGGCCCAGGCGTACGAAGAGCCACGGTGCACCTAAGGCCCCCCACAGACCCACCAGGGTGTATCGGATAAACCGGAAGAGCACCGCCGGCTCCAGCCCCGCAAAAGCTGCCTTCAATCCCAGCCAGACGGCTATGATAACTACGATTCCCACGATAAAACGCAGGATGCGGCGCTGCCATGTCCCTGTTGTTTCAAACCCGATGAATCGCTGTTCCAGGACGAATCCCACAGCCATACCCATCAGCGTTGCAGCAGCAGTGATGCAGTTCTTCTCCCATCCCGGCGACAGGACTGCCATCAGGGCGGGCAAACAGATCGCCAGGCCCAGCTGCCATACCAGGGACAACGTTCGAACCCACTGTGTGATGCTGTCTTCAAGGAACAGAAAGGGGATCAGCAGGAAGGCACCGATAACATAGCCCCCGATAAGGTCGGTGGGAAAGTGCATCCCCAGATAGAGCCTGGAGAGCGGGATCAGGATGATGAGAACGGCGGCAAAGATCCACAGCCATGGCCTTGAGTATGCAGCGGCAAGGTATCCCCAGAATACGACGGCACCCTGGGTATGGCCGCTGGGCAGACCACCGCCACCTGCTTCGGCGAGTTTCTTGATCCGGGGATCGTATTCAAATGGCCGGGGCTGATCGGCAATGATCTTGGCTGATGCATTTATCCATGCGGAGAACAGAAAGAGCAGGGTGATCCTCGCCCCTAAGGACCGGTCGATACACCAGTAGAGAAAAGGCAGGGCCACAAGGAAAAAGGCCTCTTCTCCCAGGAAGGTCAGAGCCTTGAATGGTATATCCAGAACCGGGCTTGCCTGCTGAAGCCAGAGGATAATGCAGATGCCTTCCTCAAGGATATGTTCCATTCCAACTCTCCAATGTAATCCTTACCCGCTGATTGGAACGTTATCGCGATTATGATCATCGTGAAGAATTGCAACCACCCGGGCAGGGGCAGCGGATGCGCCGATGATCTTCAAAGGGAACACGGCAACCTTGAATCCGCAGGCAGGCAGAGATCTGAGATTTGTCAGTTGCTCGATATGGCAGTATTCTTTCTCCCTTCCCACGAGGTGGGCCTCCCAGAAGAGCTCGCGGTTCCTGGTTTTTTTCGCCTGCCTGATCTGCCACGTGATGGGAAGGTCCCATCCCCA
Organism: Thermodesulfobacteriota bacterium; assembly: GCA_036825155.1. Classification (GTDB taxonomy): domain Bacteria; phylum Desulfobacterota; class Desulfomonilia; order UBA1062; family UBA1062; genus DSAD01. The sequence continues at coordinate 17,704 of DAISYU010000012.1, read as the reverse complement.
CTGATCGATCCCCATGACCTTCACCCCCTGATCGATGAGCCAGCGGGTCGCATCGGCACTCATGCCGGTGCCGCGGGTAAAGAATTCCGGTGTGCCCATGTAGCGATCCCGGTCAGTCCTGATGAGCACGATGGTCTCTGGTGTGATCCTGGCCCCTGAGGCTGACAGTTCACGCTGTATATCTTCAACGGTTATGGGGTCATTGTCTTCTTTGTGAGACATGTTGAGAACGATCCCGTCTCCATAACACCATTCAAGGGGGATCTGGTCTATGGTTCTGGCAGGCCTGCCGTCTACGGTGGGTCCATAATGCCATGGTGCATCCAGGTGTGTTGTGCTGTGGACACCCATCTTCACGATCGTATCGTCAGCCCAGCCTTCAAAGAGGGGTGGGAATAATCTGAAGGACAGACCTAACAGCCTGATGAGCAATCTGGATGTGCTGTGTTTCTTATGTTTGATCTTCACCCTCATGAAGAAAGGATCTCCTTTGTTGTACTCAACAGGTTTGCTCAAATCAACAATACATGCCATACACTCCTCCTCAGTATGTATGTACTTCGGTTAGATTGCATTGAAAAGCTTAAAAATCAGATGGTTGACAGAAATTAAACAAATCGGCCTGCCAGGTACGTCCATCTCACGAAATTTCTCTGCTTGATTTTCCCGCCTGTTTCCTTTACCCAAATGAGAACTACTGTTGAAAAAATGGTGCAAAAAGGCCTCCACAAGTTAGTGTTGAAACTGTGATCTTACTAGGCTTTTGTCATGAAGACAGGAGCATATGTCATGAGCCGGGCATCAAATTCATCATGAGAGAGGGCACCTATGGTTGCAGAACAGCGAATGTTTAACGGCTTTCCTCAGCAGTCCGAAGACTCAATCCATAATACCTCGAGCTGGCGGTCCTTGATTTATCCATTCTTCTTTCTGCTTGCCGTGATATGGGTCGATGAAATATTTGATATCCCCCATCTGCTCTTCGGTGCGGAAAAGACCCTGATCAACTGGCAGGAGGTATTCAGTGAGACGTTTCTCATCGCTGTTGTCGGTGTCTTCGCCGTCTCTCGACTCTTCTATACGCCATCACTGAGGAAAGAGTCACAAAGAGAATTTGCTATGGGAAACATCTGGTTCCCCCTGGCATTCATCTTCATCCTGCTCAGTTTCCTCATCTGGCTCAATGAACTCATAGACCTGCCTCACCTCCTTTTCAATGGGGAGAGCACACCGGTAAACTGGATCGAGGCTACCAGTGAAACCGTTATGATCCTCGGGATAGGAATGCTCTCTGTCTCCATGCTCGTAAGGAACGTTGTCGATCGCGAACGGGCTGAAAGCAGGGTCCGCAAGGAAAGGATGTTCAGCAATACGCTGATTCAAACATCTCCGGTATTCTTCGTGGCCATCAATCCCGAAGGCAACATCCTCATGATGAACGATGAGATGCTCGGGGTATTGGGGTACACCCATGATGAGGTCCGGGATTCCGATTACTTAAACACCTTTGTCCCGGAAAGAGAACACGATCTTTATCGGGATGGATTCAGGAAACTGGTGGCTTCCAATAAGACAACGAATACCGAGAGCCACGTAGTGAACAAAGACGGACGGGAACTGCTGATCGAATGGTTCAGCAGGCCGATCTTTACCGAAGAGGGGGATCTGGATTTCATTTTCAGTGTAGGTTCGGATATAACGAAGCGCAGAAACTTTGAAATCGAGCTGAAAACATATCAGGAACAGCTGCAGGAGCTCAATATACATACCGAGCAGGTACGTGAACGCGAGCGTACCCGCATCGCCCGTGAACTGCATGATGAACTCGGGCAGTTGCTCACGGTTCTCAAGATGGATCTTGCCTATGTTGACAGGAATCTGCCTCGAAGAAGCGGAAAACTCGGCCAGAAAATATCGGACATGTACACCCGGGTCGATTCGACGTTGAATTCCCTGAAGAGGATCATGACCGACCTGAGGCCCTCGCTGCTGGACAACCTGGGACTCGTGGCAGCCATCGAGTGGCAGGCCGAGGACTTTCAGTCACATACCGGAATAACCTGTAATGTTTCCGTTCAACCGGAGGACCTCTATGTTGAGCCGGGTACTGCAACCACGGTTTTCCGCATATTCCAGGAAACGCTGACGAATGTTGCACGCCACGCGCAGGCAAGCAAGGTTACGGTAACCCTCGAAGATATAAAGGGAGAATTCAGGCTTGTGGTGAAGGACAACGGGAGAGGTATTTCGCCGGAAAAGATTTCCAATCCAAAATCTTACGGACTCATGGGCATCAGGGAGCGGGTGAAGCACCGCGGCGGTGAGGTCAAGATAGCCAGCACGCTTCGCAAAGGAACAACCGTAACGGTAACCATCCCACTTATGAAGGAATCATAAGAGCTCTTTTTCATAGCAGCTACACTGCTCTTTGAGAACATTCATAGTTCCACTTAATTACAGCATCTTAAAAAATACAACGGTTCAGCCAATTTCATAGTGAAAGGATTGCATATGAAAAAACAGCAGGAAGACCGTGAGGACCTGATACGAGAAATCATAGCCATCGAGCTTGAGATGTTTGGCAATGTCAAGGCACGAGAACGTGCCTTCTGCCAGGAGCTTCCCGATACCTTCAGGACAATGCGCTGGATGGCCCACTCAGTGTTATCCAATGACACGCTTGCGTCGTACCTGGATGACCTTCAGCAGGCAGCACATGCAGGCAGGAATCTCATGACCGAGAAATATGCCCGTATGGAAGATTTGATCCCGCCGCTCAAGAACGATCCTGAGATCGTTGCCGTTCTCGATGAGATCACGGAGACAGAACAGAGCTGGATGAAAGAGTTTTCACAGCACTATCCTGCGATCGTGAAGGGTGACGGGTCCGGTTTCGCCGGATATTTCAGATGCGAGTTGGAAACCTATTCGGACAGGACCCTGAAGCTCTACCTCAGTGACGTAACGGATGCCAGGGACCGGGGGATCAACCTTGCAGAGCAGAGCTATGTAAATCTGTTCAAGAGGCTCGGCTACGAATCCCTCGACGATGTGGTCAAAGAGACAAGCAAACAGGACTAGTACTGGTTATGGGTATATATGGAACCGATGAGGGTTGCATTGAAACATGCTGCAGTGATGCGGCATCCGATGAATCAGTCTTCGCGTCTACATGAGGAGAACTGAATGAAAGGGCTGGCACTGGCCGAGCAGTATTTTCAGACGTATGGCGTGCCCATGATAGAGCAGAAATTCCGCGCCTGCAGGGAGAGGATAGCGGCCGGTCTCGTGGGAGACGGCTCTGAGTGTTTCGGGTTCGATGACGCCATCTCTCAGGATCATGACTGGGGGCCGTCTTTCTGTTTATGGCTCACCAGAGATGATTTCGACGAAATCGGTCATGATCTTCAGGAGGAATACGGGAACCTGCCCAGGGAGTTTATGGGTATACCTGCACGATCTGAGAGTCAGTGGGGAGCAGGCAGAGTGGGGGTGTTCGAGATCGGTGCGTTCTACCGGCAGTTCATCGGGAGGGACGATCTGCCCAGGACCGGGGAACAATGGCGGGTGTTGCCTGAGACAAACCTGGCTGTATGCACCAACGGATCGGTATTCACGGATCCCCTGGGCGAATTCACGCGGATCAGGGACGGCCTGCTTGCATTTTACCCTGAAGATGTGAGGCTCAAGAAAATCGCCTCGCGCTGCATGAGTGCTGCCCAGTCCGGGCAGTACAACTATATGCGCTGCATCAGGCGCGGCGAATACGTGGCTGCCCAGTATGCCGAGACCAAGTTTATCGGAGATGTAATCTCGATCGTCTTTCTGCTCAACAAGCGGTATAAACCCTTTTACAAGTGGATGCACCGTGCTCTTGCCGGCCTGCCGCTCCTGGGAGATCAGCTCCATGACATGATCCACACCCTGGTTACCATGCAGGAACATGCCAGGGGCGAGGCAATCTACTGGAGAAAGGTCGATCTGATCGAGGAGATCAGCCGGCTCATCATTAATGTGTTCAGAGCTCAGGGACTGAGTGATTCCGAGAGTACGTTTCTCCTGGACCACGGCCCTGAAGTCGTACGGCGCATCCGATCTCCCAAGCTCCAAAAAGAGAGTGTCTGGGTGGAATAGATCATTTTAAGATTTCAACAAAACAGGGTTGCCTTGTTTGTTGAGGCTGCTCAGGAATCCGTCACTCACCTAAGGAGAGAATACCGGTTCTCATCAAGAAGCACGACCTCGCGCTGAACGAGACGGTCCAGGTGTTTGCTCATCATGTGCCTCTCGGATATGGAAAGATCGTATATCCCAAGCTCAACAGGTTTTCCATACACGATACACTGCTGAACAATCTCGTCTAAGGTCTTGGGTCCCTGGCAGAGGAAATCCAGGAGTCTGTTCTCCCGCTGCCGGATAATATCGAGATAGCGCCTGATCAGCTCGGGATTGCCTTCATAGATCCCTTTGCCATGCGAGGTCAGATACACATCGACATCAAATTCCGCAAGCCGCTTGAGAGAACAAATGGTGAGATCCAGATCCGAGCCCGGGTCACCGTAATATGGTCCGATCCTTGTCAGATCCATATCAGCGAGAAAGAGCAGCCGCTCCTGAGGAAAATGGAAACAGCAGTGGCCTGGTGTATGTCCCGGTGCATGAACTACCAGTGCCTGAGTATCGCCAAAATCCAGCACATCGCCATCATACAGAAGTCGGTCCGGTTCACGCGGGACATAGTTGCATTCTTTTGTTATAAAGTCCTCCCACGCTGCGGACTCCTCCTCGGTCGGCTCAAATGGCTCGATCAGGGTCTTGATATCCGTGAACCCATGGGCGTCGGCCTCATGCACCCAGAAAGCCGCATGGTCAAACAAATGGTTGTACATGAGATGATCTTCATGGGCATGAGACGTGATGAGAATATCCACCTGCCGCTCCTGGTGGAACGCAAGGATTTTCTCCCTGTCACTGGCGGCATCGATGATTGCACGTCTTTGGCCATCGATGACCAGGCTGTGGCAGTGAGGGTACCTGCCCCCCAGGATGATGCCTATCGCTCCCTTGCAAAAGTCATTCATAATGGCTGCTTTCCACCTGGTTATCTTCGATAGTGATCGAAGTTTCCCGGCATTGTTTGCAATGGAATATACCATGAATGCCCGATGCTGCATAATTACTTTAATGCACTTTAGGAATGATCACAGAGTATTGTAATTTTCTCGGTTTCCTTCTTTCCTGAAATCAGGAGAAACCGGCAGGAAATGTGAAAGTTGTGTAAAAAGGCACGGATATGCCTGGGGTGAATTGAAAAAATGATCAAAAATATATAGAGTTACATGAAGAGGCCTGTTGAATCTCTCGTTGCATCAGCTTCCAGCTTTGCAAGGGTTATGCCCGACAAGACGCAGGACAGGCGCCGGACGGGAACATAGGGTTCAAAGCGGGATTGTTTCTCGGTATTCATAGAGCTGAATGGATTCCGGCAGGACCACACGGTTGCACAGTGATGAGGGGAGGGAGACTGTGATCTTGCATCTGCCACCCGGTTTGCGGGGTAGTATTGCCATATCGCTCATGGTTATCAATACGGTCATCTTTGCCGTACCGGTCCATGTACTCGCCCTTACAAAGATCCTGATCCGCAATGAGGCCTGGCAGCGTACCTGTGCACGGGCGCTGATGAACACGGTGAACTGCTGGATCTGGGGGATACTTTCAGCGCTGAAGATTACCCAGGATACCACCTACGATATCCGGGGCATCGAAGGGCTGAGCAGGGACCAGTGGTATTTCGTCAACTGCAACCATCAGTCGTGGGCCGATATCCTGGTGCTGCTGGTGAGCTTTCACGGGCACATCCCGTTCTTCAAGTTCTTTCTGAAGAAACAGCTCTTCTGGATACCTCTGCTCGGTACATCGTGGTGGGCACTTGACTACCCCTTCATGGAGCGCTTTTCAAAAAGCTACCTTCAAGCCAATCCCCATATGAAGGGTAAAGACCTCGAGACCACACGCAAGGCCTGTGAGCGGTACCGCCATACCCCGGTCTCCATTCTGAATTTTATCGAGGGGACAAGATTCACCCGCGAAAAGCACCACAAGCAGAAATCTCCCTACCGGTATCTTCTGCGGCCCAAAGCAGGCGGGTTTGCCTATGCCCTGGCAGCAATGAACGGCAGGATCGAAAACATTATCGATGTCACTATCATGTACCCAAAAGCGCCCTTTGATTTCTGGACCTACCTGTGCGGGCAGATCCCGCACATTGCCGTGAGGGTCAGGAAGCTTCCTGTTCCGCACGATATCCTTACAGGAGATTACAGCAACGACCAGGCATTCAAGAACCGGTTCCAGTCATGGGTGAGCGGACTCTGGCAGGAAAAGGATGACCTGATCGAGGACCACAGGAATAAAAGGGAGATGAGGGTTTCAAAAGATCAACACATAGATACTTTGTTATAGTATAACTCCCTGGAAATCTTATTCTATCACCCAGTACTCCAATACTCCATTTTTTTATACCCTTCATTCTTCCCCGGCCCTGTACTCTTGTCTCATGACAGCTTTTCCAGGTATTTGTGCCTGTCTTTCATAAAGTCCCGGTAGATCTTGTAGAGATCGGTTTCTTCATATTCCACCTGTGTGATCGGGATATGGTCGAAACTGAAGATTGTTGCTCCCGGACATGCAAGGAGGATCGGTGAATGCGTGGCAATAATGAACTGGGCGTGGCCGGCTTCTCCCATGCGTGTTAGTATCTCAAGCAGTCTGATCTGATTTTTCGGTGACAGTGCTGTTTCCGGTTCGTCCAGCAGATAGAGGCCC
>DAISYU010000012.1:0-10776 GCA_036825155.1 Thermodesulfobacteriota bacterium | reverse complement strand
CCGTTCAGCGAGGCAAACAGCTACCTCCTGCAGTGTACCATCGGCTGCTCACACAACAAATGTACATTCTGCGGCATGTACAAGGACAAAAAGTACCGTGTACGCAGCCTCGATGAGATCAAGACCGACATCCGCATGGCAAAGGAATATCACCGAGACGTGGAAAAGGTATTTCTCTGCGATGGGGATGCCATAGCCATAGAGACGGATATGCTCCTGGAGATATTACATATATTATACAGCACATTTCCATCCCTGCGCCATGTGGGGAGCTATGTCGGGCCGCAAAGCACCCTGGCAAAGGATATGACCGAGCTTAAGGCACTGTGCGATGCCGGGTTGACCAAGGCATATCTCGGTGTGGAGACCGGTGATGACGCGCTGCTCAAAGAGATAAAGAAAGGCGTGACAGCACAGGAGATGCTGCAGGCCGGGAAGAACCTGGTCTCTGCCGGGATGAACCTGTCATCCATGGTGCTCCTGGGCCTTGCCGGCAAAGGCAAGCGTTCATACGAGCATGCCATAGCTACCGCCGAGATCACAAATGAGATGAAGCCCCGGTATCTTGCAGCCCTTACAGTCACCCCTGTTCCCAATACCGTCCTGTACAAACAGATCAGGCAGGGAAAATTCGAAGTCATGGACGCGTTCGAGACCCTGGAAGAGATGAAGGTGCTCTTTGAGCATATCACCATCGACGACCTGAAGTTTGTGGGAATCCACGCATCAAACTATCTGCCCATCAACGGAACACTCCAGAAGGACAAGGAGCAGATGCTCGAAAAGATAAATTCGGTGCTGGAAAAGAAGGACAGGGGAATGCTGCGTAGTGAAGGTATGCGAGGGCTCTAGCACCAAGGCTACTCTCAGTGCTGAAGACAGAATGATCTTAAGCTCTGCATGTACCAACGAGAAATATGAACAATAGAAAAGGATCTTATCGAGGTTCCTGCCTTCGGCGAAACAGCGTGTAGTCGATCTTCTGCCACGGACAATCGATATCCTCCATCTGATGCAGTTCAGCCTCACTCATCCTGCTGTGGTCATTGAGGTCCCGTGCGGCCCAGACGAGTTTCCTGAACCGCTGATGATGATGGTGGAATCGCTGGTTTGCGTATTCCTTTGCCTGTGTGGTGAAAAGCAGAAAAGGCCAGTCACTGCCCTGCATGAGCAGGAGTTCGCGCACCATCTGGCGGAGGATTCGCTCTGAGCGAACGTCGATGGGTCGTATCTGCTCGAGGAGGAGCTCGGCCTCCCGTGAACTGGAGTTGATATATGGCCATATCCAGGCATGATCGGGGCCCTGCCAGACCGTGTAGTCGGAGTTCAGTCCCCATGTGCTGGGCTGCATTGCTATGGTGGAAAGATCAGTTCCGTGTCCATCGAGATATTCCCCCAGAGACCCTGAATCCACGGTGTCCTTCTGAGCCAGCAGGCGGTATACCAGTTCGAGCCATGCAACTCCTTCATGCCACCAGTGGCCGAACAGCTCACAGTCATACGGGGCCACGATGACTGGATCGGGTATCGTCGCGGCGGTTTTATCAAGGAGGTCCGTGACGAGATCAGTAAAATGGCGCGCATGGCTTTCCACGCGCTGTCGGGCTTTATCCATGTCATAGACCTGTTTTTCCGGACTGCCAGTGACCCGCTGGTAGTGCAGGCCTGATTCACTGTCCTTGCTGTGAAACTCCAGGTAGTACGGGTCTCCGGGGTATCCGTGATCAGGCGACCAGACCTGTTTGCCGGTGGCCTCATTACGGCCGAATACGGATACCTTGGAGGCGAGGCGGTAGCCGCGCATCGGTGTGGGTGAGGTTTCTCCATGGCGGTTTTCAACAAAAGATGCCCGTGTAATCCCCACATTCTCCATAAAGAAATATTCGATCCCCTCGTCAGCGAGCCACTGATCGATTCCCTTTCGCATCCGTTGATTTTTCTCAGACCACTGGGAAGGGCGAAATGCGCATTCCGGCAGCCAGAACCCGCGCGGTAAACGATCGAAGTAGCGCTGGTAGGTTTCAACACCTATGTGCACCTGGGCAAAGACCGCACTGTCGGTTTCCATCAGGGGCAGGAAGGCATGGGTGGCTGCAGAGGTCAAGACCTCGATGACCTGCTCTTCCTGGAGCCATTTCAGGGTGCCCAGGATATCGCGGTAAAAGTCCGATGTGTATGCCTTGTAATTGCCTTCAAAGACGCCCAGCCAGTACTGAGCAACGTTTTTTCTTTCAGGGTCTGACTGAAAACGCCTTATATCCGAGACGGCACGGCGGATCTTGTCTTCCATGTATTCGCAGAATCGGTCTTTCATATACTCGTCGGCAAGCTGCTCCATGAGTATGGGTACGAGGCCGATCATCACCCGTGCAGGAACCCTGTCATAGTACAGGGTCCGAAGCATCTTCAAAAGAGGTATGTACGTCTCGTTCATGGCCTCGAAGAGCCATTCTTCCCCGGCAGGCCATACACCTGATTTACGGCAGTAGGGGATGTGGCTGTGGAGCATCAGAGCAAATGTGCCCGGCATGAATCTATCTCCTCCTGAATAGTACCATAGTCTTTTCAGATACTGCTGTCCTTCAACGTTTTTTTATTCCTGAAGAAACTCCAGAATAAGGCTGTTGAACCTGTCGGGGACCTGAAGGTTGGGTGAGTGGCTCACTCCCGGCAACAGCACAAATTCCATGGTCGGAACAAGCCGTCGAATGTTCTCGATATCAGCGTTTGAGACACTCTCGTCATTGTCTCCCCACACCAGCAGTATCTTTGAGTCCTGCTGACCCAGAGACGCATAGGTCATCTCGTAACTGTCCAGAGCATCGGATCGGAACATGGAGATAACGGACTGCTCAAAGCCTTCGATTCGTGTCTGCTGGGCAAAGCGATCCTCAAAAGAGCTCGCATCGGCAAGGTTTGAGTCTGCAAAGATTACGTTTGCCCTCTTGGTGAGGCTGCTGACCAGAATAAGTCGTGCAAGGTAGCTCCCCAACAGGGGAACACGCACCAGCTTGATACCAATGTTATCTTTTGCCGCGTGATACACCGGGGCCACAAAAACGACCCGGTCGACAAGGTCCGGGTTCCGGACGGTAAATTCCGCAGCAATGCCACCACCGAATGAATGGGCAACCATGTTGATGGGGCCTTTTATCTTGAGTGCATTGAGAAGTTCGAGCAGTTGACTGACATAGAATGACCGGTTGTATTCCGCGTGGGGGCGGTCGGAATACCCCCTGCCGAAATGGTCGTAGCGCAATACCCGGTACCCTGCGGAGGTGAGTGCATCGATCTGCAGGTCCCAGTCGAACATGGGTATGGAAAGACCGTGGACGAGCACCACGACCCTTCCTGTCTCAGGGCCTAAGAGTTCATAATGGGTATACCCATTGGACAGCAGGACAAAAGCCCCTTCTTGTCCTTGGCGCAACTCATTGTCCAGCTTCATGGTCTCTTTATCACCCCTGATATAGAAAAAGACAAGAACGAGGATGATAAGGAACCAGATCCACTTCATACTTTCTCTTATTGCCATGGATAATCTCCCCTCACGGTATTTTATCCCTGGTGTTTCATCGTCTTGTAACCCCGGCATCCCGTGAGAATATCAGGCACAGTGACCTCCATGGACACCGCTGCCTGCAGAAGTCAAGCGGAGCCTTGTTTTCGATAACCGTGCGTAGCTCCTGTATGGTCATTTTCTGTCCGTATGAAAGGTTCAGCCCCTTCAGGATTTTTGCATCCCATTTCAGGACCTGGTCTTCGTCGCCATAAGGGTTCTCGCACCTGTCGTTTTTGCAATCAGGACAGAACGTGCACAGATCGTCCACCCCCTTCGTTACATGAACGACCGTATCGATGCCGGTCCGCATCATTTCTCTGATATGTGCGCTCTGCCTGTCGAACTCTTCTCCGCGACCGGACTCTTTGCCGGGCAGAAACCTGACACAGAAGATATGGTGTGGACGCCATCTTCTGCTGGTATCATCATGAGATAGTGTCATCAGCCCCCCATTCTCAAGAGTATTCTCATCAGATCGGATTGTACAGGAACAAAAGGGGATCAGGTGTAAGCTTGTTGCAATCGTCGGTGGCACCATCACCCCGATCCCCTTTATATATCTGCTCGATCAGGCAGCCTGCATTTTCTGCTTGATGTCATCACGCAAGACGTTCTTGAGGATCTTGCCCACGGGATTCCTGGGGATTGCATCGATCAGCTCAAGCCGCTCCGGCAGTTTGTAGACAGCTACACCCTGATCCTTCATGAATGAGATGACATCCTCCAGTTTCAGCGGCTGAGAATCCTTCGGGACAGCGTACACGCAGACCTTCTCCCCCAGTATCTCGTCAACCATGGCAACTACGGCGACATCCTGAATCATCGGGTGCCCAAGCAGGATGTTCTCAACCTCCTGGGCACTGATATTAAACCCGCCCCTGATAATGATATCCTTGGTGCGGTCAAAAAAGCCGATGCAGTCATTGTCCTTGATCTGGAACAGATCGCCGGTGTGGAAGAAGCCGTCGCTGTCAAAGGCTTTCTTGTTGAGTTCAGGGCTTCTGAAGTACCCAGCGATAACATTTGGGCCTCGATACAGCAGTTCGCCGACATCTCCTTCTTTTGTGAGTTCACGCCCGGTTATGGGGTCGACAACCTTGGCCTCGAGGAAAGCCGTACTGCCCTTCGCCCACTTTGATCCCGGTTTGCCGAACTGCGGGAAATGGTCGACGCGCATCTCCATATCAGGCATATTGCTCGGCCCCGAGAGGTTCGCAGGCCCTTCGTTCATACCCCAGATGTTTCCGAACTCGATGCCCCAGCGTCGTTTCAGTTCCTGGACAGACCACAAAGAGGGTGGAGCGGCACCGATCGTTATGGCGTTGACCTTGCTGAGGTCAAACTGATCCACCAGGGGGTGTTTCAAAAGGCCGTTGACCACTGCAGGTACCAGCAGCGTGTAGTTTATCTCTTCGGATATGAGCTGCATGATAAAGGTAGGGCCGTCAAAGGGGTGGTGCAGCACAAATTTGCCCCCGTGCCTGAGCCATTCCACGAATACGGTACCAATGGAGGCCATGTTGACCAGCGGTCCGGCAGTAATCAGGTTGTCTCCTTTCTGTATGGGTGCGGTATCGTAGCAGAGAGATACCTGATAGAGCCAGTTGTTGTGGCTCAGGGGGCATCCCTTCGGCTCGGCTTCGGTGCCGGATGACCAGCACAGCGTGAAGATGTCGTTCGGGTCTACGACGATGGCATCCAGTATGCCCCTTACATCTCCCTGTGCCATTTCCCTGATCTCTGTCAGTGAAATGATCTTTTCCAGTGAAGGGGAGCCTCTCTGAAGCTTCCTCCCCATGTCTGTATGAGAGAACCCGTTGAATTCTTCAACGGTTATGTATGCCTTGGCCTCGGTCTTGGTGATGATGTAATCCAGCTCCTTGCTGCGCCACTGCATGGGCACCGGGGATATCAGACCTCCGGCCCTGGTGATGGCAAGGTAGAGCATGGCCAGCTCCCAGCAGTTCGGCAGCTGCACCACGATGATGTCATCTTTTCTGATGCCCATTTTCACCAGTCCTTCGGCCGTGGCGTCGACTGCCCTGTCAAGTTCCTGGTAGGTGAGCCTCTGTGGAGACAGACCCAGCAGGGCTTCCTTGTTGAGCGGATCGATCAGGCATTCCATAAAAGGGTTCTTGGCTGCATTTTCCTTGAAGTAGTCAATGAAGGTTTTGTTTCCCCATGCGCCTTTCTTGCTCCAGTGGTCAATCATTTCCTGTGATGCCAGAATCATGCTATAAACCTCCTTACATAGAGTTTGGTATTACATTCCTTTTCCACCTCTAGACATAAATCCCGCACAAGCGGTCCATCTCACATTCGGCCATGTGTTGAGTCGTCATGGATAATGGTTCCGGCCGGGTATAGCAAAGGCATTCAAAGGTGCTGGAATCACTCCGTCGTCTTGTTCAGACTCAGAAGCGATAACGGATGGTGAATTACCGGATATAACTTACCACAGTATATCCGGGACATGCAATGACAGGAAAATTGTGCGAGGGGTTCAGCTCATACCCTGCTTTCGGATTTATATGGTGTTCGTACAATCAGTGATGTGCCTTCATGTTGATTGCCCGATAAGGTACGATGTCTCTGCTCTGTGAATGAAGATGAGTCTAGACCTGTCTGGCATGAGCGGACAGTTTTATAATACGATTCAGGTATCGATTGCCCGACGATATTCCTCGGACCCTCCAGGCCCTGATCAACGTGGAGAATTTCGGAGCTGGTTATGTTTTCTCTATATCTTTATCCTGTCGAGCACCTTCAAGAACGAGTTTCGTTGCTGCAACTATCCCTGCTATATCGGAGAGGTTTGACGGGATGATCATGGTGTTGTTTTCCTTGGCAAGCTTGCCGAACTCCGCAAGGTACTGTTCCGCGATCCGCAGATTGACCGCGTTGGTACCACCTTCGGCAGTGATTGCCCCTGCGATTTTTCGCAATCCCTCTGCGGTTGCCTCCGCTACCTTGAGGATCTCCGCTGCGCGACCTTCTGCCTCATTGATCCTCTTCTGTTTCTCACCTTCGGACTTTTTGATGGCCTCCTGTTTTTCTCCTTCAGCCCGGTTGATCTTGGCCTCCTTGTACCCTTCGGATTCCGCGATCATGGCACGCTTTTCCCTCTCCGCCTTCATCTGCTTCTCCATGGCATCCTTGATGGAGTCCGGCGGGACGATGTTCTTGACCTCGTACCGGGTCACCTTGACCCCCCAGGGGTCGGATGCAAGGTCCACAGCAGAGACGATCTCTGCATTGATCTTTTCCCGTTCCTCGAATGTCTTGTCCAGGTCGAGGGTCCCGATCACGCTTCTCATGGTGGTCTGTGCAAGCTGTGACGAAGCAAAGCGGTAGTTGTCGATGCCGTAGGATGCCTTCTGCGGATCGATCACCTGCATGTAGAGGATTCCGTCCACCTCCACTGAAATATTGTCACGGGTAATGCATGTCTGGGGCAGCACGTCGATGGCCTCTTCCTTGAGGGTATGTTTGTAGGAGACGCGGTCGATGAACGGGATGAGGACATGGAACCCCGCTTCCAGTGTGCCGGCGTACTTGCCGAGCCGCTCCACGATGTATGCTGATTTCTGGGGGACAATGGTGATGGTTCGATAGAATGCTATGAATACCAGTACAATAACCAGGGTCAGGATAACTGTTGTTATGGTGATCATATCTGCTCCTTTTGCTGTTTTGTGACTTGCAGTACCAGGCCGTCTCTGCCGGAGACTACCACGTACTCGTTCTCCTCTATGGGCTCATCAGCCTCGGCTGTCCAGGTGCTTCCGTGGAGTTCCACCTTGCCGGGCCTGCCGGGAGTTATCGTTTGTTTCACCACAGCCTTCTTCCCGATGAATTCGTCACTCGGCATCTCCTCGGTCGAAATGGCTGTGCCGGTGAATACCCGCTGAAACTTCCTTCGTAACAGCAAGAGGGAGAGCACTGATGAGAAGAGGAAAATTAAAAGCTGAGCGGTGAGGTTCAGGTCGAAGGCAAGGCATGCGATTGCCGTGATCCAAGCGCCTATGGCAAAGAACACAAAGAAGATCCCCGGGGCTGCGAACTCGACAATGAGCATGGCAAATCCCACTAAGAACCAGATCAGTTCAGGCTTAAGGTAGGCAGACAGTCCCTCCATGGTTATGTTCCCCTTGTGTACGTTCTTGCCCGCATAGTATCTAGAGCCGCTATCAGATGAAGCATAACCGGGCCAAGAATGGTTATATCCTTCGTAACTGCATGAATCAAGGTATTTTATTCTCTCAGAGATTTTTTCAGGACTTTTGCCTAGGGTTCAGGCCTGTATGCTCCGTGCACAATCGTATCATATTCATCTGTGCCGTGGTCCGGATTTTATAGAAGCCAGAGCCGCACTGATCTTCTCGATGTGCTGTTTTGTTTCATCCACCAGCTTGTCGGAGAGACCCTTGTATGTGCCTGATCCAAAGGCAAAGACACTGAGGAATTTCTTCTCCAGCAAAGAATTTTCGATATCATATGCCAGGGCAAAGGCATTGACCCGTTCGATTTCACCCCGGCGGCATTTTTCAGTGAGAGAATCGATGTATTTGATCGAGCTTTCTATGGCAGTTACACGTATGGTGGTGGTCCCTTGCCCGATTTCTCCTTTTTGTTCCACGTCCCGCAGCTTTTCTATCCATGATGCATGCATGAGTTCTTCCTGAGATATGGACTTCCAGAAATCAGCATCTTGTGGGAAGGTTTCTGCGAACTGCCGGTACAGCCCGCTTATAGCGGTTTCGTTTGCCATGAGCTTTTCAATGAGTTGATCAAACGAATCATTCATTCCTTCCTCCTGTGGATTGATAAAAACGTTTTAATAATAGTTCGCTCGGGTTGAGAAAGAACATTTTCTTCCATCCCTGGGTAGAAGCATCCCATCGCCAGGGGTAGGGGATCACCGTAATGATGGCATAGTGCAGGTGAGTGGGCTTGCCTCTGGCATTCCCGCTGTCTCCGACTTCTCCGATGATTGATCCCGGAGAGACAGGAGTACCGGCACGCACTGTTGCCATCTCGAGATGAGAATAGTAGTGGATCCTCCACTTCGGGCCCAGCACTGCGACGACATTGCCTCCGCGTGACAGCACGCCCTGGTAGAACACGATCCCATGAACTGAGGAGACAACCGGAGTGCCTCTTTTTGCAAAGATATCAATACCTTTGTGTACCCCTGATAGACCCCAGGGTTCATACCAGAAGGTCTTGTGGTTCCAGTCCCTTGTCGTGGCACCTTTGACCGGGATAACCAGATGTTCCGGTACTACATACCCTGCAAACACCACCATGCAGAAGATGGCTGCACCCCATATCAAGCGCCTTGTTTTCATCCAGGGACCCGGTTCAATAGGTGAAATGTTTGATCGGCTCGCCCTTGACCCCGATCTCGGTCATGGCCTCGATTCCCAGTTCCAGATGGTTTTTCGTCCACTGTCTGGTCACTCGATCGTCGGACTCAACGGTCTTGATGCCCTCGGGCGTCAGGGGGAGATCAGATACCAGAAGAAGCGCCCCACGGGAGATCCCGTTATGGTGGCCCACAATAAAGATGGTCGCGGTTTCCATGTCGATGGCGATGCAGGTCATCCTCTTGAGCCGGTCAAGAAAGTCATGATCGTGTTCCCACACCCTCCGGTTGGTGGTGTAAACTACACCGGTGCGATACTCATACCCGTGTTCAACGATTTTCTGCGAGACAAACTTGTGCAGTTTGAAGGAGGGCAGCGCCGGTACTTCCGGCGGGAAGTAGTCGTTGCTGGTGCCTTCACCCCGGATGGCTGCAATAGGAAGGATGAAGTAGCCGATCTCGGTGCGGCGTTTGAGGCCGCCGCATTTACCAAGAAACAGGACGCCCTGCGGTCTGCGTGCACTGAGCAGGTCCATGATGGTGGCGGCATTTGCCGAGCCCATACCGCAGTTGACAATGGTCAAACCTGCGGAATTCGTCGACGCCTGCATCGGCCGGTTCTCACCGTACACATCAGCATTGAAACGCCGGGCGAACTGTTCAACATAATAGCGGAAATTGGTCAGCAGGATGTGGTCGCCGAACTTGTCCAGAGGCATCCCTGTATAGCGCGGGAGCCAGTTTTTTGCAATGTCGATACGGTCCATCATCCCTCTTTCCTTATGTGAATATTCAAACAGATAAGCTCGTTATTTTTTACCTTTCCCTTTCCCTTTTTTCTTTGTGCTGCCATTGTCATCGTAGAGATCGCAATTGTTTTTCAGGGCTTGGAACTCTTTTGATCCGGGCTTGATACCCAGGTTTTTTGCAAGTGCACCCCATCCCTGGCCTTTGGCGGATTTATATGTCCTCATGACATGGTCTGTGGGCTTCCCTGACATCTCCCCAAGTCGAAGCACCATGTAGGCATCTGCAGGTTCTTCGATATTGCCGAGCACGGTCTTGATCTGAACATCGCCCAGGTCGAAACGGGCTGCAAGTCTTGCCCTGAATCCATCCGGGTCAGCTTCGGCCTTGATATTGAAGTCCTTTATCCAGTCAAAATCACCAGCTGAAGCTGCCGATGAAACCAATAATAACGTCATTGAGATCATAAACAACATTCTCATCAACTTCATTCAATCCTCCTTCTGGCTGTTGTTCCATGTTGGTTGCTGTGAACCACCTGTTGCAGTGAGGCACTCACCCTTTATGGTTGTTGTGAATCCGTAGGATTTGAAATAATATATACCACTAAATTCTGAATGTGTAACTAGAACATACCTCCGTACTGAACAGAAGACCTCATGATAAAAAATCAGCGGATCCCTTCTATGCACGCTTGATCTGCGCCATCTCTCCTGTTTCTGCAACGAGCTTTTTTAAGATGCTGACCGTGTACGAATAATCCTATGCGGACGGTTTTACCAGCTCCACACGTCGGTTTTTGGCCCGTCCTTCCTCTGTGGTATTGGGCATCACCGGCTTTGATTCACCATAGCCCTTGGGAACGAGCCTGCCGGTATCGATCCCGAAGAGTTCGAGGTACGTGACAACGGTTTCCGCCCGTTGCTGAGAGAGCTTCAGGTTGTAGTCATCGGACCCCTGGTCGTCGGTATGGCCCTGGACCTCGAGTATGAGTTCGGGATTGTCCTTCATCAGGGTTACCACGTGCTGCAGCTGCTTGACAGACTCTTCTTTGAGGGTTGCCTTGTCCACATCAAAGAGGATGCCGTAGAGCTGGACA
>DAISYU010000011.1:0-54214 GCA_036825155.1 Thermodesulfobacteriota bacterium | reverse complement strand
GACAATCTCTATGAGTTCATCCTCCACTGTCCATGGTTCCACGGAACTGATGCGCACTCTCGGTATCGATGTGTGTGCAAGGATCCTGTGTATGAGTGTAGTGAGGCCACCTTTAAACAGGCCGATGTTGATGCCGCAGAGCACGACTTCCTTATACCCGCACAGGGAAAGCATGTTAATTTCCGAGACAATGTCTTCCCACGGCCTGCTCCAGGGCTTTCCCCGTGCATGGGGAACGATACAGTAGGTGCAGAAATTATCGCATCCGCCCTGGACTTGCACGAAGGCCCTGGAGTGTCCTTCAAACCCGGTGACGGCAGAGGGCAGAACAACGCCGAGATGACTGGCCAGATCCTCATAGGGGATCACCTCGACCGTTTCTGAGAGCTCTTGGATATCACCCGGATACACGGCTGCCTGACAGCCGGTTACAATAACCCTTCCGCCGTGCCTCAGAGCCTGGCGCACCAGTTTCCTGCCGTCGGCATCAGACCGGTGGGTAACACTGCAGGTATTGATGATATAGCAATCAGCCCCGGGGGCGGTAAAGGACTGCTCTTCATGCCCGCCTGAGCGCAAGGCTTCTTTGATACGCTGTGAATCGTACTGGTTGACCTTGCATCCGAGAGTGGTTATGGCAAATTTCATATACTGCCAGGCATACTATGCACAGATACCTGTGTCAATTAGGGCATTATGGAGCAGAGTCAGGGTCTTCTGTGATCTGTTTCTTTATCTCTTTGACAAAATCATCGGTTGTTTCCATGAGCTTCACCCCGGTCTCCGCGCCCCCGCTGCTGTCAGGGATAGACCATACAGCCTTCCCTCTGGCCGTCTTTCCTGAGACGGACACCTTCACTTCCTGGTCGGGAGAGACCTTCTCCGAGGTCTTCAGCAAAATCCCGTTCTCATCGATGTTAAGGAGATCACCGGTTTCAGGGCCTTCACCAATGTCGTAGACCACCGGTGTGTTGATCCGGTGACGACGGAATCTCATATGCTTCTGGCGGGCATCTTTATTGCTCATACTTCTGAGCTGTGAATCCATGTTATAGACTGCATTGAAAAATCTGATCTTCTGTGCGGGCCGTGCGACCTTGGACACGTCCTTCAAGAGGACCTTTTTCTGCCTCTGGAGTGTATCGATGAGATGATTGAAGGCTGTCTCCTGTTCGCGATTCCCTCGGTTTGCAAGATAGATATTGATCATGGATGGGAGTCGTTTCCTGATGGTTGTTTCAAACTCTTTCAGGGCCTGCTCGAATGCCTCTCTGCTCATGGGTACACCATAGAACATCACAGGATTAAAAGCAAATCAATGTTATCAGAGAAACAGAAGGGTTATGTATCGTGACTGATCCTGTTTCATATCCGTGCGTGTACACTTTGCTCCTCGAACACAATTCTGATATTATGATCACAATGAAGGTGCTTTTTTGCTCATCTGAAGCGGTTCCGTTTGCAAAGACCGGAGGACTGGCGGATGTAAGTTCCGCCCTGCCCGATGAACTCAGGAACCAGGGGATCGACTGCTCGGTGGTCATGCCGCTCTACAGATGC
Organism: Thermodesulfobacteriota bacterium; assembly: GCA_036825155.1. Taxonomy (GTDB): domain Bacteria; phylum Desulfobacterota; class Desulfomonilia; order UBA1062; family UBA1062; genus DSAD01. The sequence continues at coordinate 52,654 of DAISYU010000011.1, read as the reverse complement.
GTTCGGGACACCGGGGTCTCACTGGATCATGTATCGGACATCTCATTCCTTTCAGGCCAGGGCATCGGGACAGGCCGGATATTCTCCAGCGGCCACACCTTTTTCATTGAGAACGATGTTCACTTCAACCGGGAGGGCATGTATTCGTATGCGGCAAAAGATTTCCCGGACAATCTCGAGCGGTTCGCATTCTACAGCAGGGCGTGTATAGAACTTCTTTCGATTCTGGGAGACGTTGATATCGTCCACTGCAATGACTGGCAGTCCGCTCTGGTACTGCCGTATCTGCGTTCACTCGGCATCGAGGGTATAGCCACCTTGTTCACGATCCATAACCTGGCATATCAGGGGAACTTCGAGGTGTCACTCTGGCCGCTGCTGCTGCTCCCCCAGGAATATCTGCACCCGGACTTCATGGAATTCTTCGGCCGGATCAATGTCATGAAGGCAGGGATTGTCTTTGCAGATATGGTGAACACGGTAAGTCCTACCTATGCCCTGGAGATACAGACCCCTGAATTCGGTTCAGGACTCGATGGCCTTCTTAGGTCCGTGTCATACAAGCTCTCGGGCATCGCCAACGGGATAGACGGCGCGATATGGAATCCGGAAACCGACCATCTGATTGCACAGACCTACTCAGCCCAGGATATCTCAGGGAAGGATCTCTGCAAAAAAGACCTCCAGGCGAGATTCTCCCTTACACCAGGAGATCATCCTGTATTCGGCATGATCGGACGCCTTGTGGAACAAAAGGGAATCGATCTGGTAATCGATGTCATCCCAGAACTCGTCCGCTCGGGAGCCCAAATTGTCATCCTGGGTAACGGATTGAAAGAATATGAGCAGATGCTTCTAAACATTTCATCGATTCACCAGGGCCAACTCGGGATTCATATCGGCTTTGACGAGCGTCTCGCCCACATCATAGAGGCAGGTTCTGACTTTTTTCTCATGCCCTCAAAATTCGAACCCTGCGGACTGAACCAGATGATCAGCATGCGCTATGGAACCATACCGATTGTAACAGGTGTCGGGGGACTGAAAGATACGGTTGAGGCACTGGGAGAAGATGACCACCCGTGCGGAATCAGGGTGAGCACACCGACAAAGGATGCACTGTGGGCTGCACTCGATCAGGCCCTCACGTTATTTTCCCGGGAGAAAAGCGTTTTTGAAACACTGCGCATCAATGCGATGAAAAAAGATGTAGACTGGAAAACATCTGCACAGGAATATTTACTGCTCTATAACAAAATGAAGAAATTTTAAAGAAAGCGTGAGATATTAAGAGCTCTATAGTTTTCTACAAAATGTAGACAATTATACGAAACCAAGGAGAGATCACATTCTGACATGCTTATTGCCAAATGCAGGGAAAATGGGGTTCTTGATTTTATCATTCCAATATTATTGACTTATTTTTCCTTTACAGAAAATTAACAAAGATGGCTATAATCGCGGCATGCAGGATTTGACCTTTCACGGCAATCAGATCAATATGGCGAGCATTGATTCTGAATTTTTTTCTTGGGGGTTTATGTGGATCACATTGCTTTAATTAAGGAATCAATCCTGTCTACAGTACCGGGAGCTTCAGAAAGAGCACTTATTGAACAGGTTGTTATCACAGAGGAGAATGGGACTGTCGTGATTGCCTGCCCAAGTATATTCACCCAAAAATACTTGAGCAGGCAGTACAAGGACATTATCGCCCGATGCATTCGGTCTGCGACGCAGCGTTCTGTGGATGTGCAATTTTGCGTAAGGTCTCAAAAAAAGCCGCACAAAGATGAACCACCTGCAGAGAAACCCATCCAGATGACTCTGCCGTCCTTGTTGTCTCCATCCGTTTCCAATGGACTCAATTCCAACTTTACCTTTGACGAGTTCATCGTGGGGAGATGTAATGCATTTGCCTATGAGGCAGCACTTGCAGTATCGGATGAAGACATACGCAATTATAACCCCCTCTACTTTTATTCAGATGTCGGCCTCGGCAAAAGCCATATCGCTCATGCAATCGGCAACAAGGCTGTAGAATCAAAATCCAAGATCAAGGTCAAATATACTACAGCAAGGGACTTTTCCCAGGACTTCGTCCATTCCATACATAACAATTGTCTGAATAATTTCAAGAAAACTTACACGAGTTCAAACCTCGATATCTTCTTCATCGATGATGTGCATCTCTTCAAGAATAAGGAAAAAACCCAGATGGAACTGTGCCATGTCATCGACGATCTCATCTGTGCGGGGAAACAGGTGGTCCTTTCCGGCTTCCGTCCGCCTACCTCCATGACCCAGATAGACAAGGGGCTTCGGTCCCGGTTTTCATCCGGTCTGGTCATCGATCTCAAGAGGCCGGACAGCCTGACGCGGGCAAAGATTATCAGGCATAAGGCGGAGAAGAACAACATTGCCATGCCCGACGACGTGGTGGAATTCATAAGTACCAATATTCACAGCAGTATCAGGGAGTTGGAGAGTGCCGTCATGACCATAACGGCAATGAGCTCTCTCATGAAAAGAGAGGTTACCCTGGATCTTGCAAAAGAACTGCTTGAAGGCACGCTCGAGAAACAGCAACGAATCAATACGAGTTATATACAGAACTTCGTGTCGAAGAATTTCGGCATAACAAAAGAGAAGATGATTTCCCCGTCGCGGAAAAAGGACATCGTTTATCCAAGGCAAGTGGCCATATTCCTGTGCAGGCGCTACACAAAGGAATCCCTCCAGAGTATCGGCGCCGCCTTCTTAAGAAAACACTCTTCCATAATACATTCCCTTGAAACCATCGAGGCGATGTATACGCAGAATCTCAAGGTCAAGAGAGAGATCGACTTTCTTATCGAGAGGCTCGACGCAGAGGCATCATAGCAGAAGTTGCCGGCTTATAGGCTATATCTCTATGCCGGCGGCTTCTCTGCTGAGATCGCGGAAATTATCCACCCCTATGAAGAACTCCCGCATCATGGTTACCCAGTAGTATCGCCCACGCCTGGTCAGGTCGATACTGCCCGGATGTATTCGAATACCCCCGATACCCAGGAAGAACAGGCACTCCAGGGCAAGCAGGCTTAAAAGATGCGTGCCGAATTTTGATGTGAATGCACCCACATCAAGGGATAATCCGAACAATTCCATGAGAAAGGTGTAGCGGGCCATCTCTTTGGGTGAGAAGACCTTTTTTGCAGACAGAGGCAACATCCCCGCAGCGATACGCTGCATATAATCCTCGAGAGAGAACGTATTGGCATAAATTGCACCGCCTACAAGACCGAAAGCACCGCTGCCCACCCCTGCGTATTCATTGCTGACAACGATATATTCGTCTATCATGGAAGTACCCTTCCTGGAAAAACACCACGCAGAGTTCGGCTGATAAAGACCCTCCAGGGTTGAGGTGATCATCTGGTAGAACAATTTCTCCTGCTTATAACTGACCCTTCCCATCAGGTGTTCCATCTTCCTGCGTGTAGCATCGGAGATCATCAGGGGATAGAACGTGATCTGATCCGGCTGCAGCTCTTTCAGGACAGCAAGATCTTCCTCGAACATCTCTCTGGTCTGGATGGGGAAGTTGTATATCATGTCAACATTGAGGGTATCCACATAGCCGTTAGCACTGAGCAGTTTTTCCTTCAGTGAACCCCCATTGCCATATTTTTCGTATCTGCCGACACGCCTAAGGATTTCATCATTGAAGCTCTGCACGCCGACAGAGACCCTCTTCACCCCGTTGTCGGCCAGGCTGACCAGGGTGTCTCTGTCAAGCCGGTCGGGGTTTGTCTCTATGGAGATCTCCCCGGGAGAAAACAGCTTTTGGATACGTTCAAGTACGTCTCTCAGTTCGTCCATGAGAATGGTCGGCGTGCCGCCTCCGATATAGACGCCGCTGAACCGGAAGCCGATGTCATGATACATCACGAGCTCTTTCTTCAAGGCCTGGAAATACAGCCGTGCGCTGTCTTCTTCATAGGCAAGGCGGTGAAAGGAGCAATACGGACACAGCTGTGCACAGAACGGGATGTGGATATAGAGGTGTATCGGTTCGTCAGGAGGCCTGGGAGGATCGATTTCACCATGGTGTTCAAAGGTGAAATACTCAGAGGTCTTGTATTTCATGTAGGCGGCAATAAATCGTTCAATAAGCACACAATCACCTGAGCATCTTCATAAGATAGAGTATCAGAGAAATCACAACACTCAATACTATACACGTTGTAATGGGGAAATAAAAGCTGTAACCCTCCCGTATGATCCGTATATCTCCGGGAAGTTTCCCGAGCCAGGAGAAATTGAAGCCGAAGAAGAGCGCTGATCCGATAATGACGATCCCTGCGCCTAATATAATAAGGAACAATCCGGCGGACTTCATGCCTCCCACGTATAATGCAAAAACACTCAGTATGCAAGATACGTACTCGGCCCCGTCTTGATCCTCAATGAGGGGATAAGCCCTTGTTCTCCTTGATGAGCTTGCACGGTCGTATTTATCCATGGTAAGTATCTCTGCAATCAGGGGAAATGCACTGAGGTCAAAAGGGAGGAGATCATGATGGCACGTCGCTTCTTTAAAAGAGCGGAGGAATCATAATCCATGATCCCTGTGCGGGATACGAGCGTATCACGGGGATTTGCCCCGGCAACAGCCCTTTTCATCCTTATCAACTTCGGTGTGTTTATCGAGGAGATCCGCATCGGCGAACAGATCTTTCAGCTCTTTGGCATAAGCCCCTTCGATATCTACCGCTATCTCACCAAGGGCCAAGGAACCTTCCTTGATCTCCATTTGTCCATTCTGGCGGCTGGATTTATGCACGGAGGCTATATCCACCTCTTTGGCAACATGATCTTCCTGTCGGTATTCGGCCCGGCAGTTGAAAAACGTATAGGTATTTTTCGCTATGTAGTGTTTTACTTAAGCGCAATCTTTGTCTCCTTCTATGCGCATACCTTCTTTTATCCCACATCTCCTGTCCCGGTGGTGGGAGCATCGGGAGCCATTGCTGCGGTAATGGGGGCCTACCTCGTATTCAATCCGAAGGCAAAGATCCTGACCATCATCCCCTTATTATTCTTTATCGAAGTGATAGAGATCCCGTCTATTGTATTCATGCTTGTCTGGTTCAGTCTTCAGGGCGCGAATGGATACCTGAGCATCCACTCTCAGACCACGATTGCATGGTTTTCTCACATAGGCGGATTTCTCATGGGTGTTGCCGTAGGAATACAGCTGAGATGGTTTAGACAGTAAAGGCTGCAATATATTTTTTTAAAGATTAGTCATACTTGACCCGATAGAGAGGCTATGTTTACACAAGATTTGATTTTTAATGATTCCGAATTACTATTAGGATATAATATAAGTGATGAATATTCCTCGCTCCATCACATATGGCTGTGTCTTGATGATCGCTCTGCTGCTCCTGGTCACCGTTCCCGGGGAAAAGGGCCTTATCCGCGGATATCAGCTGCATCAGGAGCTAAAGGATCTAAAGGAGCAGAATTCAACTTTACGCAAGGAAAATGTCTCCCTGACGCAGGAAGCATATATGCTCAGGGAAAACATGGCTTATATCGAACATGTTATTATTCAGGAAATGAATCTGGTGAAGCCTGGAGACCTCATAGTAGTATTCAAAAAGACCAAGAAATGATTACGGGGTGATTTGATGTTGTTCGAGAAAAAAACCTTATTAGGATTGGATATCGGATCACAATCTATAAAGATGGTGGACATTGCAAAGGTCCGCGGAGGATACGAGCTCAGATCACTTGGTCTCGGGCTTATACCTTCCGAGTGCATCGTTGACAAGGACATCATGGATTCAGAGACCGTGGTTGATACGATAAAAAATCTTCGAGAGAATCTGAAGGTCCGCACAAAGGGATCTGCCACTGCAATCTCGGGACACTCCGTCATTGTAAAAAAAGCCGAACTCCCGTTAATGAGCGAGGCCGAGCTTCAGGAAACCCTGATGATCGAAGCCGAGCAATATATCCCCTTTGACATAAACGATGTATACCTCGACTCGTTTGTCCTGGGAGAAAGTCTCGAGCGTTCGGATATGATGGACGTCCTGTTCGTGGCATCCAAAAGGGAACTCGTGGATGATTATGCATCAGCGGTACGTAATGCAGGCCTGAAGCCCATGCTTATGGATATCGACGTGTTCGCCCTTGAGACCATGTATGAGGTCAATTATCCCGACGCACCGGAATCCATTGTAGCCCTAGTGGATGCCGGGGCATCTATGATAAATATCAATATTCTCAAAGACGGTATGTCAATCTTTGCCCGTGATATCTCCATGGGAGGGAGACAGCTTACCGAAAGGATCCAGAGAGAATTCGGGGTAAGCTACGAGAGGGCGGAAAACATCAAGACCGGCTCGGAAATCGAGGGGATTGACCTGGAGAGAATCAACTACATATTCAAGATGGCGGCAGAGACCTATGTTCAGGAGATACGAAGGACCCTGGACTTCTTCCTTTCCACCATGGTCAATGAAAATATCGAACGGATCTATATGTCAGGCGGGTCCTGCCGGATACCGGGACTGGTTTCACTACTGGAAAAACAAATGGACATACCTGTGGAGATGGCAAATGCGTTCAACAATATTGCCTGGGATGATAAAGTCTTTGACCCCGAATATATGGCCTACATTGCTCCGCAAATGGCGGTGGCTGTGGGTCTTGCGTTAAGGAGGGCCGATTATAAATGGTAAAGATTAATCTGCTTCCCATAAAATCGGAATTGAGGCGAAAGGCCCTTATCGAGCATATCGTGCTCCTCGTTCTGTGTGTCACACTGGTATTCATCCTCTCCTGGTTTGTCCAGGCTTCCATAACGAACCAGAAAGACTCACTCAGGCAAGAGATTGCACAAACGAAACTGGAGATCAAAAAACTCACTGCTGAAGCAGGAGAAATCGAAAAATTCAAGAAACAGAAGCAGGAACTGGAGCGTAAACTCGGCATCATCAAGGATCTCAACACAAAAAAGAGCGGACCGGTGGAGGTTCTTGACCAGTTGAGCCTCATCATTCCGGAAAAGGCATGGATCACTTCTGTGAAGAATACCGGAAGTAGCCTCTCACTCGACGGGGTTGCGGTGGACAATCCCACAATCGCAACGTTCATGAAGAAGCTTCAGGCATCTCAATATTTCGATAACGTTGTCCTTGTATTGGCCCAGAAAAAAGGTGACTTCCATAGCTTTACCATCACGTGCACTATAAAGTTGCAGGCTTGAGGTGGAAGATGAATGTAATTGATATTATTCTAAGACAAAAACCACTCTACAAGGTGCTGATGCTCATCGTGATCCTCGGGGCTATCCTGGGCGTTTACTGGCAATTCTTCTATAGACCGGTACTGGCCGAAATAAAGGCATTGGAGCCTGAACTCACCCAGTTGAAACAGGAGCTCTCAGCAAAAAGGGATATCGTGAAGGAAAAGCCCAAATATGAGGCGGAACTTGAAGAGACAAGGGCAAAACTGCATGTTGCACTCAAACAGCTTCCCAACAAGAGCGAGATTCCGACACTGCTGGAAAACATCTCAGCCCTCGGCAAGGCCTCCGGACTCACCTTTACCCTCTTCAAGCCAAAGGCTGAAGTCCCGAAAAACTTCTATGCAGAGATCCCTGTAGATCTTCAGATCCAGGGCAAGTATAAGGATATTGTGACGTTTTTCGACAAGGTTTCAAAGATGCCAAGAATCGTCAATATCACCAACATCACCATCTCTTCTCCCAAAAGGGACATCGGTGGGGATATGAGGCTCAACACGTCATGTAATGCTGTCACGTATAAATTTATCGAGACCGCAACAACTGAAGCAGATACGAACAAAGGGAAGACGAAATGAATAAATACATCTCCTTAATCATGATCTTGCTTCTTGTAGGCATGGTTTCCTGTTCAGGGGGAAGTAAGAGTCCGGCCCCGGCACCAACTCCGGTAAAGACTGCAGTTGCCCCGAAAAAGGAGAAGGTAAAACCCGTGCTTGTACAGGAGGAAAAACAGAAACCGGCATATACCGTGACCGGGGAACGGGATCCGTTCCTTCCCTATGAACTTGCAACTCCGGCGGATATGACCGGGGGTGATCCCAAGAAGATCACCGATCCTCTCCAGAAACTGACCCTCTCGCAAGTCGAGCTTGTAGGGATCATTCTGGGGAAGGAAAACCGTGCACTCATTCAGGAATCCTCCGGCATGGGCCACATCATAACAGAGGGTACACTTATCGGGGAAAACTCTGGAATCGTCACTAAAATCTCACTCGGAAGAGTCACCATAAAACAGCATTTCAAAGACTACATGGGGCGCGTGAATACACGAGAAGTTGTATTGTCGCTTAGGAAGGAAGAGGGGGAGTAACACTATGAAGAAGAAGATAATCCTAATGGCGCTGGTCGGGTTTTTTGTTGTACCTGTATGTGTGTTTGGATTGAGCATAAAGAGCGTGGATTTCATGAACGTTGACAATAAATCGAGGCTCCAGATTGGCATAGACGGCAAGGCGTCCTTCGATGTCAACCGTGATGGTGACAACCTCATCCTGCGCATCGATGATACACGGATACCCGGGCAATTCGCACGTCCATACATAACAGAGGAATTTGAAACAGCGATCAAGCAGATCCTTCCGAGGCAGTATGGAGATGATGTTGTCTTTAATATCAGCATGAAACAGATCGTGCCCTACTTTGTATCACAGGACAATTCAGTGATCATCATGGATTTTGACATACCTGAGTGGGCCAGAAAGGAATCCCAGGTAGCGCAGGCACCAAAGGTGCAACAGAAAACGACCGTGGTACAACCGGCAGTCACACCGGCGGTGAAACCTGCGGAAGAACCGGCAGGCAAAGCGATCCAGCTACCCACAACATACGCGGCGCCGGTCGGGGAACCGGGAGAGGACGATATTATCGAGGAGTCCCTGACAGAACCCAAGTACACGGGTGAACACATAACGCTGGATTTCCAGAATGCAGATATCCATAATATTCTCAGGATCATCGCTGATGTGAGCGGGCTCAATATCGTGACTTCAGACGAGGTGAAGGGAAACATCACGATCCGCTTGAAGGATGTGCCGTGGGATCAGGCCCTCGATGTGGTTCTTGAAAGCAAAGATCTCGGCAAAATGGCCATGGGCAATGTGGTGCGAATAGCCCCGGCTGACAAGATCAAGAAATCACAGGAGAGAAAACTCGAATCTAAAAAAACGCAGGAACAGCTGGAGCCGCTGGTTACCTCGGTAATCCCGGTAAACTTTGCCAAGGCCTCCGATATCGCCTCCACTATCAAGGGTAAAGAGGTGGGTATCGTTTCCGATAGAGGAAGCATCACGGCAGAAGACCGGACAAACGTGCTTATCGTAAAAGACATCATGAAGAGCGTGGACGAGGTGAACGCCATGGTGAAACGGCTGGATAAACCGACGCCACAGGTACTTATCTCAGCCCGTATCGTTCAGGCCGATAATGACTTCACAAAAGGGCTTGGCGTACAGTGGGGCGGATCCTATGTAAGTCAGTCGGATAGAAACCACTTCGGGCTCAGCGGAATAAATACCGGGGCGGCGCGCAATGTCTTCAGTACCACGACTACCGCAGGCAATGTGCCGACCTGGTCCACCACCGCTGTTCCGACGCCATCCCTGGCGGTGAACATGCCGACAAATCAGGCCGCCGGGTTCGGTATTACCATCGGCAGGCTCGGCGGGACGGCTCTTGACCTGGATCTCAGGCTCGATATTGGTGAAACCATCGGCAGTGCGAATGTTATTGCACGACCCAAGATTGTCACCATGGACAACAAGAAGGCAACAATCAGGCAGGGAGAGAAATACCCCTACGTGGTCCGCGACGATGATGGCCAGCTCTCCACAGAGCTCAAGGACATTGAACTGGTCCTGGAAGTTACGCCGAGGATAGCATTTGACGGGAGTGTAAACATGGAAATCTCGGTCAAGAGAAACGCGATCGGTTCCATCGTGAACTCCCTGGGTGATCCGAGTATCGCCTCAAGGGAAGCTGAGACTGAAGTCCTTGTCAAAAACGGTGAGACGTCTGTTATCGGCGGAATCATTGAAGAAGAAACCAGAGAAAACATCAATAGGGTACCATTCCTCGGGAAACTGCCGATCATAGGCCTGCTCTTTAAGGGGGAGACAAAGGACACCTCGAAGAAGGAACTGCTGATATTCATCACACCACAGGTACTGGAACCCCTTGCCATGAAATAGACCTGTCATATCCAGGTCGGTTGGTTGGACACAAAGGCTGTGGAGATCATACTCCACAGCCTTAATGCATTTCTTTGAAGCACCCTTATCTCCCATGAAGGTTAAGCAGAAATTCCCCACGTTAAGTATTTCCCTGCAATTTCATCGCATCGGTCGTGAAATATACACATTCCCATCCGTTCTTGGAGAAACCACATTGACATTCCCCTGGTATAGTTACTATATGATAGTTATCAGGAGGTCCTATATATGGCAAAGATGACAAGAAAAGAGCTACTCAATGCCCCGGATGAATTTTTGACGACCACGAGCTCCATAGTAAAGTTGATTAAGGAAAATCCCATAAGAATAGCAACAATTGCCGCCATCATAGTTATCCTTATTACCAGCACATTCGGATTTTATTATTGGAAGACAAACAGAGAACGATCTGCCATGCTTGCGTACAATAACGCATATAATAATTCCCAGCTGACCTTGCAGGTCATGCAGAGTTATGCCGACACAAAGGCAGGCAAGCTCTCCAAGCTCCGCCTGGCCGTCATGGCATACAATGAAAACGATTATACCATGGCACTTGATCATGCCCAGGAATTTATCAATGGCTGGGGCCAGGAAGACATCTTCTATTGGGACGGGATCCTGGTGATGGCCGCATCCTATATGGGGCAGGATGCAGCAGACAAGGCTCTGCCGTTGCTTAACGATTGCGTGGAAAACGCGCCTGAGCACATAAAGGACCAGGCCCTCTTCTATAAGGCCCGGGTACTGATGAGCGCCGGCAAACAAGAAGAAGCGAAGGAAGCCCTGATGAAGATATCCGATCAAAATCAGGATATCGCGAAGATATCGCTTGCGCAGCTTGAGAATTACACCCGGGAGACAACAGATGCAGAACAATAAGTCCCAGAAAAATGGGAATACTATGATCAAAAATGTAGCACTGTGGGTTGTTATCGCCCTTATCATGGTCATGCTCTTCCACCTGTTCAATCAACCCACCACAGAAACAACGAGCTTTGCTTTCAGCGAATTCCTCCAGATACTGGACAAAGGCGAGGTAAAGGAAGTAACCATTCAGGGTCGAGACATCAAGGGGATCCTGATAGACGACACTCCCTTTGACACATATGCCCCGGATGATCCGAAACTCGTTGAGCGTCTGATGGAAAAGAATGTCCTCATATCTGCCAAGCCCACCGATGACTCGCCATGGTATATGTCCGTACTCATATCCTGGATCCCCATGCTGCTGCTTATCGGGGTATGGATCTTATTCATGCGGCAGATGCAGTCAGGGGGGACAAAGGCCATGAGTTTCGGCAGAAGCAAGGCAAAGCTCATGACCCAGGACAAGATGAAGGTCACCTTTGCCGACGTGGCAGGGGTAAATGAAGCCAAGGAAGAACTGGAAGAGATTATTGAATTCCTGAAGGAACCGAAACGGTTCACCTCTCTTGGTGGGAGAATCCCCAAGGGGGTCCTCCTGCTCGGCCCCCCCGGAACGGGAAAGACCCTGCTAGCCAAGGCGGTTGCAGGAGAAGCGGGAGTCCCGTTTTTCAGCATGTCGGGATCGGATTTTGTAGAGATGTTCGTGGGAGTCGGAGCATCAAGGGTGCGTGACCTGTTCGCTCAGGGAAAGCAGCACGCCCCGTGTATCATCTTCATCGACGAGATAGATGCCGTGGGCAGACATAGGGGAGCAGGCCTCGGCGGGGGGCATGATGAGAGAGAACAGACCTTAAACCAGCTCCTGGTGGAAATGGACGGATTCGAGTCCAACGAGGGTGTGATCCTCATGGCTGCAACAAACAGGCCGGACGTCCTGGACCCTGCCCTGCTCAGACCGGGAAGATTCGACCGCCAGGTCGTTGTGGCAAGTCCTGATGTCAAAGGCAGAGAGGGCATCCTGAAGGTCCACTCCAAGAACATCCCTCTGGCGGAAGATGTCGATATGACCACTCTCGCCAAGGCGACACCGGGGTTCTCAGGGGCAGATCTCTCGAACCTGGTCAATGAATCTGCACTGCTTGCCGCCCGCAAGAACAAGACCAAGGTGACCATGGAAGACCTCGAGATGGCAAAGGACAAGGTCCTCATGGGAGTGGAGAGGAAGAGCATGGTCATCTCCGAGGAGGAGAAGAACACCACGGCATACCATGAAGCAGGCCATGCCCTGGTTGCAAAGAAGCTTCCGAATGCAGACCCTGTCTACAAGGTGAGCATCATCCCCAGAGGAAGGGCCATGGGAGTGACCCAGCAGCTCCCCATAGATGACCGGCACACCTACAGCAAAGATTACCTGCTTGCCACCATCTCCGTCCTCATGGGCGGCCGTGTGGCCGAAGAACTGGTTCTGGGCTGCCTCACTACTGGTGCAGGCAACGATATCGAGCGGGCAACCGATATGGCCAGACATATGGTCACTGAGTGGGGAATGAGCTCTCTGGGCCCCTTGAGTTTCGGCAAGGTCGAGCAGGAGATGTTCCTCGGGAGAGAGATATCGAAACGGGTGGATTATAGCGAGTTGACATCACAGAAGATCGATGAGGAAGTGAAATCCATCATTATGGACTGCTATAACAAAACCAAGGAGATCATCGAGGAGAATCTCGATATATTGCATAAGATAGCTCTTCGTTTGCGGGAGAAAGAGGTTATTGATGGCGCAGAGATCGAACAGATCATCCAGGAAGGAATCACCTAGAGCCAGAATACTCTCACATGCAAACGAGCAGACTCTCCTTGCCTGCGGAGTGGATCCCGCCTCGCTGTCCTACATGAGGCCCAAATTAACCCACAAAAATCTGCTGCTCGAGGGTATAAAACTCTATGCCGCGAACATCTTGAAACAGAGCATGCTCTCCATCGGCGGTGACGTTGCCGTGCACCGGCAGGTCATATCCGGCAAGGTTAAGCATTCCAACTGCATCGTCATGGGGGATCTCAGGCATTACCGGCTCCTGATCGACAAGCTCAGGTTTCAGCCCGGACTCGAGGACATCGCGGATATTATCGAGGATCAGGTCTTTCAGGACAGAGCTTCCCTGACGCTTCGTCTGTGCGGCAGAGATTACCAGTGGGACAGCCTGCCGGTTGTCATGGGCATCCTCAATATCACCCCCGATTCATTCTCGGACGGCGGGCTCTATCTCGATGCCGAGAGCGCCCTGGACCATGCCCTGTATCTGGTGGAGTCCGGGGCGGAGATGATCGATATCGGAGGAGAATCCTCCCGGCCAGGGGCAGAGACCGTGGACACAAAAGAAGAGTTGGCCCGTGTCATCCCTGTTATAAAAAAGGTTGCAGACAAAACGGGCATACCCATCAGTATCGACACCACAAAGGCAGCAGTTGCTCAAGCTGCAATCGACGCAGGTGCATGTCTGATTAATGATATCAGTGCACTTCGAGGCGACCCCGATATGCAGGGTATTGCCGCAAAAACCGGTGCAGGGATTATCCTGATGCACATGAGGGGCACCCCCTCGACCATGCAGGATGACACGCACTACAGCGCTATCATCGATGAGATCTACGAGTTCCTCAGCACCGGGATTCAGGCATGTCTCGATGCAGGTATTGACCGATCGTCCGTCCTCGTGGATCCGGGTATCGGTTTCGGCAAAGACCTTCAGGGGAATCTCCAGATACTCAATCACATAGAAGAATTCTCATCACTCAAGGTGCCTGTTGTCCTCGGCCACTCAAGGAAATCGTTTATCGGTTCGATCCTGGATGCGGATGTTAAAGAACGACAGATCGGAACCGATGCAATAAGTGCATGGGCAATCATGAAAGGGGTTGACATACTCAGGGTTCATGATGTCCAACATGCCTGTCATCTACGCAGCGTTATTACCTCGGTTATGGAGAGTGTGTGATTCGTGGTGTCGGCATAGATATTACTGATATAGAGAGGATCCGTTCGCTGTATATGCGCCACGGGCGTCGGTTCCTGCACAGGGTCTTCACTGATCAGGAAATAGCGTACTGCGAGCAGAGGTTCAATCCGCCACAGCATCTGGGTGCACGATTTGCAGCAAAAGAAGCTGCGGCCAAGGCCCTGGGAACAGGGCTGATGCACGGCGTCACGTTCAAGGATATCGAAGTGGTTGTCCATGACGGCCCCCCGTGTATACTGCTTTATAACAAAGCGGCCGAGACAGCACAGGCCCTGGGAATATCAACGATACACCTGAGCATGTCCCATGACCGCGGATGCGCAGTCGCTATCGTAATCATGGAGTCATTGCCGTGACAACTGCATATATCAGTAACAGCCCTCAGGAGACCTTGGAACTCGGCGTACGGATCGGCAGATCGCTGTCAGGAGGAGAGATCATCCTGCTCAGTGGCGATCTCGGGGCCGGAAAGACTCTTCTGACCAAGGGTATTGCCAAGGGCATAGGGACAGAAGAGGCTACAACGGTTGTCAGTCCGAGTTTTACACTGGTTAACATATACAAAGCCAGGCTTGACATTATCCATGTAGATCTCTATAGGCTAGACTCTGATGAAGTGTACGAGCTTGGGCTGGAAGATTTCATGGATAGGGACCATATCATGGTAGTGGAATGGGCCGAGAGGGCCAGGGATTTTTTTCAAGGTACCATCATTGAGGTATCTATTGAATATCTGGGAGAACAGACCCGTAAGATTTCTTTTGATGCAACACATTCGAGATATCAGGATCTGTTGAAAAGCTTTACCCATGTCTGTTAAGAATAACCACCAAAAACGTCTCATACCATTGACGCATTATACCGAAAACAACAGGATGAGGACTAACTTATGGGAATCGTAGTACAAAAATATGGCGGCACCTCAGTGGGCTGCCTGGAAAAGATCAAGCTGGTTGCAAATAAGGTTGCGCAGCGACACAAACAGGGAAACCAGATCGCCGTGGTACTCTCTGCCATGGCAGGTGAAACCGACCGGCTCATCGACCTGGCAAAGGAATTGTCTCCTGATCCGGATATCCGTGAGATGGATGTCCTGGTTTCCACAGGTGAACAGGTAAGTGTTTCCCTTCTCGCCATGGCATTGAAAGATTTAGGGGTGCCGGCCCGTTCCCTCCTTGCACACCAGATAGGCATACTGACAGACAATGCACACACAAAGGCACGCATTCTCAATATCGAGATCGAGACGATAAAAAAGGCCTTTGACGCCGGTGAGGTTGCCGTTGTTGCAGGATTTCAGGGTATTACCCAGGACAGGAACATTACCACGTTGGGCAGAGGAGGATCAGATACTTCCGCCGTAGCACTGGCAGCTGTTCTCAAAGCAGATGTATGCGAAATTTACACGGACGTGGACGGGGTGTATACCTGCGACCCGAACATCTGCGACAAGGCCCGCAGACTTGACAAGATCTCCTATGACGAGATGCTCGAGATGGCATCTCTCGGGGCAAAGGTGCTTCAGACACGTTCCGTTGAATTCGCGAAAAAACACAATGTACCCATACTGGTGAAGAGTACCTTTACCGACGATGGCGGGACGTTGACGACCAGGGAGGATGAGGATATGGAAAAAGAGGTGGTATCCGGAATAACCTATGACAGAAACGAGGCAAAGATTACCCTTTTGGGTGTTCAGGACAGGCCGGGAGTAGCTGCCACAATATTCAGTGCGCTTGCAGACAAGAATATCAATGTCGATATGATTATTCAGAACGTGTCCACCGACGGTAAATTTGCGGACTTGAGCTTTACCGTGACGAAATCTGATTTCCACAGCGCCATGGAGATCGTCAAAAGAAAGTCGGCCGAACTCGGTGCCAGAGACATCGTAGGAGATACCTCCATAGCCAAACTCTCCATCGTGGGTGTTGGCATGAGGTCCCACGCAGGTGTAGCATCGCGGATGTTTCAGGCTTTGTCCTCGGTCGGGATTAACATCATGATGATCTCAACATCGGAGATCAAGGTGTCCTGCGTTATAGACGAGAAATTCATAGAATTGGGAGTACGGCAGCTTCACGAGGTATTCGAGCTTGATAAATCGGGGAATAATTTTGAAAAAGATTGAGATTTATGACACAACACTGCGGGACGGATCCCAGTCAGAAGATGTAAACTTCTCATCGGATGACAAGAGCATCATCGCTTATAAGCTCGACCAGTTGGGTGTGGATTATATCGAGGCTGGCTGGCCGGGGGCGAATCCAAAGGACGAGAAACTCTTTGGCAAGATCAGAGACGTGGGCCTCAAGCACGCAAGACTCATGGCCTTTGGCAGCACGTGCAGACCAGGCAAGCTGCCGGAAAATGACAGGCTGATCAAAGCACTGATTGATTCCAAGGCTGACGGTATCACTATTTTCGGCAAGACCTGGGATGCCCATGTTCATGGCGAAGGCGGTTTGGGCTGCACACTGGATGAAAACCTCAGGATGATTCGCGAGACCATTGCATATCTTAAGCGTTTCTTTTCTCTGGTTTTCTTTGATGCAGAACATTTTTTCGACGGGTTCAGGAACAATAAGGAATACGCTCTGTCCGCCCTGATGGCCGCATACGAGGGCGGGGCCGACCGACTCGTCCTGTGTGACACAAACGGCGGAGGCCTGCCATCCCAGATCACGGGCGTGATCAAAATCCTCAGGGAAAAGATCGCCGCTCCGCTGGGCATACACTGCCACAACGACAGTGATCTGGCGGTGGCCAATACCATTTGTGCCGTTGAATCAGGGATCGATCATGTCCAGGGAACCATAAACGGGATCGGAGAGCGATGCGGCAATGCGAATCTCTGCTCCATCATCCCCAACCTGGGTATCAAGATGGGCCATCAATCCATTCATACCGAAAACATGCGCATGCTCAATGACATCTCGCGTTTTGTTGATGATGTCGGGAACTTGTCACACAACAAGCATCAACCCTATGTGGGAGAATCGGCATTCGCCCATAAGGGCGGTGTCCATGTGAGTGCGGTGATAAACGATCCCAGCACCTATGAACACGTTGATCCCTACCTGGTGGGAAACCAGCGTCGGGTACTGGTTTCCGAACAATCCGGCAAAAGCAACATCCATTACAAGGCGAGAGAATTCAACCTGGATCTTGCAAAGGATGATACGGCAGCAGACGAGATCCTGAAGATCATAAAGGACCTGGAAAACTGCGGATTTCAGTTCGAAGGCGCTGACGCGTCCCTGGAGCTTCTAATGCAAAAGGCCATGGGAATGCACATGCGCTACTTCAAACTCAAAGGCTTCAGGGTGAATACGGAGCGGCGCAGTGATGATACCGATCCCATGAGCGAGGCAACCATCATGATCGAAGTGGATGGCAACATCGAGCACACGGCAGCGATGGGAAACGGCCCGGTCAATGCCCTTGACCTTGCACTGAGAAAGGCCCTGCAGAAATTCTATCCAAGCATCCAGGACGTGGAACTGCTTGATTATAAAGTGCGGGTTATATCATCCAGGCAGGGAACGGAGTCCGTGGTCAGGGTCCTCATAGAATCAGGGGACAAGAAAGATCACTGGAACACCGTCGGGGTATCTTCGAACATCATCGAAGCGTCCTGGATGGCCCTCGTAGACAGTATGGACTACAAGCTGTACAAGGATCTGAAACAATCCCAGAGCAGCTGATACAAAGCTTCAAGCCATCCCTGAAAAAAACCGATAAGTATCCCCAGGGAAACTATGCCGGGAAAAGAAAGGTTGAGACATGTATAACAAGGATGTAAAGATCGAATTTCAGGGATTGAAAAAGTGGCTCAAACAGGGAGAGTATATCATCTCAACCATAGCCGATGATGGAACCATCTGGACCTACACGACAAAGGTCCTGCCCATATTCGATTTCGGGAACACAAAGATATTCCAGGCAGAGGAATCAGGGATTGCCGAAGTGAGAGGCGTGGAGAGAGACGACGAATTCTATTTCTCCATCCAGGGGATCAGGGTCTCCAAGATATATGACTTCTTCTACCAGGAAGACCTGTAAGACAAACCACCAAGAACGAACAGCGCCTTACATAAACTGTTTTAAGACCCCTTCTGGTTTTTTCAGAACAACACACTCGATGCAAGGGTCACGAGCATCAGACACATAATCCACAACGGCCGCTTTGATCTGTCGCCATCATTAGATACCTGCTTCAGCTCAATGAGGAAGAAGATTAAACAGGTCAGTGCCACACCACCCCAGGTGAGCAGGTTCAGCTGAGCGACGATATTCATGCTCAGCCAGATGCCAACAGGGATAAACAGGACAATCCACACCATGGTGTATGCTATACCACAGCACGTCCGTTGATAAAACCCCCAGCCGAAAAAAAATCGTGATCGCCACGCCAAAAGGATCTTATTTTCAACAACAACTCTCGTACGTTTTCCGGGTACTTTACACTTGATCTTTTTTTCTATCCGTGAGATAGGGGGGTTCGAACTGAGCCAGTAGCTCAGTTGGTAGAGCATCGGACTTTTAATCCGGTGGCCGAGGGTTCGAGTCCCTCCTGGCTCACTGTGTGTCCCCATCGTCTAGCCTGGCCCAGGACACCGGCCTTTCACGCCGGCGACAGGGGTTCAAATCCCCTTGGGGACGCCAAACTCACAAAGGCGGTTGCGAAAGATCGCAACCGCCTTTTCCTTTCAACGATATGCATTTCCACTTTCTGGCCTAACCAGCACAGCCAATCAGGCACGACCAAGAATAAAAAAGAGTCCGAATTGCAAGAACTAACCATATGATTGTTTTCAATTTTTTATTCTGAATACTGGATTCTATTGAA
Organism: Thermodesulfobacteriota bacterium; assembly: GCA_036825155.1. Classification (GTDB taxonomy): domain Bacteria; phylum Desulfobacterota; class Desulfomonilia; order UBA1062; family UBA1062; genus DSAD01. The sequence goes on along the minus strand of DAISYU010000011.1, from coordinate 33,622 downwards.
CTTGATTCTGGAGTGAACAATCCGAAACCTTAAGGTGCCGGGCTCTGAATACTATTTCTCAGTGGTATCGCCCTGTTCCAGGAGCGAGCAGAAGATATCCACGATCTCGGGATCAAGGACATTGCCTTTCATGGATACGAGCATCTCAAGGGCCTTGTCCATTTCATAGGCCTTTCGGTAGGGTCTCTCGGTTGTGAGTGCATCGTAGATGTCCGCAACGGCAACAATACGTGCCTCGATGGGAATCTCACTCCCCTTGAGCCCGGCCGGATATCCCTTTCCGTCGTAGCGTTCGTGATGGGAAAGAATGATATTTACTATGATTCCGGAAAGCCTTGCCTGGCGGGCAACCTCGGCCCCCCACATGGGATGGTTCCGTACGATATGAATCTCTGCATCGTCAAGGGGGCCTTCGTTATTGAGGATGTTTTCCGAAACCCCGATCTTACCGCAGTCATGAAGCCAGCTGCCGTAGCGGATAGCGGTCCGGTTCTCCGAAGGGAGACTCAGCTGCCCGGCAATCATGAGGGCATAGTGCGCTACCCGCTCCGAATGACCCCGGGTATAGGGATCTTTCAGTTCAAGGGCATGCACAAGGGAAAGCATGGTGGCCTCGTCTCCGGTTTTGATGGACTTGATGAGGCGGTATCGCTTCAGGGCATCTTTCACCAGTTCCACCAGCTGGGTGTTTTCCCAAGGTTTTACAATGAAACGGAATACCTCAACCCGGTTTATGGCATCGATTGCCGTCTCGAGATCCGCAAATCCAGTCATGAGTATCTTGACTGTGTCTTGTGAGATGCTCTTTACCCTGGAGAGGAGATCAAGCCCCATCATTCCCGGCATGTGGTTGTCCGACACCAGCACAGCGATCTCGAATTCCTTCACCTTTTCGAGCGCTTCATCGCCGTTTCTGGCAGTAAGGATCTCGATGCCTTCTTCTGCAAAGATTGACTTCGCTATGTCCAGGATGAAATCCTCATCATCCACAAAGAGTATATGTTCAGCCATCTATCTGTCTTTTTCGTCCAGATTGACAAAAATGTTTAATCTCCGTTGCATAGATGCATATCGAAGGCCCCAATATCAGGGAGCATGTATCTCGCCTTACGTATGTGTGTACAATTCCTGTTCTGCTCCATTCTTCCCGTGTTCCTGTGTTACGGTTCCCTTGTTTTGAGGAATTGTAAGCCTACCACTTAGCGGCCTTTTACACAATGTCATACCACAGAATAAAACTTGCACTCACGACTGGATATGATAACGCAGATATGATAAAGACAGCATATGCTCGCACCTGGTGACATTGTGGCCATTTATATTGACAACATTCCGTCTGTTTATGCGCGCATTGAGGAGATCACCCGGGACATCAAACCCCACTGGCTGCAAGTCCGCCTGATCTTCTTGAGCTTCCCCGTACAGGAAACGACATGGATACTGAAAAAAGAATACCTGATGGGCTCAACATTCACCATGAAGGATGTCCCCATAAAAATTGTTCCTCTGGAAAGACCAGGCTCATTCGAGAAGGAAACCATAAAGAAACCGAAGATTATACCCGGAGAAGTAATCTCCATGGAACAGATGCGAAAAAAGAGAAAGAAGAACCCTGAGAAGAATTCATACGACAAGTAGAACATTTATATCCGCCATGTACATATAACTCATTATTTATAGAGCAAGAAGAACATTCTTGGAAGATGGATACCACTGTAGGCTCCCTCGATGGTAAAAGACGGTAGAATCATCATCGCAGGGTATATGCTTTCACTAAAGTCGCGGCATCGGGATGCCGATAGTCATTATCAAGGTGTTGTATGGCAAATGAACGTATAGGTGATCAATTAATAAAAAATGCCCTTATTACCCCGGAACAGCTTCTTGAAGCGCAGAAGGCTCAGAAGTCCACCGGAACAAGGCTGGGGTCCCAGCTGGTAAAGCTCGGACATCTTACGGAAGAACAGCTGGTGGATTTCCTCGGTAATCAATACGGGCTCCCATCGGTTATCCTCAAGGACAAGAACCCGAATTCGGAGGTTATCAAGCTCATTCCCGGCAACATTGTTCAGAAATACAATGCCATTCCCTTTGAACGAAACGGATCCACCCTCAAGGTGGCAATGACGGACCCCACAAACATCTTCGCAGTAGATGATCTCAAGTTTCTCACAGGATACTCCATAGAGGTCTATGTCACCTCTGAAGAATCGCTCAAATGGGCATTGGATAATTTCTATGATCAGTCGGCATCCCTTGATGATGCGCTGAGCAGCATGGAGAATGAACAGGGATCGGTCGAAATCGCGGCTGAAGGGGATGAGGTCAGTGTTGGGGACCTGGAGAAAGAGGCAGACCAGGCACCTGTCATTAAACTGGTAAATCTCACGCTGTTGGACGCCATAAGAAAAGGGGCCAGTGACATCCACATAGAACCGTTCGAGAAATTCATGCGGATCCGTTTCAGGATCGACGGTATGCTCTATGAGGCCATGAAACCGCCGCTGCGTCTGAAGAATGCCCTGGTCTCAAGACTGAAGATCATGTCCAAGCTCGACATCGCCGAGAGAAGGCTACCCCAGGACGGACGAATCAAATTGCGGATCCAGGGTGGTAAAGAGGTGGAATTCCGCGTATCAGTTCTGCCGACGCTCTTCGGAGAAAAGGTGGTTTTGAGAATACTGGATAAATCGAACCTGCAGCTTGACATGACAAAGCTCGGCTTTGAAGAGGCAGCCCTGAGCAATTTCAAAGAAGGTATCTATAAACCCTGGGGCATGGTGCTCGTTACCGGGCCCACAGGTTCAGGAAAGACCACAACACTCTATTCCGCACTCTCGGAACTCAATCAGATTGACAGGAACATCTCCACTGCAGAAGATCCGGTGGAGTTCAACCTCGCAGGAGTGAATCAGGTCCAGATGCACGAAGAGATCGGTCTCACCTTTGCTTCGTCATTGAGATCGTTCCTGAGGCAGGACCCTGATATCATTCTCGTGGGTGAGATACGTGATTTCGAGACCGCGGAGATCGGGATAAAGGCAGCACTGACAGGACATCTCGTGCTCTCGACGCTTCACACCAATGATGCGCCATCAACCATAAACAGGCTGCTGAATATGGGCATCGAACCGTTCCTGGTAGCATCATCGGTAAATCTCATCGTAGCCCAGAGACTTGCACGAAAGGTCTGTCAGGAGTGCAAGGAAAGAGACGACACCCCTGTAGAATCACTCATACAAATGGGGATGGATCCTCAGACTGCACAGACTGCTCAGTGTTACGTTGGAAAGGGGTGTTCCGTATGCGGCAATACAGGGTTCAAAGGCAGAATAGCCCTGTATGAGGTCATGCCGGTTTCAGAAGAGATAAAGGAACTGATCCTCATGGGGGCATCGGGCACGGAAATCAAGAACGAGGCAATCAATCAAGGGATGAAGAGTCTGAGGCAGAGCGGCCTGACGAAAGTCCTCGAAGGCGTCACATCGGTCTCCGAAATCCTCAGAACGACTATGGCTGATTAATAGGAGGCTTCATTGGAACACAGCATTTATGATCTCTTAAAAACCATGGTGGAGAAAGGTGCATCGGACTTACACATAACAACTGCATCGCCGCCACAGATACGGGTCCGCGGTCAGCTCTATCCTCTGGATATACCCCCCCTTGATCCTCAGGCAACGAGACAGATTCTGTATTCGATACTCACTGAGGCACAGAAGCATAAGTTCGAAGAGGAACAGGAGCTCGATCTTTCTTTCGGGATAAAGGGAGTGGCACGTTTCAGGGCAAATATCTTTGTACAGAGAGGCGCCCTGGCCGGGGTATTCAGAATGATCCCTTATGATATTGTTCCCCTGGAAAACCTTGGCCTCCCAAGCATTGTGGGAAACCTCTCATCTCTTCCCCGCGGGCTCATCCTCGTCACCGGACCAACCGGCTGCGGCAAATCCACAACCCTGGCCGCTTTTCTCGACAAGATCAATATCGAACGGCGCGATCATATCGTCACCATAGAAGACCCGATCGAGTTCGTACACAAGCACAAGGGCTGCCTCGTAAATCAGAGAGAGGTGGGTGCGGATACCAAGAATTTCACCAGGGCTCTGAAATATATCCTCAGACAGGACCCGGATGTCGTGTTCATCGGAGAGATGCGCGATCTGGAAACCATGCAGGCAGCCCTCACCATTGCTGAGACCGGGCACCTCGTATTTGCAACACTGCACACCAACTCCGCAGTACAGACCGTAAACCGTGTCGTGGATGCTTTCCCCGCCCACCAGCAATCTCAGATACGGGCACAGATGGCCTTTGTTCTCGAGGCAGTTATGGCCCAGCAACTCATCCCGAGAGCAGACGGAAAGGGACGTGTGCTCGCATCAGAGCTCATGGTCTCGACGCCGGCAATCAGAAACCTGATCAGGGAGGACAAGATCCATCAGATCTATTCCCAGATGCAGGTGGGGCAGACCAAGCACGGCATGCAAACCATGAATCAGTCCCTGTTCAACCTTTTCTCGCGCAAACTCATATCCCTTGATGATGCCCTGGGACGGTCCATGGATCCCGATGAGCTCAGACAGATGATGGCATCCCCTAACCAGGTAAGAGGTACGGGAGCACCCGTCAGAGAGAGGAGATAGACCATGCCCGTTTTCGTATGGGAAGGAAAACTCGCAAACGGAAATTTCAAGAAAGGGGAGATCGAAGCGGACAACAAGGCTACAGCAACCATGTTGCTCAAGCGACAACGCATACTCCCCACAAAGGTCAAAGGAAAGCCCAAACAGATCACCCTGTTCGAACAGAAGATCAAGACCAAAGATATCGTCATATTCACGAGACAATTTGCGACCATGATCAATGCAGGACTTCCGCTGGTACAGTGTCTCGATATCCTTGCCTCTCAGCAGCCGAATCCCACATTCAAAAAAATCCTGTCTCAGATCAAGTCAGATGTAGAAGGCGGGAGCACCTTTGCAGATGCGCTGGGTAAACACCCCAAGGTATTTGACAACCTCTTTGTGAACCTTGTGGCGGCAGGGGAGATCGGCGGTGTGCTCGATACGGTACTCAACAGGCTCGCAACGTATATGGAAAAGAATGAGGCACTGAAAAACAAGGTCAAGAGTGCAATGACCTACCCAATCATCGTGCTGTGCGTTGCATTCGGTGTTGTTGCCGTACTCATGCTCTTCGTCATCCCCACCTTCCAGGACATGTTCACCCAGTTCGGATCCTCTCTGCCCGGTCCGACCCAGCTCGTGGTCGACTTGAGCCACTTCTTCAGAAACAACTGGTATTTCATGTTAGCCTTTATCATACTGATGATCATTGCATTCAAGTGGGCACGAAAACAGCCGAAGGGGAGATACTATATCGATAGCTTTGCCTTGAAGCTGCCCATTTTCGGACCACTCATCAGAAAAGTTGCCGTGGCAAAATTCACCAGGACCCTGGGGACCATGATATCCTCCGGTGTTCCCATCATGGATGGCCTGGAGATCACCGCCAAGACATCCGGCAATGTGATTGTAGAGAACGCCATACGGGCAGTACGGAAGTCCATCAGTGAAGGTAAGTCCATGTCGGAACCGCTCGAGCAGACTGGGATCTTCCCGGGCATGGTGGTGCAGATGATAGCTGTTGGTGAGGCGACAGGTGCAATGGACCAGATGCTCTCAAAGATCGCTGACTTCTACGATGAAGAGGTGGACACAGCTGTCGAGGCCCTTACCTCAGCTTTAGAGCCCATGCTCATGGTGTTCCTCGGAGGCATTATCGGATTCGTCGTTGTTGCCATGTATCTACCCATCTTTCAGATGGCAGGCAGCGTCTAGAGAGTCTCAGCAAAAGACCAGACCGTATATCCCGCCCGGAAGGCCACGCCTTCCGGGCTTTTTGTTTATAAAAAACATACGTTGCGGTCATGAGGAAAAAACCGGACGCATATTGACGCATACGATTTTCACGGTATAATACTAATGATATGAATTGATGATTGCAGCGCTGTTTTGGAGGTCCGATGATCCAACTTTTTGCAAAGATTCTGAAGATACTCAATTCTGAGACAGATCCGTATCAGATAAGCCTGGCAGTGTGTCTGGCAATGATTATCGGATTCACTCCGCTGATGAGCCTCCATAACCTTGCAATCCTCTTTCTTGTTCTCATATTGCGGGTGAATCTCTCAACCTTTATCATTTCCTGGGCACTCTTCTCAGGCTTTGCTTACCTGCTGGACCCACTCTTCCATAAGGCAGGGCTTGCGCTGCTTACTGCAAATTCTCTCGAAGGATTCTGGACTGTCCTGTACAATATTCCTGTCTTCAAGATCGAGAGGTTCTATAACTCGGTAGTGATGGGAAGCCTGGTCGTGTCCGTCTTGTTATTTCTCCCTCTGTTCTTCCTGTCAAAGAGCATGGTTGTCCGTTACCGCATGCATGTTCTGGCATGGGTGAGGAAGACCAGGATCATGCAGTTGATTCAGCTCAGCAAATTGTACAGGGCATACACTTCGCTGAGTCTCCCGGGAGGCGGATCGTGATGAGGTGGCTGCGCTGGAAAGGTTTTATCGCATTCATCATCATTGCGGCTCTCCTCATGGGGTTGTGGTTTATGCTGATCGATACCATTGCCCGAAGCATCATGGAAAAAACCGGAACAAAGCTCGTCGGCGCAGAGGTCAATATCAGTGATGTGGACCTGAAACTGGCTCCTCTCGGTGTCACGCTCCAGGGGATTGAAGTAACAAACCCCAATGATCCCCAGACTAATGCTGTCCAGATAACATCCCTTATCTGCTCGCTCGAGACCGCACAGCTCTTCCTCCGCAAGGTTATTATCGATGAGATGAGCATCACTGGGATGGCATTCGGTACGAAACGGGAGAGGCCCGGATTTGTTACAAAGGAACACAAGGAAAAAGAACGTCCCCCGGGTGAAAAAGCTGCGCTTATGCCCACGTTGCCCTCTTTCTCCAAAGAAGATATAGGAAAGATCCTGGAGTCTGAAGACCTGAAAACCCTCGATATGATCAGGAGCATACAGGAAGAGACACAGGCACGGAAGGCCTTCTGGGAAAAGAGGATGGGTGAGATCCCGGACAAAGAAGACCTTGAACAGTATGAGAAACGTATTGAAGATCTCAAAAAAATCGATCAGAAAGACCCGCAGTCTATCCTGGCTGCTACGGGCAAAATAAAGTCCCTGCAAGAGGACATACAAAAAGATATACGTATCCTCAAGGATGCACAAACCCGGTTTAATACCGATTACGCGACGATCAGCGAGCAGATGAAGCAGGTGAAAAATGCACCCGCTGATGACCTCCGTTCCCTTGTCAAAAAGTATGGGCCCACGCCTCAGGGATTAGGCAATGTCAGCGCAGTGCTGTTCGGCGAAAAGATCGGTGTATGGGTGGAGCGTTCCCTCTTCTGGTATCAGAAGATAAATCCCATTCTGGATCGATCACGAGAAGAGAAAAAAGGTCAGAAGGTGACAAAACCCTTACGGGCGGCAGGGGTTGACATTCACTTCAGGGAACATACGCCGCTGCCGGATTTTCTTGTCCGCAAAGCTACGGCCTCCGTGAACCTCGAACAAGGGACCGTGCAGGGGAACCTCTTTAATATTACGACAGATCAGGATATCCTCGGATCTCCGCTGAGCTTTGATTTTTCAGGGGATAAGCTCAAAGGCATCACAACCCTTCGTCTCCAGGGGTCCATGAACAGGGTCGACCCAAAGCAAAACATCGACAAGCTCGATGTTTCAATGAAAGGGTATGCTCTGCATGGGGTCGATCTCGGGGCTAAGGCTCTTCCCGTCACCCTGGAAAAAGGGACAATGAACATGGATCTTTCCACAAATGTGGTAAACAACATCATCAGTGCCGAGCTGAAGGGGTCAGTCTCCTCTGCAAAACTAACCGTTGCTGATACTGCTGATACCTCACGGTTCTCTTCTGCTGTATCCTCCGCCTTTTCCGGGATTGATTCGTTCTCTCTCCAGGCATCATTGAAAGGCACACCGCAAGAGTATACCATGAACCTCAAATCCGATCTCGAAAAGGTGGTAAGCGGCGCATTGCAACAAGCTGTGGCTGATCTTACAAAACAGTTCGAAGGAGACCTGAGAACGGCACTTCAAACAAAGATCGAAACGCCTCTGAACTCGCTGCAGAGCGATGTGAGCTCGCTTGACACAATAGAGAAGGAATTGACCGGCCGCAAAAATCTTGCCGACACCCTCCTGAAAAAGGCTGTCCCCACCCCTTCCCAAAAAGGCGGCTTGAAATTACCCTTCTGATACTGCTAATACTGCATCCCTAGAAAAACCATCGAAAGGAACATGCCTTTATCATGAGTATATTCGAAGTCATCATGCTGCTGTGTTTCGGTGCTGCGTGGCCTTCCTCCATTTATAAGTCCTATGTCTCAAGATCATCAAAGGGGAAAAGCATTGTTTTTCTCATAATCGTTTTCATCGGATACCTGGCAGGAATTTTCCATAAGGTGTTCTACAACCTCGACTGGGTCGTTTTTCTGTACGGACTCAATGCGTTCATGATATCAATTGATATGCTCCTGTACATGAGGAACATGGCCTTTGACCGGCAGCTTGAGTCATAGATAGTTCAGAACAGTCTTCATCAAAATGATCCGGACGACTAGCCAGCATCAGTTCACTGCTATACGGCACCCAAAAGCACTCAGTCCGTCATAAAGAGACTGAGCTCAATGGCATTGGAACTAAAAAAACCGGCACACCTCATACATCTCTGTGCCAGAACAACCGTACAAATTTCTCCTCTTCAGAGTACTTGACCGAAAGATCGCCTTTATAGGCCTTGTACAGGGCATCTCCGATATGTCGGGCCAAGTGATTGTCCGTCAGGCTTACACACACTTCCTTGTTTTCCTCTGTGAGATCGATAACCCTTTTCAGGGGTGATCGTGATTTTTCCAGCTCGATAATATTGTCGACGAGATTCATGATCTCAGTCCTGTGTTTCGTTAAATAATTCCCGGATAGATAGACCTCGCCTGCCGGGAATCTATCACGTATCCTCTTACAGGCTGAGCACATCAATTGCTCACCGGTCGTGCTCCTCTTCTTCGGCCACTTCCACCTCCCTCCCTGATAAACGGCGTGACACTCCGGACAGTACGTGCCTTCGGAATACTTACGCCCTTCATCATAGGGGTCATGGTCCTTTTGCTTGATATTTCTATCCAGTCGCATAGGCTCCTCCTTAGGTATATGTTATGTTAGCGGCGAGAGATAAAAAGACAAGGGTCCCTGGTTGTGCTGTTTTTGAATACCCATGATCCCGGATAATTAGAAGAGAACGAAGATTCCAGGCCTTTATATTCGGGACGTTACCTATGAAGCGAAGGTCTCCTCAGTCACGAACGGGTGACCGTAAGGGAGCCGGACACCAATGTCCTGAGCTTTCCCGATACATTGACGAGAAGGTGTCCTTCCATATTGAGATCGACAATGGTGCACGAAAGTCCTTCTTCCGTGAAGAGCTTGTAATCCTGTAAGAGCCCGTACTCGAGAAATCTCTTGCGAATCGGTGGGAATCCGTCCTGATGAAAGATCCCGAACCACTTGGCAAGATGGCTGATCACCTGATTCATGACCAGATCCAGGTCATATTCCATAGAAGTTATCTGGGCAAGGGAGACCGCTGTATCCAGGAGATCATCAGGCCACGTCCTCTGATTGACATTAATCCCGATACCTATTGCAGTGAGCGCTCCTTTGGACTCACAGAGGATCCCGCACACCTTCGCTCCGGAGACAATAATATCATTGGGCCATTTGATACGGATTGTCTTCCCGGGGAGAATGACTGAGAGGGCCTCGTGAACAGCGACCCCTGCTACAAGAGGAAACCTTCCGTCAGGTGTCCCGACCGTTAAGGTCATATAGAGATTCGTCCCTGCAGGGGAGAACCAGGTTCTCCCCTTTGTCCCCTTGCCCAGGGTCTGTGTTCTCGCAGTGACGAGCAGACCGGTCCTCCCGGCATCAAGAGCATACCGGTTGGTGGAATCAACCTCTTCAAGATGGACATGCTCTTGTATCAGATCCCTATAAACGGCCTTATCCATCACCCCTCAAGCAGCGAATGTGCCTTGAGCAGTCTCTCAAGCATAAAATCGAGCTCTTCTTTGAGGCGCACCTGCTCCTGAACTATCTCGGGATTCGCCTTTTCAAGGAAGTTCCTGTTCGAGAGTTTCTTTTGCTTTGCATCCAGTTCTTTCCTGGCCTTGGCTATCTGCTTATCGAGGCGTTCCTTTTCCTTATCAATGTCAATGACGCCCTCGAGCGGTACATACACCTCGACCTCTGGTGTTACCGCCAGCGCGCACTTCTTGGGTCTGGAAGAACCTTCTGCAATAAACGCTATGCTCTTTACCCGGGCAAGGTCCCTGATAAACACGCTGTACGTCTTCATCAACTGTTCCATACCAGATGATTTCACCTTCAAGACCACGTCGAGCATGAGGGACGGCGATATGTTGGTCTCACCCCTGATGCTGCGCACCCCTGATATAACATCGTTGATGCACTCCATCATTCGTGCATCCTCGGGAAAATCCAGGTCATGATTAACGCTGGGATACTCGGTTATCACGATGGATTCTCCCTCTCCTTTCGGGAGATACTGCCAGATCTCTTCGGTGACAAAGGGGATGATGGGATGAAGCAGTTCCAGGAGCGATTTGAAGACATGATGTAATACCCATTTGGTGTACGGGGCGCTCTCATCGGTCATCATGGATTTCGACAGCTCGATATACCAATCGCAGAATGTATGCCAGGTAAACTGGTAGAGCCTGTCAGCGGCATCATTGTACCGGTATTCGTCCAGGGCCGAACGGGTATCGTGTATAGCCTTGTTGAGCTCTGTGAGTATCCACTTGTCCGCAAGACTCAGTCTATCGGGATCAATGGTTATTTTCTCCGGTTCAAACCCCTCTAAATTGCTCAGTACGAATTTGCCGGCATTCCAGATCTTGTTGATATAGAACCTGTAGCCCTGGATACGTTTGTCACTGATGCGAACATCCCTGCCCATGGCGGCAAATGCAGTGAGGGCAAACCTGAATGCATCAGCGCCGTATTTATCCATTTCATCTATGGGATCGACGATGTTGCCCTTTGACTTGCTCATCTTCTGCCCTTTTTCATCCCGCACGAGCGCGTGGAGGTACACATCGCGGAACGGCACTTCACCCATACACTTGATGCCCATCATCATCATCCTGGCAACCCAGAAGAAGAGGATGTCAAAACCGGTAATGAGCACGTCGGTGGGATAGAACCGTTGAAGCGTCTTCGTATTTTCAGGCCATCCCATGGTGGAAAACGGCCACAGGCCGGAGGAGAACCAGGTATCGAGCACGTCTGTCTCCTGTACGAGTTTGCCGGAACCGCACTTGGTGCAGGTATCAGGCTCTGTCTCGCTCACTATGATTTCTTCGCAGTCCTCACAGTACCACGCAGGTATCCTGTGACCCCACCATATCTGACGGGAGATGCACCAGTCGCGGATATTATACATCCACTCGTAGTAGGTCTTTTCCCACTGCTTGGGCAGTATCCGTGTCCTGGATTCTTCGACCGCCTTGATAGCCTCCTTGGCAAGCGGGCCGGCCTTTACGAACCACTGCTTGGAAAGGTACGGCTCAATTACGCTCTTACACCGGTAGCACTTCCCCACAGGAACCCGGTACGGGGTCTTGTCCACGAGGTAGCCCTGCTCTTGAAGATCTCTTTCGAGTTCTTCCCTGCACTCGAAGCGGTCAAGCCCCTTGTACTGCCCTGCATTTTCGTTCATAATTCCCGATTCATCCATGATTACGATAACCTCAAGACCATGCCGCAGACTCATTTCATAGTCGTTCAGATCATGTGCAGGGGTTATCTTGACGGCACCGGTTCCAAATTCCTTGTCAACGACATAATCGGCAACGATCGGGATCTTTCTGTTCATGATAGGCAGGATCACGTCCGTGCCTATAAGGGAAGTATAGCGCTCATCAGAAGGATTTACCGCAACACACGTGTCGCCGAGCATGGTCTCGGGCCTGGTGGTGGCGACCACCACCTCACCGTCTCCTGATGCAAGAGGATACCTGATATGCCAGAGGAACCCGTCCTCCTCCTCGTGTTCCACCTCCAGATCGGAAAGAGCGCTATGACATCTCGGACACCAGTTGACGATATAATCACTCCGGTAGATCAGTCCATCCTCATAGAGCGATACAAACACCTTCCTGACAGCTGTTGAGAGGCCCTCGTCCATGGTGAAACGGATTCTGTCCCAATCGCAGGATGCGCCTAGGCGTTTCAGCTGGGTGATGATAAGTCCGCCATGCTTTTCCCGCCACTTCCACACCTCGTCAATAAACGCTTCTCGCCCCAGATCGTGCCGTGACTTCCCCTTTCCCGCAAGATACTTCTCCACCACGTTCTGTGTGGCGATACCGGCATGATCGGTACCCGGCATCCAGAGCGCATTAAAACCGTCCATGCGTTTATACCGTATCATGATATCCTGCAGGGTGTTATTCAGGGCATGCCCCATGTGGAGAACTCCGGTCACATTGGGGGGAGGGATTACTATCGTGTACGGCCGCTTTTCTTCATTGTCCTCATCAGCATGAAAATAGTTCTTTTCCAGCCAGAAATCATACCATTTCTGCTCTATATCCTTGGGGTCATAGTCTCTGTGCAGCATTTCCTTCTCCTCTTATGCAAGCTGCAGTTTTCATAGCATGAAAAGAGGGGAAAGGCAAAAATCATCTATGAGATTTACAGCCGTGTATACCCCGGGAGTGCTTTCTTTTAAAACGGCTGTATACGTATGTCCAGGTCTTAAAAAGGGAATACTTCCGCCGCTGTTTTACATGTCCGGAACTATTTATGTGTGCGCCGGATCTATTCCGCGGCGGTTGTTTTGTCGATGCTGTTCCTTGCGCTGTTATGGGCCTAATGCCGCTTGAATCGGCCGATCAGTTTCTACGTCTACAAATCCAGCTTCTTGAGCTTATCGATCTCCTCGCGGATCACCTTCTCAACTATCCCGGGCAGCTGATCTCTTGAGGCAGCGATGATCTCTTTCACCAGTTCGGAGATGAACGGTCTCACAATCCCTTCAACCATACCGGGAATCTCCTGCCGGATTTCTTCAAGCACATCATCGGTAGTCACTGAAGGCATAGCCTCTTCACCCTGCCCTGCTTCCAGAGAAGCTTCTTCCGCGGGGCTGTCGGGGCCGGGAAACTCTTCTATCGATTCTGCTTCCTGGGCTTCTTCCATAATAGAGGTGGTATCCTGCTGCTCAAAGACATCTCTATCGGCCACAGGGGCTTCAATCTCTGCAGAATTTGTCTCAGGCACATCGAATTCAACCTCTCCTGAGAATTCCTGCTCTGAAACGGATTGTGCCTCCTCAACAGGAGCTGAAGAATCCTCAACAAGTTCGACGTCAAGACTTTCACCCGTATCTTCGAGCGTAATTATATCTTCGTCAGCTGAAATCTCTTCGGACAGGGCCTCTTCTTCATTGGAGGAGAGTGCGGCATCGATATCAAGGGTTTCACCTCCGCTCTCGATCTCTTCTACCGAGACATCATATTCCATGGAGATTTCTTTTCCCAGATCGAATGAATCCGGCTCATTCAGTCTGGCAGCACCATCTCCTCTATCCCCGGATACTTCCCTCTCTCCCGGGGGCTGTCCTTCTTCCAGCAAATCCGTGAGATCGATGATATCATCGTCATCTAATATTTTATCTTCCATAACGCTCTCCTTTTAACACGTTACCCATTATTTTTCATTTCCTCATTTCCTCATAATGTGTTGCCCTGTCGATTCCTTTACCGACATCCACAGGGGACCTTCAATATCTATCGTCTTTCTTCTGGCCACACTTAACTCTATGGGAATATGTACATACATATTATTCCAGAGACCGACCATCATGTCGGTCTTGCCACTCATGCCGGCATGCACGGCCATCTGAGCGAGAAAGCCGCAGAAGATGGAATCCGTTGCATTTGCAACAACACTCCGGATTACATAGCTTGGGTCTATGTACTTGAGATTTATGGAAATATTCTTAGCCTGGAAATACCCTTCTATCTGTTCTCTCAGGAAAAGACCGATATCCCCTTTTTTGATATTCCCGGACGCGTCCTTTTTCTTCGGGAGATCGTGGAAGAACTTCTGTCCTGCACCTTCTGCAACCACGATCACGGCATGACCCCTCGCCTTCAACCTCCTTTCGAGAGAAGCGAGAAAGCCATTTTCCCCCTCCAGATCAAAGTCATCCTCCGGTACGAGGACAAAATTGGCATCCCTGGACGCCAGTGCGGCATTCGCAGCGATAAAGCCGGAATCCCTCCCCATGAGTTTTACCAGGCCGATTCCGAGCGGGGCACCTTTCGCTTCAACATGGGCGCACCCGATGACAGATCTGGCCTCTTCCACCGCGGTGTCGAACCCGAAGGTCTTAGAGACAAAATTGATATCATTGTCTATGGTCTTGGGAATGCCGATGATGGAACATTTGAACCCGCGGGACAGTGCTTCCCTGGCAACTGCCGATGCAGCCTTCAGGGTACCGTCCCCTCCGATGAAGAACACGACGTTCATGTTGACTCGTTCGATCGCGTCAACAATCGAAGAGATATCCTGAGCACCACGAGAGGACCCCAGTATGGTTCCTCCGAGCCAGTGGATGTTTTCCACAAAAGAAGAGGTCAGTTCGATAAATGAATGTTTGTATTCAGGGATAAATCCTTGTAGGCCGTAGGGGATTCCATAGATATTCTCGACACCATATATGTGGTACAGTTCGAGGACCAGGCTGCGGATCACGTCGTTGATGCCCGGACACAGACCTCCGCACGTAACCACGCCGCACTTGGTCTTGGAAGGGTCGAAGAATATCTTTCTTCTGGGCCCTGCCCTCTCAAAAGAAGGGAGACCTTTTTTCGTGCGAGACGAATCCTGAACATCCTGCAGGCAGGTATTGATCAGCACCCTTTCGGTATCATCGATGAATATCTTTGTTGATTTAATAGGCGAATCTATTGTTGGTTCCCCAAGACTGTGTATCGATGTATCGATATCCCCGCACTTAACATTTTCATTCATGTAAGAAGGCCCCCGCTTATGTTGATGTATCGGATTTTACCTCTTATATCTTTATTACCCCAAGTAGCGATCAATGCAACCTCCAATATTCCCCTCTACTCAAGGATGATGGAATAGCCCCTTGCAGGGTACCATTTCCCCTGCTGTTAGCGCTTTTATACCCATACCTTCTATGTTATAGAGCTCTTTTATGGGTAAGGACAGTGTTGATAAAACCCAGGAAGAGATTCTCGAGGAGATGGCGAAGGCCCTGGGCCACACCGGAGACAAGCTCGAAGCCGTTCTGATGAAACTGAAAGAGATAGAACAACAGCTGGAGACAATAGAAGATATCGATGAATACAATGCCATGATAGACGCCTTTAATGCAACAAGAAGAGAAGCGCTAACCAGACGGGAAATGCTCATGATCCACAGAGAAGCCCTTGGTGTCCGCAAACACGTCTATGTCGATAAATTCTATCCCATACCGCACAAGAAGCAAAAGAAAACACAGTAAGAAAGGGCACGGATGTATGATCTGTTTGTTATAGGTGCAGGGCCGGGAGGGTATACCGCGGCACTTCTTGCCGCAAAAAAAGGACTGAACGTCGCGATTGCGGAAGGGAAAACCTTCGGCGGAACCTGTACCAATACCGGGTGCATCCCTACAAAGACCTATATTGAAAGCATTCATCTCTTCAACAAGATACAAAACGCAAACCGATTCGGCATCAAAACGGACAAACCATCCATCTCTCTGGATGCCCTGAACATGAGGGCATCCAGAATAGTGAAACGCCTGGTCAAAGGAATCGAATTCCTCCTCAAAGAGGCCGCCATTGATATCCATACCGGGCCTGCAGAGGTGATTGAGCCTACCAGGGTCAAGGTGGGAGATAAGACCTTTGACACTCGCG
Organism: Thermodesulfobacteriota bacterium; assembly: GCA_036825155.1. Taxonomy (GTDB): domain Bacteria; phylum Desulfobacterota; class Desulfomonilia; order UBA1062; family UBA1062; genus DSAD01. The sequence continues at coordinate 17,540 of DAISYU010000011.1, read as the reverse complement.
CCATTATTGTCGCTACCGGCTCAAGGCCGAAGAAACCATCTCTTTTTGATGTCCCCGGGATATGGACCAGCGAGAACCTCTTTGAGGAGAAGGAGTTGCCGGAAACACTGGCCATAGTGGGGGGTGGGGTCATCGGCATGGAGATGGCACACATCTTCAGCACCCTGGGGAGCACGGTCACGATAATCGAGGCCATGGAGAGGATCCTCCCCTTTGAAGACCCTGAGGTGTCGACGTTCCTCGCAAAAAGCTCCCGCAAGGTGAACATCCTCACCGCTTCTAGTATCACCGATATCGAAAGCGAGCACCCCTATACCCTCTCACTTGAAACCCCGGATGGTAACAGGAGTCTCACCGCAGATAAGATTCTTTTGTGTATCGGCAGACATCCCGTTATCCCGCCGGGGCTTGAGAACCTGGGGATAACTCTGAACAGTACCCGGGGCATTGCAGTCGATGAAACCATGCAGACATCTATACCCGGGATTTATGCCATCGGAGACGTGACCGGCGAATACATGTACGCATATGTAGCAAGCAAGGAAGCCGAGATTGCCGTCGATCACCTCACAGGTGGCAGTAAAAAGATACGTTACCACAACATTCCATCTATTATATTTACCAACCCTGAAATCGCATCCGTGGGGAAAGGCATCGGGGAGATCGACCTCTCCGCCATGAAACAGGGCTCCTTCCCGGTGTCGGCTCTTGGCAGGGCGCGAACCATAGAAGCAAATGACGGGTATGCCCATATGGTCTGCGACTCTGCAGGCAGGATCGAGCATGTCACCATAGTGGGGCCACATGCAACGGAACTTATCACAACAGCAACCCTTGCCATTGAGCAGGGACTTACAGCAGAAGAATTCCTGCGCATGTATCATCCGCATCCCACCCTGTCGGAACTCTTGAAAGAGGCGGCAGAAGATGTAGAGGGCATGTCTGTACATAAACCTTAAGGACACCTGATCCACTTTACATAACTTTAGATGCTTGCTTGACACCACCAGAGAAAAATTGTTAAGCCCTGTGCATCCAGGAGGATGATAATGAAAACCATACTTGACTTTGAGAAACAGAAAGGCCTGGTGCCGGCCATAGCGCAGGACTGGGAAACAGGAGAGATCCTCATGCTTGCCTATATGAATGAGGCTGCTTTCGAGGAGACACTGCGTACCGGCAAGGCCTGCTACTACAGCAGATCCAGAGAGAAACTCTGGAGAAAGGGTGAAGAATCCGGCAACGTTCAGGTGGTCAAAGAAATCCGTACCGACTGCGACAATGACACGGTTGTCTTGAAGGTGGAACAGATAGGCGGTGCTGCATGCCATACAGGCTACAGATCGTGTTTTTTCAAAAAGATCGAGGGAGATACAATCATTGAGGATGGAATAAAGGTGTTTGATCCCAAAGAGGTATATAAATCATGAGCTTGATACGTCTTGCCATACCAAAGGGCAGCCTCCAGCAGTCAACTGTAGACCTTTTTAAAGATGCAGGCTGGAGCATACGGACATCATCCAGGAGCTACTTCCCTTCCATTGATGATCCGGATATCGAGTGTGCACTGGTCAGGGCCCAGGAGATCTCCCGCTATGTGGAAACAGGATTGTTCGACCTCGCCCTGACCGGGAAAGACTGGATCCTGGAGAACAGTTCAGATGTCATCGAGGTTGAGGACCTTATTTACTCAAAGGCGACATACCGTCCTGCCAAGTGGGTCCTGGCTGTGGACGAAAAATCTGATATCAGGACCATCGAGGACCTGGAAGGAAAAAAGATTGCCACCGAGCTGGTAAACTTCACCAGACAGTACTTTAAAGAAAGGAATATCTCTGTTGAAGTGGAATTCTCGTGGGGGGCAACAGAGGCCAAGGTGGTGGACGGCCTGGCCGACGCCATAGTGGAAGTGACGGAAACAGGTTCTACGATCAGGGCCCACAATCTCAAGATCATCGAAGAACTGCTTGTTACGAACACGAAGCTCATCGCAAATAAGACCTCATGGGAAGATAAGAAAAAGAGGATCAAGATCGATCAGATTGCCATGATGCTCAAGTCCGCACTGCAGGCAACAGGGATGGCGGGACTGAAGATGAATGCGCCGAAACACAATCTGGAGGCCATCATCAAGATGCTCCCATCACTGACCTCGCCCACCGTGTCGCCGCTTCACGACCCGAACTGGTATTCGCTGGAGATCATAATCCACGAGTCACAGTCGAGAAACCTCATTCCCGAGCTTCTCCGGGCAGGTGCCCGCGGCATCATCGAGTATCCCCTCAAAAAGGTGCTGGATGGATGATCATCTTAAAGAATACCCAGGAGATCGCGATGATGCGGGAATCCAACCGCATCCTGGCACAGCTGTTTGAGCACATAGCACCCATGATCCAGCCGGGGATCACCACAGCGGAACTCGATTCCGAGGCCGAGCTTTTCATCCGGTCACTAAGTGCAGTCCCGGCCTTCAAGGGATACCGGGGATTCCCGGCCACCCTGTGCACCTCGGTCAACGAAGCCGTGGTGCATGGCATTCCTTCTGAAAGACGACTGGTCTCAGGAGATATCATCAGCATTGATGTCGGGGCGCTGTTTAACGGATTCTACTCCGATGCTGCGAGGACTTTTCCTGTGGGAGAAGTGTCAAAACAGGCGCAGGCACTGATGGATGCCACGCGGCAGGCCCTGGCAGCAGGAATAAGCCAGGCATATCCCGGCAACCGCCTCTCCGACATATCTTTTGCAGTTCAACAGGTAGTGGAGTCAGCAGGATTCAGCGTGGTCAGGGATTTTGTGGGACATGGCATCGGGAAAGGCCTTCACGAGGACCCGCAGATACCGAACTTCGGGAAAAAAGGAAATGGCCCGGTCCTCAAAGAGGGAATGACCTTTGCGATAGAGCCAATGGTGAATCAGGGATCCTGGAGGGTTACCATCTGTGAAGACGGATGGACAGCCGTCACCTCAGATGGCTCGCTCTCCGCGCACTTTGAAGACAGTGTTGCCATAACAAAACACGGCCCGTTGATCCTGTCGGCACTGTAATCCTGCTTCGTTTCGAGCTGCGCAGGACAGGTTCTCAGATATAACAAGCGGTTTGTCTGCAGAATAATGGCCGGATATCCCTTCTTCGCAAGAGATGTGCTGTGATATTTTACTGATTGACGCCTACTGAGCACCGCGCGCCTTGATGGCGACCTTGACGGTCTGAAAAATGATAACGAGATCGAGCCATAAAGAACGGTGCTTCATATAGTACAGCTCATACTTTAACTTCTCTTTTGCATCTTCGATGGTATCGCCGTACGGGTAGTTGATCTGGGCCCACCCTGTAATCCCTGGTTTTGCGTGCATTCTCAATGCATAGAACGGGATCACCTTTTCGAGCTGGTCCACGAAATATCTCCGCTCGGGTCTTGGCCCCACGAAGCTCATATCGTTTTTAATCACGTTTATAAACTGTGGCAGTTCATCGATACGGATCTTGCGAATGATGCGTCCTACCCGGGTTACCCGTGGATCGTTCTCGCTTGCCCACTGGGGTCCTGCCTGCTCGGCATCCTGCCTCATGGACCTGAACTTGATCACCTTGAAGTTCTTTCCGTCTTTGCCCACCCGCTGCTGGAGATAGAAGATTGGTCCGGGAGATTCCAGACGGATTATTATTGCGGTTATGAACATGATCGGGGCTGATACAACAAGACCGATCAGGGCAAAAAAGACATCGAAACCCCGCTTTAGGGCATCCTGCAGGGGCGAACTCATAAAGCCCCGGGTAAAGATGATGGAACTGGGACGGATCTCCTCGACAAGAATCTTCCCCGTGACATCCTCATAAAAGGTCGGGGCATCGATCACATCACAGAACGCGAGTTTTACATGCAGCAGATCATCTATTGGAAGTGTGCCCCGCCACCCGTCCGGTGCAACCACCAGAACGTCCGGATCTACGTCCTGTATGATCTTGCTCAGATCATGCACATCTCCCAGACACCGAGACGGTATATCCCAATTATTTCTCCCGATGTAGCCTTCAAAGATTACCGGATGTCCCCCGGAGCGGATCTGTTGAAATAAAAACTTCGCATTCTCGCCGTCCCCGAGAATAATAACACGGGAGCCGGAACCGTCAGCGAACTTCAATTTCAGATACGCAAGTCGAATGATAAAGGAAGACCCAAGGGTGATCGCAAGTGCTATAAGGAGCACATCACGCTCGAGACCGATCACGGGAAGAATATAGTATAACAGGGCCAGTACGATAAGCGTGACACCCCCGCCCAGAAGAATAGACGAGGTGAGCTCTGAAGACCTCCTCCAATACCGCCAGTTATACAGATCCTGAAAATAGAAGCACCCGACACATACGCCCGAATAAATAACGGCCTTGACCCACAGAAAATCATCGGGAAGACAGACCTCGGGAAGCAGTCTTTGAATAAACTTGGCCAGAAAAACTGCACCAACGGTGATCAGTATATCAAGAATAAACAGTAAGACTGCAGTAAACGCGTTTCTCGTCATGCTCTTCTAAATCGTCAGATTACCCACGATAATTTAATTTTTTCCACAAGATAGGCCCTTTTTCTCACCGGCACAATTGCTCCGGCTCCAGGCAGTATAAGACATGCTCATTTACCCTTCCCGATGTGCACAGACTAACAAATTATTCTGTTTTGTGTAATAGTGAATCTTTGACCAGCGATGTATCATCAGCACACACAGAAATTCCTTAAGAGCTGATGGAAAAACCTCTTCTATTATATCACAAAAAGGGCATGCCACCCTTATCTAGTCATCATTACCAAGAAATCCTGCCCTGAGCAGAAAATACACGAGTTGAAGGACTGCTGATGCAGCTGCCGCGACATATGTGAGCGCTGCTGCGGAAAGAACCTTTCGTGCGCCCGCCACCTCCGAGTCCAAAAGGATACCTGCCTGCGGCAAGGCCTCTAAGGCACGAAAAGAGGCATTGAATTCAACCGGAAGTGTTACGAGCTGGAATGCCACTGCAAGACTGAAGAAGATTATTCCGGCCAGGATGAGTGATTTGGCCATGAAGATAAAGCCGATTATAAGAAGCGGCCAGGCAAGATTGGATCCGAGTGAAGAAATGGGTACAAGGGCACTTCTAAGCTTCAACGGTAGATAGCCGTGTGCGTGCTGTATGGCATGGCCTGCTTCATGGGCGGCAACCCCTACACTGGCAAGAGAATTGCCCGCATACACTGTCTGGGATAATCTTAATACCCGTGTCCTGGGATCGTAATGATCGGAGAGAAACCCTCTACTCAGTTCTATCCCGACATCATTGATACCTTCGGCCCGCAGGATCTCTCGGGCGGCCTGGGCACCGGTTATTCCCCTGGAGGTGGGCACTTTCGAATACTTGGAATAGGACGACTTCACCTTGATCTGTGCAAAAATGCTCAAGATCAACGCAGGTGCTATCATAATGATATAGAGCGGATCAAAAATCATATTTTACCCCTGTAAACATTGTCACCAATCAAATAGTATCTCGGTGTGATGAAGTCAAGATTGAGTATTCTCATGCACCATGAACTGCTCACAATGAAAAGGGATCAAGTTCTCAAGACTCACAACAGACGTGTCCTCCATGCATAACGCTGCACCGTGCTTCGCTCTTTTCCTTTGGCTGCAACTGTGTTATCGTCCATGTATTTGAAGCACTTGGAGGTCGTATGAACAGATATCTTGGTATATTTCTTTTAATAATTCTGTGTTCAATTATAGTGTCCGGCTGCAGCAAGAGCCCTGAGGAAAAGAGATCGGCATACCTTGCAAGCGCCAATGAATATATGCAGGAAGAAAAATATGCAGAGGCTGCAATCCAGTTTCAGAATGCCCTGCAGATCGCACCGGATGATGCGGACACCCTCATCACATTAGGGGAGGTACAGCTCAAGCTCATGCGGGCAAACGAGGCATACAAGGCTTTCTTGAGGGCCGCCCAGGCAGACCCTAAGAATGTCAAATCACGGGAGTACCTTGCATCCATGCAGCTGCTGGCAAAGAAGTATGACCTCGCCAGCCAGCAGGCATCAGAACTGCTCGAGATCGATCCCGAAAACCGCATAGCCAAAGAGATGCTTGCCCAGGCACTCTTCCAGAGCGGCAACCAGCAAGAGGCCGTGGAGATCATGGAAGGACTCTTAAAGGATGGCGAGCCGAGCGAGGCCACTATCATCAACGTGATCCAGATGTATCTGGCCATCGGCCGTATCGATGATGCCCTCGACCTTGTGGCAAAAGGAACCTCTTTGTATCCCGATTCCACAAAGATACGGTTCCTCGCAAGCGATATCTATGTGTTCAAGGATAACATCGAGCTTGCCAAAAAGTGGGCTCAGGATGCATACCGAGTGGGAGAGGATGATATCAATGTAGGGCTTGCCCTTGCCCGTTTCTATGCAAGCCATAAGATGGATGACCTCTTCACCGCCCAGATAATGGAGCTCAAGACCAAGTTCCCCGACAATCCAAACACATACATGCTGGAGGCTGGCATCATCCGTCAGAAAGGAGATCTTGATGGGGCACTCAACCTCGCTCAGAAGGCCCGTGAGCTCGATGATAACACCCTGAGCAGAACGCTTTTGTCCCAGATCCTTCTCGAAAAGGGCGATATCGATGCAGCGAAGACGCTTCTGATAGAGACGGCTGAGAAAGATCAGAAGGCAATTCCTTCACGCATTCTTCTGGCCCAGATCTATGTAGACGAATCAGACCCTGCAAAGGCGCTGGAGACCCTGGATCAGCTTATCAGGACCATTCCTCGCAGGCCGGATGTGGCAGCCACCGCGGCAAAGGCTTACCTCATGAAAGGTGATGCGACCCGCGCTCGGGAACTCGTCGAGGGATCACTCCAGGAAAACAAGAATAATGTGTCTCTCCATGCCATGATGGCAAAGATACATTTTGCCCAGCGTCAATATAAGGAGACCCTGGAAGAGGTAGACCTCCTCGTCAAGAACTCCATAACCATGCCGGATATCATCTATATCGGGGCACTCTCCGCCCTTAGGACCAAGGATGCGGATACGGCACAGACCCTGGTGGAAAAACTCAGGAAAGGGGCACCGGATGCATGGCCAACGCTCCACGCCTCCACGCTGCTCTTTTTGTCCAAGGGGGACAAGAAAGGCGCTTATGAGATATCAACGAAAGCCATTGAGCGCTACCCTCAAAAGGCCGAGGCCCTCACCCTGTATGCGAGCATCGCCTCTGCCGTCGTGAAAAAGGATGAAGTCATACAAAAGGTATCTGCTGCATGCGCACAGGCAGACACCGCCCCCTGCCACATGATCCTTGCCGGACTCATGGAAAGTGCCGGTAAACAAGACGATGCGCTTGTCCAGATTAAAGAAGCCATTGCGCTGGAGCCGGACAATGAGATCCTCTATCACGCCCTGGCACAGTTTTATGCGAGAACGAACAGGGTAAGCAAGGCGCTTGACGAGTATGAGAGCATCCTCAACAAGAACCCCGATGATCTCAAGGCGGCTATGATGCTTGCCCTGATCAACCAGAACCAGGGCAGGATAACAGATGCAAAAAAGGTGTATAACTATATCCTCGAGAGGGAACCCAAGAATGCCCTGGCAGCAAACAACCTCGCCTGGATCCTGGCCGAAGGAGGAAAAAAGAACGATCTGAACGAGGCACTGAAGCTTGCACAGATTGCAAAAGACAAATTCCCGGATGATCCGAGGATCGCTGACACACTGGGTTTTGTCTACCTGAAGAAAGGCCTTTTCGAGAATGCCCTGGCGCAGTTCCAGCTCGCGATCGAAAAGCTCTCCGAAGAACCATCCATCAATTACCACATGGCACTTGCACTGGTGGAGTTGAACAGGGCAGGAGAAGCAAAAGGATTCCTCAAAAAGGCTCTGGACACAACAGCACCTTTTGAAGAGAAGGTCCAGGCACAGCAGCTCCTGGCACGGCTTGAATCAGAGCAGAAGGAATAGGTTATCGGAGCACAGGCGGCAGGTATCACATCCCGAGGATACCCACCGCGGTAATGGCAGCGGTGAGAGACCTCATGACGGTCTTCCCCATACTGACGGGGGTAAATCCGCATGAGCGTATTTCATCCATCTCAGAAGAGCTGAACCCTCCCTCGGGGCCTATCAGGATGCCTGAGTCATGGGCCTTGCAGTCGGAGAGACCGTGCCCGGCATCCAAAGAACCCACCAGCCTGCATCCCCAGGCATTTGCAACAGCATGGATCCACTGCGTCAGGGGCATGGGTTCATATATGTGTGGTATGGACCTGCGTTCACACTGTTTGACAGCCTCTTTTATGATGGTATGCCAACGGTCATACCTTGTATCGGATACAGTGCGTATGTTCGATCGCTCCGCAACGAGGGGGTAGATATCGGCAACCCCGAGTTCGGTAACCATGCGAATCAGCACATCCATCTCTTTCAGATCGATAAGGCTCATACCAAGGTGAACCCTCATCGTTCCCCGTTCGCTGAGTTCCTGGGAGCTCATGATTTCCAGGCCGATCTGCTGGGAAGCAATTGATGAGATACGGGCTCTGTACCCGGTGGTGTGGTCCCGGATGAACAGTTCGTCTCCAATCTTTTTCCGAAGAGGACCCTGGATGTGGCGGGCATCATTGCCTGTAATCACTGCATGGTCTTGATCTTGTATCTCGGCGAAGAATCGCGGCATGTCATACCTTCCTTGATAATCATCATTCTACTATACATTGTCTGAGAAATGCCGCCGCCTCTTCAGGCGGGGTGGGATTTATGTACAGATCGGTCCCCCATTCAAACCCGGTGTGGGGTATGATCCGGGGAATTATCTTCAGATGCCAGTGGTAATATTCTCCACATTCGTTTCCAAACGGCGCGGTGTGGATGCCGTAATTATATGCAGGCTGACTCAAGGCGCTATCCAGTCTGGAGATCACGTCCTTGAAGATTCTGGCCATCTCGACAACCTCTTTTGGTTCAATTTCATCAAAGCACGGGGTATGTCTCTTGGGAAGTATCCACGTCTCAAACGGAACCCGCGGTGCGAATGGTTCGATAGCCAGAAACAGGTTCGTCTCACTCACTAGACGAGTCCCCGAGAGAATTTCCTGTCTTATCACATCGCAGTATATACATCTCTGTTTATAGGCAAAGTGTCTCTTTGCACCCTCAATCTCATCTGCAATAGCCCGCGGTACAATGGGCAGTGCCATAAGAAGGGAATATCCATGCATCAGTGTCGCACCGGCCGCTACTCCGCAATTCTTATAAATATGAACATACTGGATCCTTGCATCCCTCTTCAAGTCTATGATCCGGTCTCTGTACGCCCAGAAAAGGTTCTCCAGTTCCTGGGCGGTCATGTCCGCCTGCCTGACTTCATGTCTCGGCGTCTCGATGATCACCTCATTTGCCCCGACACCTGTTATCTTGTCATAGACGCCCTCACCCAAACGTTTCAGGTCCTCTTCCACCATCAACAGCGGTGAACGGCTCGGAACAACCCGCAACTTCCACCGCGCATCATTGGGATGGGAATCGTCAGGCCTGTTTGCCAGGATTTCCGGAGGACACAGGTGTTCATTGCCCGGACAGAACGGGCAGGTATCGCCACCTGTCTTCTCTCTGGGCATACCAGACAGATTCGGGGTGCGTATCGGGTCATCGGTGATGATCACCCACCGGTCCACAACCGGGTCTTTTCTCAGCTCTGACATGTCTTATTCAACCCTCACAAGAACCTCAGGAATTGAAAGCTCTCCCTTTCTCATAAAGTAGATACTCCATCCCTGAAATGTCTTTTCAAAACCCTCTTCACTCTGGGACACACATTCTATAGGGACAATACAAACATCCCAGAGGGAGCCTGATTCGATGTTCAGCGTCACTCCCTTGTCGGTATCTGTGATCGCAACGTTCTTTGCCCGGTACCTGCCCCGGTCCTGTTCCATCAACACACCGTCAACGGTTGGTTTTTCTGCAGAAAGCGTCATGAGATTCCATTCCAGGGCAATCCAGTAGTCGTCACGTGCAGGGCGTATAGCATGAGCCAGGGTGATAGTTCCCTGTGGATTGTAGAGGTACTTCTTTTCGATATGTATCGAGTGCTGCACCCCTTTGAATGTGAGTTCCAGGGAATCCTCCTGATAAGCCGTCGCAGTCAGTTCAAAGGCAGTGAGTGCTGTTAACGAGGTATCCATCCTGTTTGTCTTCAGTACGGTTTCGATGGAGGGGGCAGAATCAAGATAATGGGTCAGGAAGGAATTTTTCCGGTAGGTATCGTAGATCAGGAGATCTTTGTATTCGGCCGCAACCACATGGGGAATATCATGGATGGACAGAGGCTCCTGGGGTTCCCAGTCTCCGTGCTCAGGGCCGCCTCTCTCGATGTCCTTGTGGTAAATCTCCGGATGCCTCATCAGTATATTCGAGAAGTTATATGCACTGCCCTTGAATTCCAGGGCAAAGATCGAAGCATTCATATGGGGGGAAATATAGCAGTTCAGCCGCCTGCCCGATATGAGCACTTCATCTCTCCCATCCAGATCGTGATCACAGACCTCCAGGGCAAGCGAGGTGTCGACAAACCGCTGAGCGTCGATAATGGACTCGGCCTTGAGCAGGTGCTCGTATATTGCATGCCTCAATGAGGCGATGTATATGCCGCCAAAAAGACCATGCCAGTACGCACAATTACATTGCGCCATGAGCAGATGCCGCTGAGCATCGCCCGACCCGTCATATTCCCGCACAAGGTCACTTACCTTGAGCATCTTCTTGTGCATGAGATTCGATTCAGGATACTTGGCAAAAAAATTATCCCACATACCGCCCCTCAAGAAGCCGCGATACACAGTCCATTCCTTTCTTTTCTGAGCCTGTTTCACCAGGTCCTCGTACACCCTTCCCTGCTCGGCAAAAAGGCTCCATTCCATCATCTCCTGGTATGCTGCCGTGGGCAGATAGATCAGACCGTTGGCCGGGAACATATCCACCACGTACGAGAGCGGAACGATCTCTATATCGTCTGAATACTTTGCAATCTCATCAAAGAAATGTCGCAGCCACCCCTGCTCTATCACCCATTTATGGGTCCCCGGCCACATCCCGAACTTCTCGCCGTCATCACCATAGGTAATGACGTGAATCCCTCTATGCTTCAATTCCAGGAGATATTCCACCACCTCATGGGGCTGGCGGAACGGGATGAGATATCGAAGGTGCATATCTATGGGAAAAACCTTCAAGGAATGTCCTTCCCGCTCGGTTACGTAATACCCGTGAACATCCTTTGCAGACAGCCCGGCAAAGAGAAAATGGCTGTCATCGAGCAGGGTATAGTCGATGCCGTTTCCGGCAACCTTTTTCGGTATGCCGGGATCCCAGATCCTTTCCGCACACCACAGGCCTTTCGGGGTCACGCCAAAGCTATCTTCAAGGTAGTTTTTCGTATATGCAATCTGGGCCTGGGCATCTTCTTGGGGTATCACAGAGAGAATTGGCTCATAAAACCCTCCCCCTACAAGCTCCACCTGGGAACGGTCAACAAGTTCTTTCAGCAAGGCAAAGAATTCCGGTTCATTGTCTTCAAACCATTCCAGGAGCGGACCGGTATAATGGAGACTCATCCGTATCCGGGGATAGTCCCTGAGTATCCGCAGCAGAGGCAGATAGCAGTCGTGCGAACCCTGTTGAAAGACAGCGGGGAAATTGCCCACAGGCTGGTGAGAATGAACACAAAAGGCCAAATAGATCTTCTCAGACATACCACATCACCTTTTCATAATCGTTTTCTGGAATAATGAGAGATAACAGCCCGTTTGAAGGGTGTCTCTCAAGTTCCAGTTCGTTCTCTCTGAGAGAAAGAAAGAACCGTATCCTCTGTTTCGGCACAACACCCAGCAATGTAAACGGCACCTTGAACTCGAGGATCTCCTCAAAGGCAACACTTTCAAGCTCAGCATTCTTCTCATAGACATTGTTCTCAAACATGAAGAGGTTGACAGGCCCGCGTGAAGGTGGAATGGAAAGTCGTACTGGTTCCGGGGACAGTATATCCAGGCGAACCGTCACCTTATCGGGGAGGTCACGAAAATCCATCCTCACATACAGGTGTTCCTCATCGAATCCGAAGAAGAGCTGGGACAGGAGCAGCTGATGCCGGTACATGCTCGTTGAACTGACCACTGCCGAATAATATCCTGCCTTGAGCCACTCGTAAAAATGTGTGACCCTGCCGTCGATCTTAGGGTGAATGAACCCGACCGGCATCTTTTCCGGAATGATATCGTGTGGTGTGATAATACTCTGGGAGAGTTCTGCCGGCGGACTTTCATCATGCAGGGTATAGCAGTTTGTCAGGTGCAGCCTGAAAAGAGAATCAAACTGTTCATCATTTTCAGACACGAAATCATCCCCATACCACCAGAACCAGTCGCTTCCCTCTGCAATATAAATCTCTTCCCAGGCAAGGGGGTCTGCGTCATTTCCTTTGGCTTCAACATAGGACCGCGTACGGGAAAGGTATTCCCACGCCTTTCGCTCCTCTTCATGACCTATCCAAATGGCAAAGTTGTGATTGATCCAGCTTCCGGTGTAGAGATTCGCTATGCTCTCCTTGACGGGATTCCCCTGTAAATAATCATGGAAAAGTGATGTCTTTATCCCCTGGGTCGATTCCAGCTGTCCGTACAGTCTTCGCAGAAACTGCTCCCCACTGTCCGGGTAATATTCCCATGGGTTCTCACCATCAAGGATAATGGATACAAACGGGTTGAAATCAAACGACTTTGAACCCTTACGGATATTGTTCAGGTGGTACATCAGGTTATCCGCAGCCTGATCGGAAGGATTCTTTGCATACATGAAGCCGATATGATCGGAAAGCGGCCTGTCCCGAAAGAACATTGAAACATCTCCATTCGCAGACGAGACCTGGTAGGGCTTATACAGCCTTGCTCCAGTGCGTGACTGCTTCAGACTTGCAAAAAGGATTGCCTCATCCGATGCAGCCCACTCAATACCGTTCTGGGCCATCAGATCAATCATCTCCGGACACACAGAACCCTCAGACGGCCACATCCCCTTGGGTGATGAACCAAAGAGTTTCTCATGAAATGACATGGCTTTTGTTATCTGGGCATTCAGGTCCTCGGGATGGGAGAAGGCCTCTTTGGGCAGTGGGGTGTCCAGCGATCTCAGGGCATAACCGACATTCATCACAAGCGGGCCGATGGGATGATAGAATGGAGAGGTCGTGATCTCGATGCGACCGGCTTTGCATGATTCCTTATAGTGGGGGATTATCATCTCCATGATCTTTATCTGGAGATCGAGCAGGTAGCGCTTTTCCGATTCAGTATACGATCTGCCTTTTTTTATGAGATCCCTGATCCCCTTGTCCTTCCTCATGGTAAAGCCGGTCCATGTTAAGTTGAAGAGGACCTGGAGATCGAGGATGTCCTGGGAGTTAAATTTCTTTGTTATCTCATCAAGCTCTTTTGGCTTCCTGATCACCCCTCTCTTCTCGAAAAGTTGTGTGTACCTGGGAAACGGGGTGATCATGGTCTGCTCGTTGCACATGAAAAACCTGGATACGATGTGATTTTTCTCATCATTGGTGAGGTCCGATGGCCGCTTCTGGGAGAGGTAGAAATCCAGATCCCGCAATCCGCCATCCGTATAATCCAATATTTGGGCCAGGAGAGACGGTACCAGGTTGAATGTGCACCTGATGCCCGGATAGTCGTCGAGCAGGGCTATCATATCGTAGTAGCCGCGGATTGCATGAAGCCGCACCCACGGCATCAGATAGGTCCCGGATACGGGATCCTTGTAATACGGCTGGTGCATATGCCACAAGAATCCGACAGCTACATCCTTCATATCCGTTCTCTCCAAACCATAGCTATATTAATAATCACATAAGGCTATCAAGGCAAAGCTAATTCGGAATGTACAGACAACAAGCTGCTCAAATAATAAACTTAAATAAATTCGGACCCTGAGGTGTGTATAGATTGACTAGACGGTCACGATCATACGGAATAAAATCTATGTTCTGGTAGCGGAGGAGGGACTTGAACCCCCGACACTGCGGATATGAGCCGCATGCTCTGACCACCTGAGCTACTCCGCCACGGCAATCTTTACTACTGAAGTCTCTCGCTTTTGTCAATGATTTTAGTAACCGCAGATTCAGGCTGGTATTTAAAACATCGTTGGGTGAATCCGTACAGGAACTCAGCCGACAATGTCATGGGAAGCAGGTATGCCCCCCAGACCATGAGCGTGTTTCACTGCATTGATGAGGGCATCGGTAGCAGCGTGGGCAGCAATGACGCCAAGATGGAGAGGATGGGCCCTTTTATCCCCTAAAGACAGACAAAACACGATATCCCCATCGAACGGGGTGTTGTAGGGAGAAATATGGCGTGATAATCCATGCCCTGCCATGCGGGCAACCTGCATGGCCATGATCTTATCCATGCGGGCATCAGTGACTAATACGCACAGGGTTGTGTTACCAGGTGCACCGAACCGTTCGCGAACCTCCCCTTGCGCTATAGTTTTATATGAATCGATAAACCTGGAACCTTCTCTGGCCCCTGCGATGATCTGCCCGTGTTCGTCGAGGATATCTCCAAAGGGATTCGCAACAACCAGGGCACCCATCTTTATGCCGTCGGTTCCTTGAATCATGCTCGATCCGATTCCTGCTTTAGTGGCTGATACAACGCCCCGGATCTTCCCTGTGGTTGCTCCGGTCCCTGCGCCCACACATCCCTGTTCCACGGGGGAAGTTGAGGCGTTCCTACAGGCATCATATGCCATATCAGGTGTGGGCCTGGCCGTTGGATCCATAAACGACAGATCAAAGATCACTGCAGTGGACACAATGGGAAGTTTTGCCACAACAAGATCAAATCCTGTGCCTCTTTCCTCGAGATATCTCACTACACCTGATGCTGCATCAAGCCCGAATGCGGATCCCCCGGCAAGACATATGCCGTGCACCGCTGTCCCGGGGTGCATCGTATCCAGCGAATCGATCTGCCTGGTGGATGTTGCCATGCCGGTAATATCCGCCGCCCCTGTGGCAGGCCGGTCAAAGAGGATAACGCTAACACCCGTTCCCCCCGCAAGATCCGAACAGTGGCCTACTCTGATGCCATCGAGCGCAGTTAACGTATTATTCACTTGGTTTTACATCCCGTACTACACCGTCGAATTCAGCTACGATTCCTTTTACCACAGGGGATTTCAGCGCATTGGCACGAAGCTGTGACGGTTTTGGTTTCTTACTATCATTTGAAAGCGTGTCCTGAACCTCGACCTGGATATCGATATCTTTTTTCAGAAAAGCCTGTGCACGCTTTGTTACCTCAGGGATGGCCTTGTTGATCTGATCGCCTATAAAACGGCTTGAACAAAGCAGTACTACTGTTGCATCCTCTTCCGACTTCACGGTTGTATTTGCAAGAATGGCATAGAGAGGCTGGTCGTGATCTTTGAGATAGGTGATAAACCCGTCCCATGAAAGGGGGATGGATGAGAGAGGCCGTTTATATTTTTCCACAGGAGATACCGGAGCAGGTTGCCTGGCCGGTATTGACCCGGCAGGCCTGTTAGCCAACAGTTCAATCAGTTGCTGCAAGTCGCTAAGCTTCGGGGCGGAAATGATGCGCAGCAGGATAGTTTCCAGGGTGATCTTTGGCAGTGTTGAAAACTTGAGATCCTCTTCGGCATGAATGAGAACGCTTACTATTCTGTGGACCTCCTCAAACGAGATGTCGGCTGCCGCCTCATTAAGAAATTCCTTTTCCTCCCGGGGCAGTGCCAAATTTGAGTATCCGGCCTTGAGCACCATCATATTTCTGAACTGTTCCAGCAGAGAACGATAGAGCTGTCCCAGGTCCTGCCCATACTGGTATACCCCCTCGATCACATCGAGCATGCCCGGCACATCCTTATTCAGAAGGGCAGTGATCAGGTCGTGCATGGTCGCCCTGCCCACCAATCCAAGCATTCCCTCTACCGTCTCTGCATCGATGCTTCCTATCCCGCTTGCCGCCATATGCTCGAGCATTCCCTGTGCATCTCTCATGCTGCCGTCAGCCTGGAGTGCAATGGTCACCATGGCATCGTCACTGATGGGGATCTCTTCACTCGTTGCTATGGATTTGAGATGCGATACGATCTCATCCACAGCGATCCGTCGGAAATCATACCGCTGGCACCTTGAAAGAACCGTCACCGGGACCTTTGCAAGCTCGGTAGTAGCCATGATAAAGATCACATGGGCCGGCGGCTCTTCAAGGGTCTTTAAAAGGGCATTGAAGGCGCTCCTGGAGAGCATGTGAACTTCATCGATGATAAATGTCTTGAACCTCGCAATGCTTGGGGCATACCTGGCATTTTCGATGAGGTCTCTGATATTGTCCACTCCGGTGTGGGATGCGGCATCTATCTCAAAGACATCGACTGCCCTTGATGCAGTGATGTCTTCACAGATGGTGCATGTATTGCAGGGGGTACTGGATAATCCCTGTTCGCAATTGATTGCCTTTGCGAGGATTCGTGCAACCGATGTCTTTCCAACACCTCTCGGGCCGGAAAAGATAAATGCATGGGGGAGCCGGTCCATATCAATGGCATTCTTGATCACACTGGTTACATGGCCCTGGCCGATCACATCCTCAAAGCGCTGCGGCCTGAATTTTCGTGCAATTACCTGATACATGGCAACATACTATTATTCAAAACGAGATTATTCAAGTAAAAAGGCCCTGTAAGAGGCCGGGCCTTACCATACACATACAGCGTACTGTTTACCGCTGCTCCCTCCCGGGCCTGACGGGGTTCACAGCGCTGTATTGCATGAGACCCGACCACTCACAGGGCCTTTCATGTGGCGGAGAGAGAGGGATTCGAACCCTCGGTACCGCGTTAACAGCACACGCGATTTCCAGTCGCGCCCCTTCGGCCACTCGGGCATCTCTCCATAACTCTCAGCAATTGAAGGAGTTATTCTTGCGTGTATTCCCCCTCAACACCTGATAAATTCTTCGTTTTCTTCAAAGATCGCCAGAAGGTCACGTATCATAAAGCTCATCTATTGTAAATGGTAAATGGCTGGATTAGTTCTTCTCATAATCTAAAGGTAGGTATTGACAATAGAGGGAAAATGCCAAACAAATAGATACGAGGTGGTCAAACCATGAAAAGACTATTTTTAATCCTGTGGATATCCCTGTTCTGGGTCGGGCTCGTATATGGAGAAGAATATGCAATCATCAAAGAATCGCTGTTCGGTACGCAAAAGATCGAGGTCTATAAAACCCTGGAGCAGGCCCTGGATAATTATACTGGAGAGGGAACAGTATATAAAATCTCACGGGAAAAGATTGCGGTAAAACAGGTGGAGAAAAAGAAAAAGATCGAAGTGACTGAATATAAGTGGATTATTGATAAAAGCGAGGGAAAGAAAGGGAAGTAAAAGATTACAGGAAAGGATTATTG
>DAISYU010000010.1:0-55691 GCA_036825155.1 Thermodesulfobacteriota bacterium | reverse complement strand
TCGAGCTGACGGTCGAATTCAGCGCTGTGTTTTTCCAGGGAATGTGTCAGGTCTTCCAGTTCATCGAACAACGTCTCGATAGTCTCTTCGCTCGTGTGGATGGACTGGGATATCTCAACTATTTTCTGGCCGTCCTGGTTTTCTGATGCATCCTGCATGGCTGCATGCAGCTCTTTCAGTCCCACCTCGTGTTTCTCTATCTCGGCTTCAATGTGAGAAATACGCTTCTCGATGGGATTGACGATCCTTGAACGTTCGGTAATGATATCCGCTCTCATCTTTCGCAGGGTCTTCTTGTCGATCCGGTTTTCTGATCCGGTCGTTTTCTTCAGCTTCTTCTGAGCCGACAGGATTTCCTCTTCATCTCCCCAGCCGCCCTTTTCGAGAAACCGCTGGTAGCTGCCCTCGAACACCTCGATGGAGTCATGGTAGAATATGATGAGCCGCTCGGCCAGTGCATGGAGGAACATTTCATTGTGCGTTACCATAACGACCGCACCTTCAAAGCTGTCGATTGCCGCAAGCAACGCATCGCTCGATTCCATGTCAAGATGGTTCGTGGGTTCGTCCAGGAGCAGCATGTTCAACGGTGTGACGAGAAGCTTTCCCAGCATGACCCTGCTCTTTTCACCGCCGGAGAGCACTTCGATCTTTTTCAGGGCGTGATCTCCCTCAAACATCATGGCACCGCAGATGTTCCTCGCTTTCTGATGGTCCACGTTTCCATGCGTATAGATAAGTTCCTCTTCAACGGTTCTGGAGTCCACCAGGGTTTTGATATTGGTCTGTTCAAAAACACCCTTTATGATCTTCGGATTCCAGGTTATCTCACCGTTCTTCGGTTTCAGCTGCTCTGCCATCAGACGCAGCAGGGTAGTCTTTCCTTTGCCGTTGGGCCCGATGATGCACACCCGCTCGAAGGGCCTGATAGTAATGCTGAAGTCGCGGATCAGTTCCAAAGACGGGTCATAGGAAAAACTGAGATCCTTTACACCCAGGACATACTTTCCGACAAAGGGAGCCGAACTGAAGGAAAAGTCCAGGGTCTTGATCTTATCGAGCTTTTCCCTCTTCTCCATCTTCTCCAGGGTCCTGATTCGTGACTGCACCAGCCCCACCAGCCTGGCCTTTGCCCTGAACTGGGTGATGAAATGCTCTACCTCTTTCCGTTTGCGTTCGTCATTGATGCGGGTCTTCTCGTAGATCTCTTCTTCCTGGACAATCTGGTCATAGTACTTCTCCGTATTGCCGGCGATCTTCTTAATCTTTCTCCGGTGAATGCCCATGGTATGGGTAACGATCTTGTCCATGAATGTCCTGTCATGGGTGACAAGGAGCAGTTCATGCGGCCATTCCACGAGAAATCGCTCGATCCAGCGGATCGATGTGATATCCAGATAATTGGTGGGCTCGTCCAGCAACAGCAGATCCGGATCAGAGACCAGGACCTTTGCAAGATTGAGCCTGACCTGATACCCTCCTGATAATTCCCCGGGGTGCCGCTTCATATCCGACACAGAAAATCCGAGGCCCGCGAGAACCTTTTCCACCTTCCAGTGATGGTCCCGCTGTGAATGAGGGAGTCCCCTCATACCCTCTTTCAGCAGGTTCTCCTCGGTGAAGTCCAGATGTTGGGTAACATATCCGATTCGATAGTTCCTTGGTATGGAGATGACCCCTTCATCCGGTGTCTCTTCACCGGTGATGAGACGCATGAGTGTTGTCTTCCCATGCCCGTTCCTGCCCACGAGCCCTACCCGTTCACGGTCATTGATCTTGAAGCTGACCCTTTCAAACAGCACCTGGCGTGCATAGCTCTTGGATAGATTGTCTGCGCTGATCATGGTGCTATACCTTATAAAAAAACGTCCGCTCGTCAAGGGATTTAATTACCAGGCGTTAGGCACTAGGCACTAGGCGCTTGGAAAATCAAAAAATTGATGAGGTATAGGGTGTAAGGTATATGGTTTAAGGTTGAACCCTGAATAGTGAATAGGTCAGGATATGGGCAACAGCAAGAAGTCAAAGGACAATAACCCTGGACCTTGCACCTTATGCCTTAAACCAGCTTAAATCCCGAACATACTTGTTCTTATCTTAAAGCCACCTTCAAAAACGGCCAGTACCGGTCCATATCTTCTGGGGTCCTGATTCTGCCGAATATCTGCATCCTGAGTCTGGAATAGATCAGGTTATGTTTTCTCAACGACCTCATATGAGGGGATCGGTGTATTTCCCGGTTGAGTCTGTCGCTCACATCTTTAGTCCATCGTGTGGACCTGATGGCTTGGGCCCCCAGTTGTCCGCTGGCAAACCCGATAAGAAAAGATGTCATTATCCCGCTGCCGCCCCGGGCCTGGACATGCCCAAGGGCATCACCTGCCATGACCAGACCGGGCAGTGCACATGCCGGAGTAAGCATGCCGCCCATGGGAATCTTTGTCTTGAGGGTATAAAACGGCATTGCTCCATCGAGACGTTGTCTGAACCGGGGATGCTCATCTTTGAACTCATCGAATGAAGGTTGTGATGTTCCTGTCTTCAGTGCATTGAGCAGAATAATCTCCGTCTCCTCACCGCCCCTGGGGAAGATAGTCCCGATAGTCAGTCCTCCTCCGCCCAGGTGAAAGTAATACTCGAGCCGGTCCGATGGTCCGGTATATCCGCTGAGAAGTTGTTTGAAGACAGGCATGTCGATGTGCGAACGGTCGAGGTTCAAAAGACGCGATGCCGGGTCGTCACATCCCCCGCAGGAGAAGACAGCCTTTGCCCGGAGCTCTTCCTCGACAAACCCCTGCACGGTCGAGCGCACCCCGCATACGGCATCACCGTCCCTCAAAATATCGGTCACGGTTGATCCGGTCCATACCCTGGCACCGGCAGAGACGACTACTTCAGCCATTGCCTGGATGAAATCCTGCCAGTTGATGATGTTATTCGGGTTGCGTATTTCCCTGTTGACTTGAGACTTCCCTGTGTGGGAAACGTATGTTCTCTTGCGGATCTTCTGTATGACCTGCTTTTCAAAGAAGCCCTGCCCCAGCAGATCCTCCATGTCCTGGTTGAAACGGATGGTCTCCCCGCGTCTGAGGCTTCCGAGTCTGTCCTGCTGTTCAAGAACCACTACGTCAATCCCGCTGCGGGCAAGTCCGAGGGCTGCACCCAGGCCTGCAGGCCCGGAACCGATCACAATTGCTTCAGCACAGTAACTGCTTGCCATACCCCGACTCCATTATACCGGTACAATAAAGAGGGACTCGTGCATCACTGAGTATGTCCCATCGCCGAAACCGGCAACATATAAGAGCTATTATAACAGACTCACAAGCTCAGGTAAAAAGAATCATATGCGATTCTCTTCTACCCAGGCCTTCGCATCCTGAGGATGCGCCAGCAGTTTTCTGAACAGGTTAAGATCATTCAAGCGGATAAATTCATCGATGTCCGAGTAACTATCCTCCAGCGGCAGGACTGATACACCGATTCCACGTGCACTGATGCTGGCAATTGCATCATGGGTTGCTTTTATCTGCTGCGCTGAACTGCCGAGGCAGACGATGCAGTGCCTGATCCCGTACGTGGACAGAGCATCCAGCTGGTGGGTGCTCAGCCCTGATTTTCCGATGGCAACCACCGGTTTGATGGCTATCCGGTCAATGAGCAGGGCATCAAGAAGGCCGGCGACAACGATCAATTCTTCGGCACCACGAGATCTGTACATCAAGAAAGGCACATCTTCGAGCACACTCATATCGGTAAGCGGTGAATAGGCATTCTCTCCTGACAAGGCGATATCCTTTCCATAAAGCCCCATAAGCCTGCCGGAAGAATCACGGTACGGGATTACAAGACCACAGTTCTCGGCATCGGTATTCCACAGGGACTTCAAAGTCTCATCAAGCTCTTCACTGGAGAATCCCTGGGAGATGAGGTAATCCCGCAGGGGCAGATAACCCGGATAGTACCCGAACGAGCTGCCTTCGACCTCGCTCATGGTATAGCGCCTTTTATAGAGATAATGCAGGACCTCCTCGCCCGGCCTGGCATAAAGCTGGGCATTGAAAAAACCCAGTGCCTGCTCCAGGATAACAGTCCTGCTCAGGTCTGTGGCCCAACGGGTTTTGTCATAAGCCCTTGCCCGAATCCCGGAGGCATTGGTGAGCTTGTCCAGTGCATCATGAAAGCTCATACCGTCCTTGAGCTGCATGTACTTCAGCCAGTCGCCGCGTGCTGAACAGGCAAAGCAGAAGTATTCCGGACGGTCATCATAGATCACCAGCGTGGGATGAACGTCTTCATGAAAAGGACAGCGGGCGATATAACCGCTGTCCTTTTTTTCAAAACCTTCCAGGTCTCCAAAAAGCTTTTCCGGATAGTGCTTATCGAGAAGTGAACTGTAGATTCTTTCAATATCAGTGAGCATGGTCTCTCTACCTTATCATGTACCAAAGATACTCTTTATTATACCGCCTCTATGGTGGAGGTTGGTTTTGATGTTATGTTATAGGTGACACTCACAACTCCGGGAATTTCCGTCGTCATCCGGGCTGCAAGGTCCTCGAGTATGTCATAGTCCAGCCGCGTTGGTGTTGCAGTCTTAGCGTCTTTGCTGTTCCAGCAGCGCACCTCGATCTGGTACCCGTAATCGCGTTTCCCGTTTCGAATGCCGGTCACCTTGTCTTCATGAAGGATCGCAAGATACTGGAATGCCCCGGAAGATGAGAGCGCTTCTTCCACGATAGCTGTCGCCTCCTTGACCAGGGCCACCCTCTGAGGTGTCACTTCACCGATTATGCGGGCAGCCAATGCAGGTCCAGGGAATGGCGGCCTGTTATACATCTCATAAGGAAGACCCAGTGCCTCACCCACCTTTCTCACCCCTGGCTTGCGCAGCTGGATCAGTGGTTCGATCACTTCATAGCCGAACTGTTCCTGTGTGTTGATGCCAAGCTGGCTTAAGATATTGTGCTGTCTCTTTACCCCGGCAACGGTTTCCTCGACGTCGGTGAATATGGTTCCCTGGAGCAAATATTTTGCCCCGCTTGTTTTTACCAGGTCGCCAAAAACATCCCTGTAAAATGTCTGGGTAATGGCTTCCCGCTTTTCTTCCGGGTCGCTCAGGCCTTTCAGCGCATCAAAAAACTGCTGGCGGGCATCCAAAATCTCAATGTTCACCCCGAGATCGGCGAACCACCGTGCAATCTGCTGTGGTTCATCTTTACGCATAATACCGTTGTCGATAAAATAGGTCTTGAGCCTGTCGCCAAGGGCCTTGTGCCCAAGCATGGTTACCACAGAGGAGTCAACCCCGCCTGAGAGTGCATTGATTGCCAGTCCGTCTCCTACCTCATCTGAAAGTTCCCGGCACTTTTTTTCAATGAAATCCTGTGGATCAAGCTGATCGAGGGTAATCTCTTCAATCTTCATAACAACTCCTTTTAAAATGAAATGTGTGGTCTTTCTAAAGGGATTCTGGAAAAATTGCAACCCGTGGTTTTCCAGGACAGGTCTGTTCGGGTACTACCAGTACTGACTTTCTTTTTGTTTATGCAGCCTTCTTCTTTTCCCGGGAGAGCTCTTCGATGAAGAGATCTTTTTCAATCCACAGGGTGTTGATCCATTTCTGGAAGTGTTCACGAAACCGGGTGTCATTTGAGTAGTCTCCGATAAGATCGCTGGTAATGGGGAGCGCCTCTACACGGACGATGATCTCGTTTGTGCCGGCGCAGATAAATTCCCAGAAGTTCTGTACCCCGCCAGGGTAGACAATGGTGACATTGAGAATGTGGTGTAGTTGTTCTCCCATGGCCCAAAGCACGAAAGCCACACCTCCTGCCTTTGGACGAAGGAGGTGTGTATAGGGCGATTTCTGTTTCTCATGCTTTTGACAGGTAAACCTGGTCCCTTCTACAAAATTCATGACGGATATGGGCATCTTTTTGAAACGCTCGCATGCCTTCTTCGTGATCTCCAGGTCTTTTCCTTTGTGCTGAGGATGTCTCATGAGATATTGTTTCGAATAACGCTTCATAAAGGGGAACTCCAGCGCCCACCAGGCAAGCCCCATGATCGGCACCCAGATCAATTCCTTTTTGAGAAAGAACTTCAAGAACGGAATCCTGCGGTGAAATATCTTCTGCAGAACCAGGATATCAACCCATGACTGGTGATTGGAAAGGACCAGGTACCATTCCCCCGGCTCCAGGTTATCTATCCCGCTGGTATCCCATCTGATCTTCTTCGTTACCTCCAGATTGACATTATTAAACGAAATCCAGCAGTTTGCTATTCTGTTCAGGATCGACGTACACATATCCCGCCACTTCTCAGAAGGAATGACGAGCTTCATCACTGCCACAAAAAAGAGAGAAGTACACCAGAATAGAGTATTGAGGACATATAAGGCAAAGGAGATAACACCGAGGACCGGGCCGGGCAGAAAATTCAGCATGTATCAGCCACCTTTATGTATAGTGATATGATCATAACAAATACTATGTGAATCCATAACATCTCCCGTTGATGTTCATGATTTAAAAAATCATGTATTGACTATAAAGTATACCATAACAAAAGGCTGCCTTGTGTAAAAGTATGTAAAAACTATATATAAATCTCATATCTCTTGCCGCTGCAGTGGAAACAGTCCCTTTGAGTATTCTCTGTTTGTCTATAGAGGAATCATAAAAAAGGCTGCCTAGAAACGGCAGCCTTTTTTTATTTCATTCAAAGACGGGTATCAGTCGCACAGTTCGAAGACCGCTGCTGCACCCATTCCGCCGCCGATACACATGGATTCGACGCCGTATTTGGCTCCACGTTCCCTCATCTCGTTCATGAGCTGGGCGCAGAGTTTCGCTCCGGTGCATCCAAGCGGATGGCCAAGGGCGATTGCTCCGCCGTTGACGTTGATGATCCTCTTGTCGCTGTCAGACAGCCACAGCTCTCTTTTCTCATACAGTCCGAGCTGCTGCAGGGAATAGATACACTGGGATGCAAAGGCCTCGTTGACCTCCCACAGCCCAATGTCTTCCACCTTCAGTCCTGTCATTTTCAGAACCTTTGGTATTGCATAGGCTGGTCCTACACCCATTTCATCTGCTCTGCACCCTGCAACCGTGTAGCACAGAATCTTTGCAATAGGCTTGACACCGTATTTCTTCACGGCTTCTCCGCTCATGACCATGGATACAGCTGCACCGTCGGTGGTCTGGGAAGAGTTACCCGGAGTAACTGACCCCATAGCTGCAAAGGCCGGCCTGAGTTTTGCCAGTCCTTCTATTGTTGTGGTTTCTCTGACACCATCGTCGAAATCCTGCATAAATGTTTCTTTTACGGTTATTCCGTCTTTTACCTTGAACCGCACTGCAGGAACGGGGACTATCTCCTTATACCTGCCGTTTTTCTGTGCTGCGACGGCCTTCATCTGGGAATGGTATCCAAACTCATCCTGCATCTCCCTGGTAATGTTGTAGCGGTTGGCAACGTTTTCCGCGGTTATACCCATAGAGGTATACACATCGGGGTTTTCCTGCGACCACTCAGGATGGGGCCGTGGCAAATTCCCACCCATGGGGACGATGGACATGGACTCAAGTCCTCCACCAATAGCAACGTCGCACCAGCCTGCCATTATCCTCATAGCCTGCAGCGAGATGGCTTCCAGACCTGAAGAACAGAACCTGTTGACGGTAGCTCCGCAGGTATCATCCGGGAACTTGCACATCTGTGCAATGATGCGGCCGATGTTCAGTCCCTGTTCTGCCTCGGGAAATGCACAACCGACCAATATATCTTCAACATCCTTTTTCTCGACACCCGGAGTACGCTCCATCAAGCCGTCTAGTGCAGCCTTGAGAAGATCTTCAGGGCGGGTCTTCGCCAGGGCGCCCTTGTTTCTCCTGCATCCGGGAGTCCTTACTGAACTGACAATATATGCTTCTCTCATTAGTTTATCCTCCTAATATCTACAAATAGTATGTCCCTACAGGAATAACGGCTTTCCGGTCTTCATGATGTGCTCAGCCATCTTCTGGGTATTCTCTGTCTTCCAGAGATCGACGAATGCCTCACGTTCGAGTTTCATGAGGTGTTCCTCGCTCACTTCTGTTCCGCTCGGAACATCGCCTCCGCACATACACACAGCTATCTTCTTGGCTATGAATTCCATATGGGGGGTAATGTATCCGCCGCTCTTCATGTTGAGCATCTCGGCCCATACCATTCCGATGCCTTCTCTGCCGAGGACCTGGATACCTTTCTTGATAGGAGGAGCATAACCGTCATCAACCATCTTGAGAACCTCTTTCTTGGCCTCGCCTATGAGATTGTCCCTGTTGGGAACGATGCGGTCTGAAGGCCTCAAGAATCCATTGCTGCGCGCGTGTGCTGCAGAATTGGAAACCTTTGCCTGTGCAACGTTCATAAAGGCAGGCAGGAAGAATGCACCGAGATCGGTTATCTTTGCCCCACTTGGCTTACTTTCAACGAACCTTCTCCAGAGGTTGATCATACCGCAGCCACCCGGGACAAGCCCTGCACCGATTTCCACCAGACCCATGAACAGGTCGGCATGGGCAACAATCTTGTCTGCAGACAGACAGACTTCACAACCGCCGCCCAGGGTGAGTCCGTACGGAGCGGCAACAACCGGGTATTTGGCATATCGTGTGCCCATGATACCCGCATGTACATTCTTTATGAAGTCGTTGATCACATCGAACTTGCCTGCCCTGGCAAGGCTGAGCATGTAAGCAAGGTCTCCTCCTGCGGAGAATGCGCCTGGCATGCCGCCCGCCTGGTTGCCGATGACCATGCCGATACCGTACTTATCAACATACTCGCCGGCCTCAGCCATGAAGTCCACCATATCCTTGTTGATAGCATTCATCTTTGAGTGGAACTCGAGGCAGTATACATCGTCGCCGATATCGATGAGCGAGCATGCCGGGTTGGACAGAACGACCTTGTTCTCTGCCCTGAAATTGGCAAGGCTCAGGGCCTTCTCGCTGACCTTGACCGGTTTGTAGCCCTCGCTGGCAAAATCATAGAAGAACCTCTTGCCATTATCCAGCTTATAGAAGGATGTGTTGCCTGCAGCGAGCATCTTCTTGATCTTCTCGGGCACGGCCAGACCGTCGGCTTCCATCTTGTCCACGGATTCTTTCAGTCCGACGGCATCCCAGGTCTCGAAGGGCCCTAAATCCCAGTTATAGCCCCACTTCATGGCATTGTCGATTTCAACTATGGTGTCTGAGATCTCAGGAATACGGTTAGCTGCATATATGAAGGCGCCTGCTGATACCTTCCAGGCAAATTTGGAACCCTTGTCGTCGCCATAGAGGACTGCCTTGAATTTCTCAGGTAAGGTTTCCATTTTTTTGGCGGCATCAAGACACGGGAATGTCGCTTTTTCCAGGTCCACATACTCACCGGTCACCGGGTTCATGACCTTGCGGAGTTTTTTCCATTCAGGGGTAATCTCAGTCTTGTAGAACCCGGCCTTGGTCTTGTTGCCGAGCAGGTTGTTCTCAACCATTTTCTTGACGAAATCCGGTACCTGGAATACTGCACGCTCTTCATCTTTGGTGCAGAGGTCATAGGTGTTCTGGGACACGTGTGTCATGGTGTCCAGTCCCACCAGGTCAGATGTCTTGAAGATAGCTGTCTTCGGACGCCCCATGGCCGGGCCGAACAGTGCATCGACCTCAGGGATGGTGAGCCCGTCATCCAGCATCACCTGCAGACACTTGCCGATACCGTGGATACCGATTCTGTTTCCGATAAAGTTCGGTGTATCCTTGGCCCAGACAATACCTTTCCCAAGTCGTGTCTCTCCAAAAGCAGCGATCTGGTCAAGGATCTCCTGTTTTGTAAACTCGCCGGGGATGATCTCCAGCAGGTGCATGTACCTGACCGGATTGAAAAAGTGTGTTCCAAGGAAATGCTCCTTGAATTCCTTGCTCAGTCCCTCTGACATATCCTTGAGCGGGATGCCTGATGTGTTTGAGGATACGATGGTATCCGGTTTACGGATGCCTTCGATTCGTTTGAACAACTGCTGCTTGATCTTGAGGTTCTCCACTACAACCTCTACGATCCAGTCACATTCAGCCAGTTTGTCGAAATCATCTTCCAGGTTCCCGGTGGTAATGCGTGATGCATCATCTTTTGAGTAGAACAAGGGTGGTTTGGCCTTCATGGCACCCTGCAACCCGGCCTCCACGATACGGTTTCTGGCTTTCGGATCATTTTTCTCTTCGTCTTTCAGGTCAAACGGGACAATGTCCAACAGCAATACATCCACACCTGCACTGGTGAGGAGAGCAGCGATCCCGCCACCCATGATACCAGACCCGATAACCGCGGCCTTTTTGATTTTCCTGACCATTACTACCTCCTCCTATAGTTATTTAGAATCAACTTCCGATATATGAATCATGGTTCAGTTTATCAGTTTATATATTTCAAGTCAACCAAGTACCGGGAAATGAGCAATATTTATTTCAAAAAAATCAATACGATTCTGAACCGATAACATTATGAATGTCTTACAGCTATATAAGTGATATCCTACACCCCAGGTAGGTCATTAACATGTCACTATCGGTTTGCTGCCTATAGCTTATGGGATAATCCCTCAGATAAATATGGGGACTCCACCGACATATTTCACCATGCCGATGTGCTAGATAAAATCAAAATGATTAAACACTTTCCATACTCAGATAAACGTCTTTCCTGCACAAAATATTGCACTGTTGGTATCTGCGACCTGTTCCACGTTCATCACAAAATCATGCCCGGATGCACAGATTCACGGTCATGGTCAAAAAATAAACATCTCAGAGGGGGAAATTACGCATGAAAAAGTTTTGGGTTTCAGCACTTGCAGTTCTTCTAGCAGCGGGTTTTGCCATTCCGGCAGCTGCAGCAACCTTCAAGATCGGCGATGCAGATTTCAAGCTCTCCGGCAGTGTCAGGGTCAATGCAGCATACAAAGTAACCGACAAGGGTGATACAGCTACAGGCACAGAGGATTCAGAGACGGATTTCTTCATCAAAAATCCGGGCAACTCAAGGGTTGGCTTATGGGCCAAGTATGACAACGTGTTTGGTTTTGTCGAATATGGTATCAGGGATACAACTGATACGCGTGACAGCCTCTATACCCGTCACGTGTTTCTGACCTATGACCTCGGTTCAGGCAACAGCTTTACCGCAGGTCAGACCTACTCTGTCCTAGCATTGCACTTTGCAGAGCAGGAAATGAACGGTTCACTTTCCATGTTCGGATTCGGGAACCTTTATTCAGGCAGGATTCAGGTGCTCCGCTACACCCATAAGGGTGACGGCCTGACCTTCAACATCGAGCTCGAGAACACCGATACGGTCGATCAGACAGGGTTTGTTTCAAACGAGATCACCCCGGCTCTGGCAGGTAACCTCATTTATAAAGCCGGCGCTCTCACCCTTACCCCGAGCTTCCTTGTTCAGCAGTATGAACTGACAGCAGATACAGACGGTGTCGACGATATCAACGTGCTGGGCTATGCCCTTGCATTCGATGCTGTGTACAAGCTCGATGCAGTGACCATCGATGCAGAAGTATGGTATGGCCAGAACATGGCAATATTCGCCGAAGCATTTGACATGGTCAGAGGCTCTGGTTTCGGAGCTCCGGTATACGACCTGACAGCAGGGGATATCGAGGATATCAACAGCTACGGTGGATGGCTCCAGCTCACCATTCCTGTCAGCAAGGCTGCCGTTCATATCGGTGGTGGCTATCAGCAGGCAGAAATCGAAGATGCAACAGCGACAGAAGACGACTGGTCAAGAATGGGCGCCTTCGTAAACTTCAAGTACAACTTCACACCTCAGTTCTTTGTACAGCCTGAAGTGCTTTACCTCGACTATGGCGACAGCAAGACCGGTGCCGATTACGGAACAGATACCTTCGTAGGTGTACACTTCCGCTACGACTTCTAAAAAGAAAGGCACACTCCTACAAAGGGCGCACCCCGCAAAAGGGTGTGCCCTTTTTTTTCACAAAATGTTTTCCTGCCGGTCGCAGGATATTTATATGAAGAACTGGATTCAGAATCCAGTATCCAGAATTCATAAAGCCAGAATAAAAACCTTAAGACATTCCGGCATTAAACCGAAGCAAACCGGTTTCTTTTCATCTTTCGTTGTGGCTACAACTGGTAGGCCATGCCTTCTTATAGTCACAACCTGCAAGAACGCAGAGAGTATGCAAACGTAACCCCCACCTGAGAGCCTGAAAGGCAACAGCCCATAGATGTATGTCACCTCCTGCTACTGTGGGTTTCCTTGGGAAGTGACGGGGTTACACGATCCTTACATTTGCGCCTTTGATTACGGCATACACGGCGTCTCCGTGCTGCAGGTCCAGGCGGTCCACGGCATTGTTTGCAACCAGCACATCGATACAGGTATGACGAGAGACAAGCTTCAAGACACAGGTGTTTCCTTCTCGAACGATCTCGTCCAGTTTTGCCTCGATGACATTCTGTGCCGAGATCTGCCGCGGAAAGGTTTTCGTGACAATGATATCCTCAGGCCGGATGGCTATCTTCACCTGAGTGCCCGGCTGAGCAGGATCAAGGCTTACAAGATCAAATCCATCAACGTTTACCACACTCACCCCGTCATTGTGTCCTAATACCTGCCCGTTCAGGATGGTGGCTCCCACAAAGTCTGCAATGAACTCGGAGTTCGGCCTTTTGAATACCTCATCCACGTCACCGAACTGCAGCATCGATCCCTCACGGAAAACCGCCACCTTGTTTGCCAGGGCCCACACATCCTTCATGTCATGGGTTATGTGAATCACGGTAGTGCCCCGCTCTTGAATCGCATGTTTCAGAAGCGTCCTCGTCTCCCTTCGTGTTTTCGGATCCAGTGCGGAAAGGGGTTCATCCATCAGCAGGAGCCTCGGTTCAACAATCAGGGCCCGTGCAAGGGCAACCCGCTGCTGTTCCCCCCCGGAAAGTGTCGTGGGTTTCCGGTGTAGAAGGTGGTCGATACCAAGAGAGGAGGCTATGTCATGGATCTTATCCTCGATATTGTTCTTCTGCATTTTTCTCAGGCCATACGCGATGTTCTTGAATACCGTGAAATGCGGCAGGAGGGCATAGTCCTGGTAGACGATGCCGATCCTTCTTTTTTCCGGAAGCTCCTGGGTGATGTCCTGTTGTTCGAGGAAAATACGTCCGGTATCCGGATTCCAGAATCCGATGATGCTTTCTAAAAGTATGGTCTTTCCCGCTCCGGTAGGACCGATAATAGTCAGGTAGTCTGCCTTGTCGAGGCCGAAAGAGATGCCCTTGAGGTGGAATTCTCCAAGGTTGATGGAAAGATTTTCTATAGTCAGGAAACTCATAGTCCCACCTCCGCCTTCTCGAATACGTAGATGGCGAGGAATGAAACAACCATGAGGACAATCCCGCTGGTAAGCGCCATACCCATGTTCCCGTACGAGATGTTCAGGTAGAGCGTCATGGGAAGCACCTCGGTCTTCATGTAGGTCCCGCCCGCAAGGATCAGAACCGTCCCGAAGGTGCCGATGCACCGGGCAAATGCGATAACCGTCGATGCCAGGATACCGTTTTTAGCAAGGGGCAGCGAGATGTTCATGAATGTCTCGAACATGGAATATCCCAGGGACCGCGAGACAAATTCCATCCTCGGATCGATATAGTCGAAGGTAGATTTCATGATTCGGCTTGCATAGGGCAAGGCCGTAAAAAATTGTGCTATGACCACTCCCTTTTTCGTAAAGACGAAGTTCAGCCCCACTGATCTGAAGATATCGCCCACAAACGTGTTGCCGAACAGCAGGAGCAGACACAGGCCCAGGACGAGCTCGGGAAAAGCCACCGGAAGATCGATGATGGTCTTGACAAAGCCTTTCCCGATAAAAT
Organism: Thermodesulfobacteriota bacterium; assembly: GCA_036825155.1. GTDB lineage: Bacteria > Desulfobacterota > Desulfomonilia > UBA1062 > UBA1062 > DSAD01. Next base: position 41,742 of record DAISYU010000010.1, on the reverse strand, counting down.
CGAAGCGTGACAGTGTATATCCGATTGGCAGAGAGAAGAGCATGACCAGTACCGTTGATATGAGCCCTGTGATGAGTGAAAGTTTTAACGAAAATCTCATCTCTTCGCTGAAGAGATTGTTCCATACATCCTGGACATCAGGGACCAGAAACAGCGATACGATCGCAAACACCAAAAGCAGTGTGATGAACAGAGATATGAAAATGAACACCAGCTTGAATATGTTGATTCTATACACTGTGCACGCCTCCAGGTGATAATTTTTAGTTGGTATACGGTTCAAATCCCCATTTTTTCCAGATCTGCATGCCCTCATCAGAGGAGACATATTCGTTGAATTTCAGTGCGAGATCCTTGTTCGGTGCCTTGGTGCAGACAGCCGTGGGGATGGTCATTATGATATTCTGTTCTTTCGGTATCCTTACCACTTCCAGTTTGCCCTTTCCTTCAGCCCAGGTCACAAGGTCTTCCCAGATAATTGCTGCATCCACCTGTTTCAGGGCAACATAGATCAGGAGCTGGTTTACCGTAGGTGCATAGACCGTGATGTTCGGCGTTACAGTATCCCACAGGCCGTTCTTGGTGAGCATCTTTTTGGCTACACGTCCGATGGCAGGGGCCTTGGGATCGCCGATGCTGACTCTGACACCTTCTTTTGTGAGATCTTGCAGACCGGTAATGTTCGCCGGGTTTCCCTGCGGTACAGCAATCACCGGCACATGGAGGACCAGCTTTTTGATGGTGTCTTCAACAACCCAGCCATTCTTCAATGCATCCTGGGTATATTTCTCGGCACCGGGAATGAGTACGTCGCATGGCTGTCCTGCAGCTACCTGGGAGAATATCTCACCGGAACTTCCGTAATGCACATCCACACTTATCTTGTTCAACGTCTCGAAATTTCCCTTAAACTCTTCCATGGGTTTGATCAGACCTGCGCCGCTGTAGATTATCAGATCAGCGGCAAAGCAGTTGGCTGCAAGAAACAATACCAATAAACACATGACTATTCTTTTCATTTCATCGCTCCTCTTCTTGGTTTTATTGAATGTGACTGATGGTGCACCTTTCTAGTTGTATAATTTTGATATGCTGTTTAAGATATAATTGAATATATGCAGCTATAGACATATAATAGATTTTTGTCAATAAGATACTAGCGGTTATTGGAGTAAGAAGGCGATTTTCTGCAGTGAATGAATACAGCCCAAGCCAACTGCATCGATCAGAAGAATGATACATCGAACCCGACCCTTTTTCCCTTTTCCCATCGCAATGTCATTATGCTAGAGTTCACCTTGAGAATGCTTACCATTACGATGAGGAGGGCGTCACCATACCGGCATGAATCCCTGTGAAGAATGTCCCATAGAGGACAAGATTTATGAATGCTGCGGCAGGTTTCCGGATTCCGGCGCATCCGTATATCTTAAGCTTGATGATTCGAGACGGATTCTCGCCTGCCCCTACCTGAATAGTAAAGGATTGTGTACGATCTATGAAAGCCGTCCGCTTGGATGCAGGTCACATTTCTGCAGCCAATACTCTTCTTATAGACAGATTGCACGGGAATATCCGGATGTAGTATCAAACTGGGAAAAAGATGAATGAGATGAATGTGGCCATTATGATACGGATTCTGCTATGAAGCACAAGGAAATCGGTTCCGGGAGCGGGCAGAGGAAATCTCACGAGAGAGACGATGCTTCTGCCTGTGCTTTCTTCTGATCCCACATCTCTACAAGATAGCCCTTGTGCTGCTCAAAACTCTCGGCCTGTTCTTCAACGAGTTCCTCTGCTTCCTTCGAACTCATATCCCTGCTCTGATTAACGAACGAGGCCACCCTGCCGTAGTACAGAGGCGCCACCAGTTCTACGAGCTTGTATCTGTTTTTTGGCCAGGCGTGGAATGTGGCTGCAAGTTCATAGAGTATCCTGACCCACGTTTCCATGGGACAGAGAAAATCTGTGCCGCTCTTGTCAACACACTTTTTCATATCATTATAGCAATCTTTCGAGAAGATATCCTTCCACAGCACACCGAAATGCGAAAACCCGAGCTTGAAGTTCTCGATGAGGGCATCCAGGTTCACCTTGACCGGCTCCGGTTCTATGAAACCTTCCATGCCGAATGTCTCAAGGGGCGAGCTTCCCTCAACATCCCTCCAGTGCTTTTCATAGGTCTCCATCAGAGAGAACAGCGTCCAGAGCACCTGACGGAACATGGGGCCGAGATGTTGTGACGGATCCTTTACATCGTGGATCTTCACCCCCAGATTCGACTGGCATATCCTGAAGTTGTTGGTTATTGCCGATGTACTCATCCAGATATCGATGCCGAACCGGGCAACGTCGGTTTCCCACACCTCCTGCTCAGCGTAGAACTTTGCCACCTGCCTGGAGAAGGCAAAGTCTCCTCCTATGGGCTGGCGGATTCTTTTGCCATAGAGGGCCCTGGTGAGGCTGTACACAATATTGTTGGTTATGGTGCCGTCATATTTATGCCGCATGTATACCGGAGAGACAAACTGGTACTCATGTTCCAGGACCGGGTCCAGCAGATATTTTACCCAGTCGGAGGTAATACTCCTGAGGTCGGAATCCACAACTGCGCATACACTGACATGCAGTCGTCCGGCTGCCTCGAATACGGACCTGAGGGCAGAGCCTTTTCCACCCGGACCCCGATAAATGGACACGATCTTTTCCTGCCAGGGTTTTATCTGGAACTCCTTAGCCACGTCCCTGGTATCGTCGGTTGAACCGCCGTCGGCAATGAAGATCACACTCCTCTTGTCCTTGTAATATGTTGCGATTCCATGGCTCACCATCTGGATAACGTGTTCTATGGTAGATTCGTTATTGTAGCACGGGATGCCGATCAGAATATCTGCCGATTCTATCTCCTCGATCCGCTTGCCTGTATATGGCCGCAAGGCTGTATCGAAATGGGGCATTACACGCCTCCTTTCAAACAACGAAGTCCCTCTTAATATGAATAACAGCGAATCATGCAGAATCAATATCGCAGCGATGCCTGTCAGAATACTGCTAAGGCGACGAGTCCGGCGTTGTTAAGGGTGGAGATGGTTACATGAAAGAGAAAGGGGCACGGACAATCTTAACCGCCCTGCCCCTTATTGTTTACTGATGGTTATTTTTCACCGATAGGCAGCACTGTCCGGCCGAAGTTCTCGTTGATCACCTGTGCCATTGCGAGATAGATGGCAGAAGCCCCGCAGAAGATGCCTTCATAGCCGGTCAACATGGCCCAGGTTCCGGTCCAATGGAATGCGTCCCGTGCAGCGAGCATCCAGAACAGAATGGTAAGTGTGAGGAATACTACCTGGAGCGCCCTGTTTGCCTTCCAGGTGCCGATCCACATGAAGAAAGTGAACAGTCCCCACATGAACAGGTACCAGGCAAGGAATCCCAGGGTGTTTGCCGGCATGCCGAACTTTCCATTGAAATAGATGAGAAAGACGAGCGTCAACCAGAAGAGCCCGTAGGAAGTAAATGCCGTAGTACCGAAGGTGTTCCCCTTCTTGAACTCCATGCATCCGGCAATGATCTGGGCCAATCCTCCGTAGAAAATACCCATTGCCATAATAACTGCACTGATTTCAAACAGTCCGGCGTTGTGCAGGTTTAACAGTACGGTTGTCATCCCGAAGCCCATTAAACCAAGTGGTGCCGGATTAGCAAGATTCTCTGACATATCAAACCCTCCTCCAAATAGAATAATTTGAAACTATATATACTAAATCCGATTTTGTAGTCAACTTAATGCTGACTATTTCTTTAGTGTTTTTCATAAATTGTACTATATTCTTAAGCAATTTCATATGGTTTAGAAATACCGGACATGCTTTTCTCCTCAAAAACAGCAATCGCAAAGCCCTGCTGTCAATACGGGCACAACCCACGAGATCAGCGGCACATGCCCAGTCCCCGGACCTGTACAGAATAAGTCAAAACCCTTGACAGAACACGCTGAGGGACTTATGACTGTTTCATTGAACGAAAGCCTATCGGGAGCTCGGATAAACCGGGCTGAGAGGGATTCTTGCTGATATGCTGTGGATCCGCCCGTTGAACCTGAACCGGATAATGCCGGCGGAGGAATGAAGGCATGGACAAGAAGTCATCCTCCAAAGGGATGACTTTTTTATTTTCATAGACAAGGAGATTTTTATGAAGAGATCCATAATACAACTTCTCATTCTGATCTTCTTTGCTGCCGTCCTTACCGGATGCAGCAAAGGTGAGAAGAGCCAGGACGTGAAGATTCTCAACGTGATGACCCATGACAGCTTCAGTATCAGTGAGAACCTGGTGACTGCATTCGAGAAGGAGCATGGCGTAAATATCCGCTTTCTCAAGTCCGGTGATGCCGGTGCCGCATTGAATCAGGCTATTCTGTCAAGGGAAAACCCCATGGCCGATATCTTCTACGGGATTGACAATACCTTTATGAGCCGTGCGCTCAAGGCTGATATCTTCGAGCCGTATAACTCCCCGATGCTCAAAAACATCGACGAGTCATTGAAACTTGACCCACAAAACCGACTGCTGCCGGTAGATTACGGCGATGTCTGCCTCAATTTCGACAAGGCATGGTTCAAAGAGAGAGGCGTACGTCCACCGGAGAGTCTCGAAGACCTCATAAAACCCGAATACCAGGGGCTCACGGTTGTGGAAAATCCGGCCACTTCGTCTCCAGGCCTTGTATTTCTCCTGGCAACGATCGGCCATTTCGGGGAAGATGGATATCTTGACTACTGGAAGAACCTCAGGAACAACGGGGTCCTGATCACCGACGGGTGGGAGGATGCCTATTGGGGTCAATTCAGTGCGGCTTCAAAAGGGGTCCGCCCTATTGTGGTGAGCTATGCGAGCAGTCCGCCTGCCGAGGTGCATTTTTCTGAAAAGCCCCTTGATGAAGCCCCCACAGCAGCAGTTGTCGGCCCCGGAACCACCTTCCGTCAGATCGAATTTGTCGGGATCATCAAGGGAACCAAACACATGGACCTTGCACAGAAACTGGTTGATTTTATGCTTGATAAGACATTCCAGGAAGATATACCCCTGCAGATGTTCGTCTTTCCGGTGAACAGGCAGGCCCAGCTTCCCCCGGTGTTTGTAAAGCATGCAACACTCTCTGATGAGCCCATACTTATTTCGCCCGACCTGATTGCCAGGAATCGTGAAGCATGGATCGAGTCCTGGACAATAACTGTCCTGCGGTGAATAGGAGCACAAACAGATATCGCATCGGGATTGCCGGGGTGCCGCTTGTCTTTCTGGCGGTATTCTATTTCTATCCGCTCATAAAGATATTCACTCTCAGTTTCATGCCTGAAGGCGTCCCTGAACTGGGAGAACTGAAGAAGCTGATATCCACGAGTTTTTATATCCGGACACTGTGGTTCACCACCTGGCAGGCTGCGCTCTCCACAATCCTTACCCTCATAGTTGCCCTGCCTGGAGCCTATATCTTCGCCAGATACCGTTTTACCGGCAAGAACCTGCTTCAGTCCTTTACCGCCATTCCGTTCGTGCTCCCTTCAGTGGTTGTTGCGGCAGCATTCCATGCCCTCCTGGGTCCCAACGGGATCGTGAATTCCTGGCTCATGGACAGCTTCGATCTCACCGTACCGCCCATCAGGCTCAACCATACGATATGGTTTATTCTCATGGCTCATGTGTTCTACAACTACACGGTGATCATCAGGATTGTGGGCGGCGCATGGGCACGACTCCAGCCCTCGCTGAGCGAGGCAGCCCGCATGCTTGGCGCCTCGAGCTGGAAGACATTCAGGGAAATCACATTTCCCCTGCTGTTTCCTTCCATCTGTGCAGCTTCGCTCCTGGTCTTTATATTCTGTTTCAGCAGCTTCGGCGTGATCCTGATCCTCGGTGGACCCCGCTATGCCACCATCGAGGTGGAGATCTACCGTCAGGCCGTGCATATCTTCAACCTGCCAATGGCTGCCGCCCTATCCCTGGTACAGATCTGCTTTACCTTTGTTTTCATGTGGGTCTATACCTGGCTGCAACGAAGAACAACCTTCACCCTCTATCCGGAATCGCGCAAGGTAACCCAGAGAAAGCCTTCCACCCGTAAGGACAGGATCATTGTGGGCACCAACATCATCGCTATGGCAGTTCTTCTTGGCAGTCCGCTGGCGGCACTGGTTGCTCAGTCAGTATCTACCAAGCAGGGATTCTCACTCGTATACTACCGGGCACTGTTTGAAAACCCGGAGCAGTCTATCTTTTATATCCCGCCTGTGGAAGCGATCGCCTATTCCATAGGCTTTGCCCTGACAGCACTGGTACTTTCTCTCATCATAGGCCTGTGCGCAGCTACATTCCTCGCTCAGAACAAAAGCCGTGCAGCTTCTCTGCTGGATCCTCTGTTCATGCTCCCTCTGGCGACCTCTGCAGTGACCCTCGGGTTCGGTTACATTATCGCCCTGGACAAGCCTCCCCTGAATCTTCGTACATCCATCATGCTTGTTCCCCTGGCACATACGCTCGTGGCATATCCGTTTGTGGTGAGGAGCGTGTTACCTGCATTGCGGAGCATTCCTGCAAACCTGCGTGAATCCGCAGCGATGCTTGGGGCATCATCCGTTCAGACCTGGATGCATGTGGTAATGCCTATTGTCAGGCGCAGTGTTATTGTTGGTGCGGTATTTGCGTTTACCATCTCAATCGGTGAATTCGGGGCAACCGTGTTTGTTGCCAGGCCGCAGACGCCCACCATGCCGCTTGCCATCTACCGGTTTCTCGGCCAGCCCGGTGCATTGAATTATGGCCAGGCAATGGCCATGAGTACCGTGCTTATGCTTGCCACGGCCCTGGGTTTCCTGCTGCTGGAAAGGATACGCTCGGGCCAGGAAGGGGAATTCTGACATGGCACTGCTTGAACTGCGTCATATCTCCAAGACATTCAACCACCACCGGGCTGTCGATGATGTAAGTATCGATCTGGAAGACGGTCATATCCTGTGCCTGCTCGGTCCGTCAGGATGCGGAAAAACCACCCTGCTTCGCATCATTGCAGGGCTTGAACGCTCAGATGAGGGCACCGTGTACTTTGACGGCCACGATATGGCGGCAGTAGAACCGCATCGACGCAATTTCTCCATGATGTTCCAGGAATTCGCCCTCTTCCCCCATATGGATGTCGTCGGCAACATTACCTTCGGGCTGAAAATGCAGAAGCAACCCCGCAAAGAGATCCTGCAGCGCTCGAAAGAAATGCTGGCCCTGGTAGGTCTCGACGGATACGGGACCCGCAATGTAAGTGAGCTCTCAGGAGGTGAACGCCAGCGGGTAGCCCTTGCACGTTCTCTGGCAACCCATCCGAGGCTCGTTCTGCTGGATGAACCGTTGGGGTCGCTGGACAGGGCACTTCGTGAACGGCTTCTCCTCGATCTCAGAAACATCCTGAAGACGCTCGGGGTGACCGCAATCTTTGTCACGCACGATCAGACAGAGGCCTATGCAATCGGTGATATCATTGCCGTGATGAACAGGGGAAAGATAGAACAGATTGACTCTCCCGAAAAGCTCTACGATCGTCCCGCCAATGTCCGGGTGGCAAGGTTCCTCGGCTTTCACAATCTCGTGGAGGGATGCACCACGGCTGAAGGGACCATTGATACGGCCCTGGGAATCCTCCCGGCAGGGGACCATGATTTCCCGCAGCAGACTCGGGTGATTGTTCTCATCAGGCCCGACGGCGCCCGGGTAAGAGATGAATCAGGTCCTGCACAACCTGGAGAAATTGTTGTATCAGGCACGGTGAAAGATTGCCTGTTCAAGGGCAGGAACTATCATCTGGAACTGCAGATAGAAAACGGCCAGGCACTGGTCTTTGAGCTCTCCGGTGAATCGAGGCCTTCACCGGCCGGAAGCAGCATGGAACTGGTCCTCTCAAAGCGGGCATGTGTGATCATGCCCGCTGAATAAGGCGTGGTGATACGTCAAGCTCATACATGGTATTATTGGAGTGATGGATTATTGAAAAACATGGACTGAATTTCCTGGATCTGAAAGAATCAAGCCACAGACCCTTGCTTACAGAAAACTCTGTGAACCGGGATTATACTTCCTGCCGGGTGAAGGCTTTATCCATGAACCGACTGGTCATAGACAAACTGGCCGCAGAACTGACGCCAGAGGCTGATGTCCGAAACACTGGTGATCACCACGGCCATGAGCATGGTTCGCGGTTCAATGCGTACCACTTTGCCGGTAACAACCATGTCGTTTTCCCTGAAGAATACCGTGATGGTCCTTCCTACGAGCGTATACGCAACAGCCGGAGAAAAACTCTTGTCCGTATCTGCGGGTGAATGGACAACCTTTGCGCAGAATCCGCCCAGGCTTATATCTATGGTATTGATCATGCCGGAAATACTTTTTGCCTGACCGATGCCACGCTCAGGGGCGTGATTATCCACCACTATCTCTATCTCAGCATGCATCTGCATTGGAAAGCGATTATGTTTTCTTCTGTCCATGACAGCCAAGACACCGTATCCCATCAAGGAAGCAATGCATTTCTCTGAAGTGGCGGGGATGTTTTGAATACGTTTTGCCGGTATTCATGATACAACCATGCCCCAATGTAATTTATATCATTTGTTTCCCACCCTACTCATCGACCACCACGATATTTTTAATAAATCGGGGCGGGAGACAAGATGAGGTTCCGGCATGGCACGACCATACACTCCGGCAGTATTCCTGCATCACAGCTTATCGACAGGGTGAATGTATCTCCTTCATCAGGCCGGATCCCTCATCTTCAGACCCGGGAGCATTACCATCCTCATTCAAGTTCGAGAAGAATCATATGCGATCTCGGATGCGAAAGTACCCGGTGGGTCTCGACGATCTGGGGATATTCCTCCGGCATGATAACCGCCGGATCAAGATCCATGTCCTGTCGGATTATCAGCTTCACTGGCCTGCTACTTTCTCCGATGTACTCAAGCCTGGTATTCAGGGATATCTTGCCTGAGTGTCTGACCGGCTGAGTCTCATTTTCAGGCGGCAGGAACTGGACAGTCTTGATCCCCGCGGGCAATGCCACGTCAAGGGTTATCGAGCGCTTTTTATTCTGACTGAGATAGAGGGGATTCTTGCGTGTTTCACCGCTTACCCCGTCAAGGGCCCGTATAAGACCCGGGAGATCGAGATAGAGATAGTTTCCCTGCCTCGTGGCATAGCCCTGTGCCGTGACGGAGAATTCTTCGGTACCGGGATACGATTCATAGTCGGTTATATAAAATCCCTTTGGCTGAGCTGCCTGAGAAATGCTTGAGACCAGCTTCTGATGATGGCGCACTCGTTCTTCAGGCGGCATTTCGCGAAATCTTTTGTGAAACGATGCAAACTCGCCCCCGTAGTATCTGCGGGTTGTCTTCATCATGACATCGCCCTGTGCGCTCAGTTCAATGGATATGATTGCATCTGTACGGTCATCGAGATCTTCAGATGCATTCTGGATGATCTCGAACTCACCGGATTTCAAAACCAGCCCCGGATGGTTGTAGTTTTTCGTGCTTCCCAGTGCGGCATACTGATCGGTATCATTGAGATAAACATAGGTGTCACGATATTCGATGCGGACCAGAAGATCGGAGAACCACTGGTGGAAAGGATAATTATAGAGCGGTCCCACAAGACGCTCAGTGTTCATGATCCGGGATGCCAGGACAAATTCAGGTTTGAATCCGGCAGATTCGAGCATTGCATACAGAACAACTGCACGGTCTGCCGAGTTGCCGTAGCCATCTATGAGGGTTCTGTCTGCAGAACTTGTGCTCGAAAGGGGCATGTCCCCGAATGCCACGTCGATATACTTGATATTCTTGGCCACATAATCACGGATCTTGAGAATCTTGGTTTCCTCATCATCGATGCCGGCAATAATTGCCCTGGCCCGTGCCTCAGTGAGCTCCTTCGATGAAGTCGCCTTCAGGAATATTTTGCGGACATCTTTCGCATACCGCTCCCAATCCACTGAAGAGGCGAAAACGACTGGATTGAAACTGTGCCATGGCGGCATGAAATCTTCTTCAATTACCGGAGGCACTTCGGTGGCGGTATACTCATGGACCGATTTTCCATCACGTACGTATTCTTCTTTCTCCAACTGCGCTACGCCAAGGGTCGGATATGCACCCTGTCTTTCATCAATATCCGATACATTCAGGTGCATCCGTTTCGGCACTGTTATCCGGAGCGTCTTTTTCTCAATAGGTTCAGGTGCGCGGAATACTCCATTGACGGTAATGACATTACGGGAAGATCCCCGTTCATTGAGTGTTCTCTCCATATCCAGGGAGCAGAATTCACCGTTTATCGAGAAAAACAACCGTCCGGTTTTCTTGCGTCTGATGGTATACTCGATAATGCTCCCCTCTTCCACACCGGGAAGACTCACCACAAGCACCTTGGATGCGGGGTAACGGGACGCATCCGCTACCCAGAGGTCATCCATGAGATTCATCTCCTTGTCTTCAATCACCACCTTCCCGCCATCCGGCGTTGTCACGACGGCGCTGGTAATTTCCACTTCCTCCCAGGCAGGGTTGTACCTCACATGGAGATCGCTGAAACGCTTTTTCCCGGCATAGGTGAGCACCTTCATTTTCATTCTTTTCGTCTCGGTCCAGGTGGAGCTGTTTTCCACGTCGAATTCATCCACCTCTTCAAGTATGACCGCATCAGGTTTGTAGGGGGCATACCAGGGCTGCAGGCCATGCTCTGTGGAGACAGTAACAGATGAGAAGAGAGGCATCTTTTTGCTGTCCGCCTCAATGTTTAGAAGCGTCTGCTTGAGGACCAGGTACTCTTGAGGGGAATATTCAGGAAGTTTCAGTGAGAAGGTGTTCTTACTGATCAATATGTCATCCTGTACGGACACTGTTCGCTTCCATGTGGCTCCTTCGTTATTCACCTCATCAAAGACCGGCAGGCTCAACGGCTTGCCAGCGGCATTGCCGAGATTGATGCTGAATGTCTCGGAGACACCACAGGCCACATCCGTTACATACGGATATTTTCTGCGCGTCAAACCCGTTTCACGAGTGAGAAAGTTCACCATCCCGATGCTGCCGCCCATACGAATGAGAGGCAGCATGATACTGTCGTTTCCCTGTATGGAATAATCCTTGACCTCGAAGTTCAGAGTTGCCTTGAGCCCCTGTGATGTATCGAGCATGTTCTCCGGACTGATGTCATGTGCAGTGAGCACGGCTCCCGGGGCGATTCTCTTGATGATCCGCTCGAAGTACTGTCTCCTCTCCTCGGGCGACAGGCGGGAGAAAAATCCCCGGTAGGCATTGTCATTGATGCCATCGAATCGGAGTTTTGACACAGCCTTGAGATTTCCCTGCTTATCGAGTGATCCTGTTGTCTCGATATGCATCATGTTCCACTCGGCAGGGTCTATGGGGCTGGTGAGAAGCGTTTCTCCCTCAGGGGTTGCAACTAGATAGCTCTGGTTGTTCAGGTATGCGGGAAAGAGCTCTTTTGTGCTCTCATCGGTCGGGTCCATGAGCAGGTACGTGCCGTCTTTTTTCCGCACGCAGGAAACGGCGTGATTGAAAAACGGCTGGGGGACTTCGGGGTCCTTTTTCGGTCCGTTCATGATCAGGACCGGGAATGCATCAAACCCAGCCAGACGGAGCATGGAGACAAGCAGGGCTGCCTTGTCACGGCAGACTCCAGAGCGTCTCTCAAAGGTCATATCTACCGGATGGGGTTCGTACCCGGGAGCATCTTTCTCAGCAGTGATTCCAAGATATCGTACCCCCTGAGACACCCACCTGAAGATGGCCACGATCTTTGCTGTCGGATCATCGATTCCCCTGACGATATTCTCCACTGTTTTTTCCATCTGAGGAGTTGTCCTCTTGATATGGGGCTCCGACAGTTCCCAGTACCACCTGGAGACAGTCTCCCAATCCGGGATGGTACTCACCAGAAGCCGCTGGGCCTGTGTATACAGCTTCGGCATCTGCGGTTCCTCATAGGCCCTTGGGACATTTTTCGCTGTCCAGGTATAGATTATTTCATCATCCATGCCCTGTAGCGAACTTGATATCGTTCCGGGTATCTCCGCTTTCAGTGCAATACTCTTCAGCGGTGTATCTTTCGGAGCGACCACGATATATTCGGAGCGCACTATGGGGTCCGTGCCCTCAAAGGTCACATAGTCACTCCAGGTTCCGGGCATACGGGCCTTGGTAAAATCATCGAACATGACAAAGTGAACCATGTCCCCTATGTTCACCTCGGGGATAGTGACTCTGAGAAGTTTGTCATTGGGATTGTAGATGTTCGATTCCATCTGCGACTGTTCAATCATCTCGCGGCTGTTCTTGGCGATATCCACCTCGAGGCTGCTCCCGTCGCTTCTGATCACCTCAACAGTTTTGAACATGGTGGTGTTATACGGGATGGTAAAGGACGAGGTGACGCTCGTGTATCTTCGTCTTCCTTTTTCAGACAGAATCTTCACGTATGCCTCGTACCACTGGACATACGTGCCGTCTGTGTTGTACTTGATCCAGCTTCGCTGGGCCACATGCACCACCTCTGCGTTGGGATAGCGCTCCCGGGTTACCGCCTCGGAAGATTCCATGACGGTGTTCCTGTCGAGAACGCTGAACTCGGACGCACAAAGCGGTGGTATCATTGCGAGAGCAGATATGATCGTGCATGCGAGGATTATATATATGGTAAAGATTGCCTTGCTCATCTCTCAACTCCTTAAGTTTATATAATTAGAAGATGTTCAAACAACAATGCGGTCTGTAAGGTTTGCATCATAAATAAGATCACTATAGTATCGTAATCGAAACTCCGCCACATATGGTAAAACTATTTGGCTGGATTTTTCAATGGAGAAGTCATTTTCTCTCCCTATACATTATATCTTGTCGCCTGTCATGAATCACCCTCAGGAGGTAAAATACGTTGTCACGATTTCTTACTAAGAAGGTTAAGATTCAACGTTCTGAATATATGTTCTTTTTGTATGTTCATTATACAAATCCACACACGATTGACTTTATACCGCTCGCCTTTATTATTATTTACTATGTCGATGGATAGATCCTTATGTGCTATTTGTGCCTGGAGAAGGGACTGCAAGAAAAAGTTCTCGCATGGCGAGGGTGTGTATTGTCCGGATTACACGAAAGACCTTACGATCAGGGACACTCTGGCCCCACAGGAACCGCAGCAGAAGAAGAGCAAGAAGACCCTAAAAAGAACACGTTTCTTATAACTTCTCAGGTCATCTGATTCTTTCGGGGGGCTCGTGCTCCTTCGGCTTTAATGTGTAGGGCTCAATGCCTGAAGGAATATTTCTTTTTTCACAAATCCGTAACAGAGGATCCTTGATAGCGTAGAGTGTTCCTTCGCTGATATCTTGTACCGTGGAGCTGTTCCCAAATAAAAATTGCCGACGTTGGGTTATGAGAAAATGAGGCCGATCTGGCCTCATGTATTGAAGATAGTTGCTTGCAGGCGAGAAACCTATGAGGAAATATGCTGATTTCATTGCCGTTTTCATGATTAAAAGGCAAAATCATCTATTGTTTTGCCTGATGCATATATGATAGTGGATCACTAGAAAAACAATACTGAAAAGGGAGAATGCTATGGGCAGACTATTCGGCACAGATGGTATAAGGGGGGTTGCAAATGTGCATCCTATGACCTCGGAAATGGCACTGAAGGTAGGCAGGGCCATTGCATATATTACAAGAAAGAAAGGGCATACCCCGAGGATAGTAATAGGCAAAGATACGAGGTTGTCCGGATACATGCTTGAGAATGCCCTGGTTTCCGGCATATGCTCCATGGGTGCGGATGCCCTGCTTGTTGGCCCCATGACAACACCCGGTGTTGCTTTTCTCACCGTGAGCATGAGAGCTGACGCAGGTATCGTCATTTCAGCCTCGCATAACCCCTACCAGGACAACGGTATCAAGATCTTTTCCCGCGACGGGTTCAAGCTGCCGGATGCCAAAGAGGATGAGCTTGAGCAGTTGATCCAGTCTGATGATCTCCCGTCTCTGCACGCCGATCCCAGTGATATGGGAAAGGCATACCGGATAGACGATGCAAGAGGCCGTTATATCGTGTTCTTAAAAAGCTCGTTCCCCAATGAATACACCATGGAAGGCATGAAGATTGTGCTGGACTGTTCGAACGGCGCTACCTACAAGGTGGCTCCTGAGGCCTTTTTCGAACTCGGCGCCGATGTTATCCCTCTGTTCAATGAGCCTGACGGCAAGAACATAAATAAGGACTGCGGCTCGCAGCATCCTGAGACACTGGCTCACGAGGTGGTCAAGAACCGGGCGAATGTCGGTTTTGCATTTGACGGGGACGGCGACCGGTTAATTGCCGTAGACGAGAACGGAAACGTGCTGACCGGTGACCAGGCAATGGCGATCTGCGCCTCGGTAATGAAAAAGAAGGGTCTCCTGAAAAAGAATATGGTGGTCAGCACCGTGATGAGCAATATAGGGCTCGGCCTTGCCTTGAAGGATTTCGGCGCCAAGACCCTGGCGACCAAAGTGGGAGACCGCTATGTGCTGGAAGAGATGCTGGAGAAAGGTGCATCGATCGGAGGGGAGGAGTCAGGCCACATTATCTTCCTCGACCATCACACCACAGGTGACGGCATCATTGCCGCCCTGCAGCTGATCAATGCCATGAAATATGAAAACAAGCCTTTGTCAGAGCTTGCAAAGATTATGAAGGTCTTTCCCCAGAGACTGATCAACATCGATGTGAAATCAAAACCCGATGTCTATACCATCCCTGAGATCGCTCAGGTAATCAAAGAGGTTGAAACGGAACTTGGTGACAAAGGAAGGGTCCTGGTGAGGTATTCCGGCACACAGCAGATGTGCCGAGTCATGGTGGAAGGTCCGTCGGAAAAGGATACCGAGGTCTACTGCCGCAGGATAGCAGATATCATTACTGAGAAGATCGGCTGATATAGATACGGTCAAAACACGGAGTATTGCCGGCGGCTCTCGGGAATAAAAAGGATCAGGCCGCCGGGCATATACTCTGGAAAATTGTTCTTTGCGAGGTATTTCATGGGCCACACGATTCCAGATACTCTGAAGATGCTTATTGATAACGGTGTTGTTATTCCCTCACCCTTGTCTGTCGAGATAGGCGGGGAAGTGGATCCCGGCCGGATTGCCAGGGGCGTCACCATATATCCCGGTTGCAGGATATATGGCAAGAAGACCATTGTCATGTCAGGGACAAAACTCGGGGCAGAGGCCCCGGTAACGATACAGAACTGCCAGATAGGCCCTGATGTGGAACTCAAGGGCGGGTTCTTCAAGAAGTCGGTTTTCCTTGCAAAATCGAATATGGCATACGGGGCTCATGTGAGAGATGCGTGCATCCTTGAAGAAGAGGCAAATGGAGCCCATACAGTAGGACTCAAACAGACAATCCTGCTTCCGTTCGTCACCTTAGGGAGCCTGATAAACTTCTGCGACTGCATGATGTCAGGAGGCACGAGCCGCAAGGACCACAGCGAGGTGGGCAGCTCGTATATCCATTTCAACTATACCCCGAACCAGGACAAGGCAACCCCGTCTCTTATCGGTGATGTATCCAGGGGGGTCATGCTCAATCAGAGGCCCATCTTCTTAGGCGGCCAGGGAGGCCTGGTCGGGCCTGCAAAGATCGGCTTCGGGACAGTCATCGCGGCAGGCACTGTCTTCAGGGGAAGCCTGTATGAAGACGCCAAAATCGTCTATGGGCAGGAACCGTCCTGCGCAGTCAGAGACTTCAAGCCCGGCATATACTGGGAAATAGACACGAGGGTAAAGAACAACATCATCTACATTGCAAACCTGATCTCCTTGAAGGCCTGGTACCGGCATGTACGCAAACTCTTCAGCGGTCCCGATCCACTGGAACAGGCACTTTTTGAAGGCGCTGTCGAAAAACTGGATATGGCACTCGACGAGAGAATAAAGAGGTTCAAGGCCCTGGCTGAAAAGATGCCTGAATCGATTTCTCAATATACCTCTGTCATGAAAGACGCGGCATCTTCATCCCTTATCAGTAAGAAACAGGGACTTGCTGATAACTGGAAACAGGCGGAATCGGCATTTGATTCACTGAGGTCATTCTCCGGCGATGATAATCTTCGGGAAACCTTCCTTTCAATGATTGTCCGGGAGATGGAAGAACGCGGCACACCTTACATTGAAACCATTCAGGGTCTGAAGGAAGATACACGCACGAGAGGAACTGCGTGGCTCCAGGGAATCGTCGATGAGGTTAATTCAAGGATAATGGAGAACCTGCCCATGTTCGCATAAAACATCACGTCAGGTGGAAAAATACATATGAGCCCCCTGCTGCCTGAGCAGGGGGCTTTTTATGTGCATTAACCCATAAGGCAGGTATCGGGGTTTCTGAAAAACGTGAGGTCTTCGACCTTCACACTACATGATTCACCACTGATGTCCTCGATCTCTATGCCCTTTTCCTGTATCTTCGCACTGTTTGCAAGAACATCTTTTGCCGCGGCCTTGTCGATCACATAGATCATGTTGCCCCCATTTTCTGCATAGAGCTGAGAATATGATATGGGTACATCGGGTGTGGGATCGTTCACAAGAGATTCGGCCACGGGTGAGGATTTTCTCGGTCCGTTTGCCAGCAGCAGGACGGTCCTGGCCTTGTAGACCTGTTCAGCACCCATGGACAACGCATACCACGGACTGTCCTGTTTTGATGAAAAATGACCGTCTTCCACTGCGTTCGCAACCGTATTGTCATCGAGTTTCACCAGCAGCATCTTGTTGCCGTCAAAGGGTATGCCTGATTCGTGGAACGCCACATGGCCCCTGCCGCCGACGCCTATTATGTGCAGGTCTATCCCTCCTGCATTATCGATCTTCGCGACATATGCATCTATTGTCTGTTTCCTGACCCATCTGAGATACTCTGAGGCGGCATCGCTTTTGATCACAATCGCTTTTCCCTTTTCCGTACCCTGCTCTTCCCAGTCGCCGGGGTTGTTCTCGAGTTCTGCGATAAGCTGTTCCTGGTCGATCAGGGTGCCCCAGGGGACATTTGTTTCGACGAACTTCTTCTGCAAAAGGCCGAAGAGTTCCTGTATCATGAAGTAACTGTAGCTTTCAGGATGCAGAGCCCTCTGCTGTGCATTCTCGCCGGGCAGGCCAATGTATTCGTCCAGGTTGAAGCTCCTGATCTTCGAGGCATCGAACTCTCCTGCATTGGCTGACTTGGCGAGGTGTTTATACAGCCCGGTAGGTGAATTCCCTGTGGCGAGGCCCAGTACGAAAGAGCCCTTTTTCGCCATGTTCTCATTTATATTCTCGACTGCAATATTACCGGCAACTTCACTCATGTGATCAAAATCCCTGCAAATTATCACCTTAAACGCCATGGAAGACACCTCCTGTTCATTTTGCACAATATTGTTCAATGCCTTAAAACATACCGCACCTGGGTTTACAATAACTTTTTTTCATTTTTTCAATAAGTTATACTGCATGATAAGGCAATTACACCGCATGTATCAGGATTATTTGAGATAATCAATGCCCGGAAACACTACATATTTGTACATTGGATAACGGAACAGCTCTGGAATATTTTCCTATACTATGTATCCCACATTTTCCGTTTGAGGCGGATACTATAAACAATGAGTCTATTTAGATTCAATATGTTGCTTTAAAAAAGTACCCCTTCCCGTCATTGCAAACCCGGTATTTCAAGCCCTGCAAAAAAACAGATACTGTATGAATATGACGATCCTACGCAACACTGAACAGGAGCTCTCTTCCGAAGACCTGTTCAAATGCGTGTTTATGGTTCTGAACACCCCAGAATTCAAGCTGGCAGTCCTGCGGCGAATGTATTTCAAGCACGACAATCCCATTGTCGCATCTCATGAAACGGGCACTCTCCACAAGACCGGCATGGCTTCTGTCGAGGCTTTCGGCAATACGCAGAAAGATGGAGTGTATCTTCACGATATCCCGGCTTCTCTCATCGAGTGATGCAAATTCCGGGACGTCTTCAACAGGAAGGGCCTTGCGGTGGAAGAAGGCCGCAGCAGCCATTGTGACGAGTTCATCCTGGTTAAACCCCATGAGGTCGGCATTGCGGATAAAATAGTAGCTGTTCGCGTGGTGGTTTGCATACGAGAGAAATGTCCCGATATCGTGAAGATGTGCCGCGTAATAAAGCAACTCTCTTTCAGTGCCGTCTTGAGAGTGAAGGTTGAGTTCCCTTGCACTGTCAAACAGTTCAAGACAGAGCTTGGCGACATTTCTTGAATGACTTTCGTCAAAACCGCATCTGCGCCCGAGCGCAAGCACGCTTTTGTGTCTGACAGAAAGTTCATCCAATAGGGGGTGTTCGATGCGATTGAGATAGTCGAGCAGGAGTCCGTCACGCAGTTCATGAGAACTGATAGCGATCTCGGCGATATTCAGCTCGGACATGATGGTATCGAGGATAACGGCTCCGCCGATAATGATATCTGCACGCCTGGGATTCATCCCGGGCAGATCTCTTCTCTCATTCAGGCTCAGGGAACAGAGAATCTCGGCAAGAGCCTTGAGATCCTCCAGGCTGAGCAGCCTGCGCCGTTTCGGATCCCGGTTGTGAAAAACATGGGCTGCAGTTTCTGCCAGGCTCTGGATTATACCGGAACATCCGAAGGATCGGGAAAATGCATATCCGCGTATACGCTTCATGGAAAGAACGATCGTATTGCTCACATATTCCTGAATTTCATGGTACCGTGTGAACGGAACAGTATCCTCCTGATCGGGAAGATAGAGCATGGTCGTTCGTATTGCCCCGAGTTTCAGACTGTCGACATAGTCATAGTCATGCTCATCTCCGATTATGACTTCGGTGCTCCCGCCACCTATGTCGATGAAAAAGGCCCTGCCTTTGATATTCATGCCGCTTAAGGCCCCGAGGTATATTAATCTTGCCTCTTCACTGCCTGATATCACTTTTACCTTGAGCCCTGCCTCGTTCTCGAGGCGAGCCACGAGTACATCTTTATTCTTGGCTTCTCTGGTTGCAGCGGTTGCTACGGCAATGATCTCTTCGGCGTGAAAAGAAGCGGACATCTTTACAAAGTTCTTACATACGATTACAGCCTTATCCATAGCCTCATCAAGGATATAGCCATGGTCGAATTCCCCCGAACCGAGTCGTATCATCTCTTTTTGCCTGGAAAGGATCGTATATGAATGGTCCCTGAATATCCGTACGATCATGAGCCTGGCAGAATTGGTCCCCATATCGATAAAACTGACAATCCTGCCGGTATCTTCAGACATTATGGCCTATACTCTCCTCCAGGCATATGATCGGGATTGCGCAGACACTATCAGTCCAATGCTGCGAGTGTGATCTGTTTTTTCATATTCCATGCATTTACTGTTTTATCCGGGTTCTGAGTGGTGCCTGTGAAAGTTGAGGCTTGCCCTGATGAATTCCCGGAACAGGGGATGGGGCTGCATGGGCTTTGACTTGAATTCGGGGTGGAACTGACATCCCAGGAACCATGGATGATCATCGAGTTCGACGATCTCCACCAGAGAGGATTCAGGATTACGGCCGCTGACAACCAACCCGGCATCAACGAGTCGTTTCTCATATTCAGAGTTGAATTCATAGCGATGCCTGTGCCGTTCAGATATCTCCTCAGTATCGTATGCTTTCATGGCAGCGGTACCTGGGGTTAAGGTGCACCGGTAGGCCCCCAGCCTCATGGTGCCGCCTTTTCTCGTAATATTCTTCTGGTCCGGGAGAAATTCTATGACCGGATCAGGGGTTCTCGGATTAAATTCAATGCTGTTCGCGTCCCTTATACCGCACATGTTCCTGGCAAACTCGATCACCGCAAGCTGCATGCCCAGGCAGATACCGAAGAACGGGAGCTTTGCCTGGCGTGCATATTCGATGGCACGGATCTTTCCTTCAACACCGCGCTCGCCGAATCCTCCGGGTACCAGCACCCCGTGAATATCCTTGAAGTGGTGTGATATATCAGCGTCCTCTACAAGTGCGTCTGCATCGACATATATCCTGTTCACCTTGGTATTATTGAACAGGCCTGCATGCTCCAGGGCCTCGTTCAGGCTTTTGTATGAATCCGTGAGCTTGACGTATTTCCCCACAATAGCGATGTTCACTTCCTGCGTCCGGTTGTTGAAGGTATCGATGAGTTTTTCCCACCCCTGCATACGCGGTTCCCTCGTCCACATGTTGAGATATTCCACGATCCGGTCGTCAAGGCCCTGGCGATGAAACTCGAGAGGACATTGATAGATATTGTCCACATCTATTGCATTTATGACGGATGCCTTATCCACATTGCAGAACAGCGCGATCTTCTCTTTCAAATCATCCGAAAGTCTTTTTTCGGATCTGCACAGAAGGATCTGTGGCTGGATGCCGATCTCCCTAAGTTTTTGAACCGAGTGCTGCGTGGGCTTGGTCTTCAATTCCCCTGCAGTGGGGATATAGGGTACAAGAGTCAGGTGGATGTAGAGTACATTGCTCTTGCCCATGTCGAACCCGAACTGGCGTATTGCCTCGAGAAACGGCAGAGACTCGATATCGCCCACGGTCCCTCCTATCTCCACAATGGCGATGTCATTTCCTTGTGCCGCCTCTATTATCCGGGATTTGATCTCGTTCGTGATATGCGGGATCACCTGCACGGTCTTGCCGAGGTATTCTCCGTTGCGTTCCTTCTGTATTACGCTGTCGTATATCTGTCCGGTGGTGAAATTGTTCTTGCAGGTCAGATTCGACGAGGTGAACCGCTCATAGTGGCCCAGGTCAAGATCGGTCTCGGCACCGTCATCAGTGACAAAAACCTCGCCGTGCTGGAACGGGCTCATGGTCCCGGGATCCACATTGATGTACGGGTCCAGCTTGATGTTGTTTACCTTGAGCCCTCTCGCTTCCATGATTGCCCCGATCGATGCTGCAGCAAGGCCTTTTCCCAGAGAAGAGAGCACACCTCCGGTGATGAATATGTATTTCGTGGACTTTTTAGGAGACATGGCGATTATCTACCTTAGGAAAAGCGATTGTGTCAAGAAAGTATCCTTTCATAACCCCCTCTCAATGATACATTTTTTTCTCATTACCATATCAGGCACCGTCCTTTTGCATATGCCCAGGCGGAAAGATTTTCATCCGTTGCCGAGCACTTGGCATACGTAAGAAGATGCAGGTCAGACTAAAGACCCCAAGCCCGTTTTATAGTATTCCTGTATGGCTTGTATACGCCACTGGTCTTTCTGTAACGCCTTGATCGCTTCTACTGTTGCCCGCGAGGCAGCAATTGTCGTCGCATACGGGATATTGTAGGCAATCGCGCTCTGGCGGATATTATAGGCATCTTCAGAGGGTCTTCTGCCGATACTCGTGTTAATGATCATATGAATATCATTATTCTTGATATGATCCACCACATTGGGCCTGCCTTCACTCATCTTCAGAATGATATCAGCCTTCACGCCGTTCTCATTGAGTTTCTCGGCTGTGCCACGTGTGGCCACAATGTTGAAACCGAGTTTGGCAAACTCTTTTGCAACAGCGACGATCCTGTCCTTATGGTAGTCATGAACACTGATAAATACCGTTCCCCCGGCCGGCAGCCCGACACCGGTTGCCATCTGAGCCTTGGCAAAGGAAGAACCGAATGTGGCGTCTATCCCCATGACCTCCCCTGTTGATTTCATCTCAGGCCCGAGTGCGATAGTGATATTGGGGAAACGCTTGAAAGGGAACACCGCTTCCTTCACGGAGATATGTTTCGGGATGACCTCTTCGGTAAATCCCAGTTCTTCCAGGGTACTTCCCAGCATGACCTTGGTGGCAAGCTGGGCGAGAGGAACGCCTATGGCCTTGCTTACAAACGGGATAGTCCTGGACGCCCGCGGGTTTACCTCCAGCACATAGAGCTCGCCGCTCTTCACCGCATACTGGATATTCATCAACCCCACTACACCGAGTTCCCTGGCAATGATCCGTGTCTGGGAGCGTATCGTATCCAGGATGTCTTTCGAGAGTGTCATGGGCGGCAGTACACATGCACTGTCTCCCGAGTGGATTCCGGCCTCCTCTATGTGCTCCATGATCCCGCCGATCACCGTGATGGTGCCGTCGCTTATGGCATCCACATCCACCTCCACCGCATCCTCCAGGAATTTATCGATCAGGATGGGATTGCCCGGGAAAATCTTGAGCACCCCGGCCATAAACGATTCCAGCGTATCCAGGTCATAGACGATCTCCATTGATCGCCCCCCCAGCACGTATGAAGGTCTCACGAGTACCGGGAACCCGATCTTCTGCGCTACGCTCAATGCCTTTTCTGTAGTGGTAACGATAGCGCTCTGGGGCTGTTTCAGGCCGAGTTTGTCTACGATCTCCTGGAACCGCTCCCTGTCCTCAGCCCTGTCGATGGCATCAGGCGATGTCCCGAGAATGTGAACTCCTGCTTTTCTGAGATCGGACGCCAGATTGAGCGGAGTCTGTCCGCCGAACTGCACGATAACACCTTTGGGCTTCTCACTGCGAACAACATGGAGGACATCTTCCAGGGTAAGGGGCTCGAAGAACAGCTTGTCCGAGATGTCATAATCCGTACTCACGGTCTCTGGATTCGAATTGATCATGATGCTTTCATACCCCATTTCCCTGAGAGCAAAGGAGGCATGAACACAGCAGTAGTCGAATTCTATCCCCTGTCCGATCCTGTTCGGTCCGCCGCCTATGATAATGACCCTGGACTTCTGTGAGGGCCGCACCTCTGTCTCTGTCTCGTAGGTCGAGTAGTAGTATGGGGTATATGCCTCGAATTCAGCGGCACAGGTATCCACGAGCTTGTAAACCGGTATGATCCCTTCGCGGTAACGCATCTCCCGTATCTTTTTTTCACTGACATGCCACAACCCGGACAAATGACGGTCGGAGAATCCGAACCGTTTGGCTTCCATTAAGATCTCATCGCTGAATTCGCTCCGGCTCAACAGGTCTTCGAAATCCACGAGTTCCTGTATCTGGTGGAGAAACCACGGGTCGATCTTTGTCATGGCGTGAATATCTTCAACGTTCAGCCCTATTCTCATGGCCTCGGCGATCCTGAAAAGACGCAGGGAATTGGGAAAGGTCAGTTCTGCTATGATCTCCTTCTTGTTGGTTGTCTGCTGTGCATCAGAAGGATTGGTGAGTCCGAACCGTCCGATCTCGAGGGATCGTATGGCCTTGTTCAGCGCCTCCTTGAATGTCCTTCCTATGGACATGGTCTCTCCCACGGACTTCATGGAGGTGGTCAACAGGTCCTCGGTCTCCGGAAACTTCTCGAAGGTCCAGCGGGGGATTTTCACCACACAATAATCGATGGTTGGTTCAAAGGAAGCATAGGTTTCTCTGGTGATATCATTGGGGATCTCATCGAGCGTATATCCCACGGCAAGCTTTGCCGCAATCTTCGCAATGGGAAAACCAGTTGCCTTCGAGGCCAGGGCGGATGACCTGGAGACTCGGGGGTTCATTTCTATGACCACAATCTCGCCGTCTTGCGGGTTGACCGCAAACTGTACATTCGAGCCGCCTGTCTCCACCCCGATCTCCCGCATGATGTCAATCGCGGCGTTCCTCAGACGCTGGTACTCCATGTCTGTCAGGGTCTGGGCAGGTGCAACGGTGATGGAATCCCCGGTATGCACGCCCATGGCATCCATGTTTTCGATGGAACAGATGATTACCACGTTGTCCGCCTTGTCCCGCATGACCTCGAGTTCGTATTCCTTCCAGCCGATAACAGACTCCTCGAGCATGATTTCACCGATCATACTCGCATCGAGTCCTCCCTTGGCAATCTTTTCAAGGTCTTCAGGATTGTATGCGATGCCTCCCCCGATGCCTCCCAGTGTGAATGACGGACGGATGATGATAGGGTAGCCGATCTCTCCGGCAACCGCAAAGACCTCATCCATGCTTCGGGCAAAACCGCTGGCCGGGACCCTCAGTCCGATGCGGTCCATGGCATGGCGGAATTTCTCGCGGTCTTCGGCCTTGTGAATGACCTCCGGGGTTGCGCCTATCATCTCCACGCCAAAACGCTCCAGTGTCCCCATCTCGGCAACCTCGACAGACACATTGAGGCCGGTCTGGCCACCCAGCGTAGGAAGAATCGCATCAGGCCGCTCCAGCTCGATAATACGCGATACGACCTCAGCCGTTATAGGCTCGATATAGGTTTTATCCGCCATCTCAGGATCGGTCATGATGGTGGCGGGATTCGAGTTTATCAGGACAATCTCGTACCCTTCTTCTTTCAGGGCCTTGCATGCCTGCACACCTGAATAGTCAAATTCGCAGGCCTGTGATATGACGATTGGACCTGATCCGATAATGAGAATCTTTTTCAGATCATCTCTCTTGGGCATGACAACACCTGTTCATCTTCAATACATTTTCTCTCTTATGCATTTCTCGTCGCTGTCTTCTTCTTTCTTCACCTTATGCCTTGCAGGGCGTGCCGTACTCATGACAGGTTTGAGCCGGCCTCCAGAGAATCCGTAATCTTCTTGGCAATTATCTCCGTATCCTCACCGAGCAGGAACTTCATGGAGAGCTCTCCCAGGAAAGCGTCGTCCCAGGTAACGTTGTACTCGTTGATCAAATTTTTGATGTCATTGAATTTATCTCCAAGTATTTCTATTTTCTGTTCTATCTGGAGATCTTCATTGAAATCCACATGCAGCAAAAGCAGATTCTCTACAATACGACGTGCGCCGATAAGCGGTATGATGATGATGGATGCATTATCCCACTTGCCGTTACCTGCATACACATCACCGGTACGCACGATGCTCTTTTTTGTTCCCATCAAAACTTTTGTGTCCTCTGCCCGTGAGTGCATCCCGGCAGCAACACCGGATTTATTCTTCACCGTGATTGTGGAATCAGGAGTCGGTTTGCCGTTTTCATCGAGTCCATTGATTCCATAGAGGGTATAGCCGTTGATGAGCGAGACGGCATCCTGCAGTCTCTTGAGTCGTATGCCGTCTTTTGCCGGAATGTTCTCTATGGAGAACTGCAGATCTTCCATGGTTTTGAACAATATCCCCTTGGGCGCCTCGATCTTCCTGCTGGTACCCACGGTAACCGTCTTTGCCTGATGACGGATCGCATCCACCGGCCGGGAGAGTTCATCGATCGCCTTGCCGAGACAGATGTCCAGCATGTCAAGGGGGGATGATGTGGTTCTTATGTCACCGAACTCATCCCAGAAATCTTCTATAGGCATCTTACCCACAGCATATTTCAGCAGCAATGTCAGATCCGAAGCGGTCTCCACATTCATCGATGCCAGCGCCCCGGACCGTCTCCAGGAATTGAATATGGAGGAAAAATCCTCCACTGCCCTGATAAGCTCACGATCGTCGAGACTTTCATAGATCGATACGTTCTGCTGTTCCTGATCCCTCATTATTTCCGAAAGTTTGATCCTGAAGGACTTGAATGAACCTGCCTGTGCATCGAGGCTGCAGGCAGCGTAGTACCCCCAGATATGCCCGGCTAAAGTATTCAGTATGACGGAAACGGGAAATGATGATCTGGGAACAAATACAACAGCATCCGCGATGTTTAAGAACCGATTCTCGCCCTGATCTGCAATGACCACGACATTGGCTGCGTGTGCGTTGAATATGGCAACGTCCTTGATGATATCTTCCAGTACTATCTCCGGGGTACCTGCCGAACAGACAACAATCAGCGGCTCTGCGGAAAGGTCTATGTGTTTTTTATCCTCAACGATGTCGGTGGATATGGTCTTGTAACAGAGTTCGCTCAGTTTGATCCTTATCTCGTCAGAGGCGACCTTGTTTGTCCCGCTTCCTACAACCGCCCAGTATTTCTTTTTCCTGACCAGATCCCACGCGGACTGCCTGATGGAGCCCTTCTTCTCGATCACCCTTCTCATGAGCGACGGTGCATTTTCCAGCTGCCTGAGTTCATGGGAGATCCGCTCGTCAGACAGCGTACCGAGAAGCTTTGACAAGAAAAGGGCCAGTATATAGCCTGCGGTAATCTGGGAATAAAAAGCCTTGGTGGAGGCAACGGACATTTCGATGTCCCGCCCGTCGCTTGTATAGAATACCCCATCCACCTTGTTGGTTATATCCGACTGCCTGCGATTCACGATTGCAATCAGATGGGCGCCTCTCTGTTTCGCCATGGAGACCGCCCTGTTGGTATCCGTTGTGGTTCCTGACTGGGTGATGGCAATAACGAGGGAACCTGACATGTCATCGTCAAGGCAGAATCCGCTCAGGTCGGATGCCTTGCGTGCCTGCACGGTAATGTGCGTTCCCTTGAGGTAGATCGAAAGTGCTTCCGCCACAGCAGATGCAGCGACTGCAGCAGTCCCCTGTCCGATCACACTGATACTGCGGATCTGTCCACTGATCAGGGCATGTCTCGTTTTGCCGGGCAGGATATCATCATCGAGGTTGAACTCTACGGAAGAGCCTTTTGTAATCTTATACTTGCCACGGATGGTCTTTCTGACGGAATTCGGTGATTCGAGGATTTCTTTGAGCAGGTAGTGGGGAAATTCTCCTCGGTCGATATCCCTGGTGGTTATCTGGGCAGATTGAATGTCGTCATCAGAGAGTTCCAGGGGATATCCGTCGTAGTACATGGCTTCGATCCCGCCTGCCCCGTCCCCGTTGTCATTACTCAACACAAAGACCTGTCCCCGTGAACGGTCATTTCCCGGTATGCGCTGTGTTTCACCATCCATCTTGATAAAATGGGGCGTCTCTTCCACGAGCCCGTACAGTTCCGAGGAAAATATGTACTGATTGCGGCAGAGCCCTATATAGATGGACTGGCCGCTTCCTTTGAGCGCAAGAAAGACCTTTCCCGGCTCCAGATTGCTCTGCATCGCAATGGCATGAGAGCCCTCGAAATCATTCAGAGCTTTCCTGAACGCCTCTTTGAGGTCGTGTCCCTCATACAAATACTGCTCTATCTGGAGAGGTATTACCTTCGTGTCCGTGGTAATGCGCGAATCCACCTGCCATCTGCCGGATTCAAGGTTTTCCTTTAATGAAGGATGGTTGTCGATGTCCCCGTTCAGCACGACATTTATTGCCCAGGGACCTTTTCCATAATATGGATAGGTCTTGTTCGCAGCTATAAACCCCCAGTGCTGATCCGACGAGGAATCCACACTGAAGTTGTTGACAGGATGACAGTTTGCCTCATTGATAGCACCGACGGATGCCCATCTGGTATGGGCCAGGTACATCTGCGAATCGTTTGAGAAATTCAGCGCCGAATGGAGGATCGGATCAGACCCGATCGAACTTCTCAATTTTTTGGTGTTGTCTCCCAGATCTCCGGTAACAAGGGCGGTTTTATAGGTGAAGGTGAGTGCATTCGGACACAGGTTTATGGCTCTGTCCCATAAATCCCCGGGATTGCACCGCTCCATGAATTCTTCATAGAGCCCCTCCTGCTTGATCCTGCGCAGGACTTCCTCGAACTGCGCCGTTTCCTTGAACGCTAATGTTATCTGCAATCCACAGGAGTCCCTCCCCCTTACCTCCAGTCTGTCAAGAGTGTTCAAGGTAAAGTTAATCCTCTGATACTTCTCAAATGCTTCGGGAGAGATGATCGTGTCTCTGTCCGACAACTCGAGTATTTTCAGCTGATTCTTGAGAAGATCCTCATCAAGCCCCCACAGGATATCCTTCAGAAAGATGAGTGCCTGTGACATCTTCTCTATTTCCTTTGTGGAAAAACGCACGGCATGCTTCTCGAGATTGCGCTCTTCCTGGTCGATGAATGCCGCCATCTGAGAAGCCAGTGCCTCAATCCGATCTATGGGTGTTTCATAGATCATCTCACGTTGTGCCTGTGGATCCTGTTTCAGTTCAAAGAGCTCCTGCAAAAATGAATCGAGCACATGGGGGCACAGATACGTCTCAGGCGAGGTGGTCCCATCCAGTACCGTATCCAGGGTGTTGCTGCGTATCAGGTCAAAAAATCCGGAAAGTTTTGAAAACACATTGTCCTTGCCAGGTCCGGATAATCTCTTGATCACTAATATGCCTGCCAGACCACAGTACAGAACGTCTTTGAGAACAGGGAAGACAACGATGGAGCGTCCCGGGAGATTACCAGGATCTTTCCCGATATAGACGTGCCATCCATGCAGTGTTCGGATAAGGATACGTAATAATTTATGCATGATTGCCTCTTTTCATCTCAGATTCCCGTATAATTCTTCCCCACGATTCTTCTGTTTTCAAGATACTTCACAGTACATCATATCGTCTTTCTGCCTGAATCCAGCCCCATCATTTTGATAAATTCATCAAAGAGATAGTGCGCATCCATGGGCCCCGGAGACGCTTCCGGGTGATACTGAACGCTGAACGCATTCATGGACGGGTAGTACAGCCCCTCAAGGGTGTTGTCATTGAGATTTATGTGGGTTATCCGGGCATCAGCCGGCAGGGTCTCGGCTATGACGACAAAACCATGATTCTGCGAGGTGATCTCGATCCTGCCTGTCCGCATGTTTTTGACCGGCTGATTGACCCCATGATGCCCGAACTTGAGTTTTTCGGTTTTTCCGCCCAGGGCCTGACCGAGTATCTGGTGGCCGAGACAGATGCCGAAGATGGGGAGTTTGCCCAGGAGTGATTTTACCGTGGCCACTGCATAGTGAAGCGGTGCAGGATCGCCGGGGCCGTTGGAGAGCAGGACACCATCCGGGATATAAGACAGGATATCCTGCGGGGACGCTGTTGCAGGGACAACAACGACCTCACAACCGCACTTCTCAAGATTTCTCAGGATATTCAGTTTCACCCCGCAGTCAAGGACAACAACCCGGTAGAGCGCCTTTTTCTCTGTAATTTCCTTGAATGGAACCTTCCTGCCGTCTTTCCATACATACGGTTCTGAGCTCGTTACATACTGCACGAGGTCCTGTCCGACGAGTCCGGGATATATCTGCAGCTTGCCAAGGAGCTTCTTTATGTCTCTGCTTCTGGTGGAGACAATACCGCGCATGGCGCCGCGTGTTCGAATACGGCGAGTCACCGCCCTGGTATCAATGCCTTCTATCCCAATTTTCCCATGTTCCTCAAGATACTCTTTCAGTGTCTTCTTCGATCGCCAGTTACTGGGCCGGCTCTGATACTCCCGGACAATGAATCCTTCCATATGGATGGCTGAGGATTCCATATCTTCATCATTAATGCCGTAATTCCCGATGAGTGGATAGGTCATGACCAGGAGCTGCCCTTTGTACGAGGGATCCGTGAGCACCTCCTGATATCCGGTCATGCCCGTGTTGAAAACTACCTCGCCGTAGGTCTCGCCATCACCGGCAAATGTGTGTCCGAAAAAGGAGGAACCATCCTCCAGTACAAGAACGGCCGGCCTTTTTCCATTATTCACCACTGAGCCCTCCAGGTCTCTGCGCTCTGTGTCAGAGTATATACATACCGGCCAGGTCATGGTGTTGTACCATGCCCGGCCGGTAATGATGCCGTGTATCTAAAGCACCGGAAGATAGTTGTCCAGCTCAAACTGGCTTACATGAATCCTGAAGGCATCCCACTCTTTTTTCTTGTTCTCGATGAACTTGTTGAAGATGTGTTCGCCAAGGGCCTCTTTCACCAGCTCACTTTGCGACACTTCGTTGATGGCCTCAAACAGGTTGCCCGGCAGAGAGGTGATACCGGCAACTTCCCGTGCCTTTTCATCCATCTCAAATATATCCTGTTCGATGGGATCAGGAAGCGGATACTCTTTCTCAATACCCTTCAGACCGGCTGCAATCTGTACGGCAAATGCGAGGTACGGGTTGCATGCAGGGTCGGGTGCCCTGAACTCCATCCTGGTTGCATTGGCCTTCCCGGGCTTGTACATGGGGACCCGTACCATTGCCGAGCGGTTTCGCCGTGCCCAGGAAACATACACAGGGGCTTCGTAACCTGGTACAAGGCGCTTGTAGGAATTAACCCACTGATTTGTAACCGCCACGATTTCACGAGCATGGGTAAGGATACCTGCTATGTAGTGCTTTCCTTCCTTTGACAGGTTGTATTGGTCGGATGAATCAAAGAACGCATTCTCTTTTCCTCTGAACATGGACTGATGGACATGCATGCCGCTTCCATTCTCTCCTGCCAGCGGCTTGGGCATGAATGTGGCATATACACCGTGCCTTCTGGCGATCTCCTTTACTGCCGTGCGGTATGTCATGACGATATCTGCCATAAGCAGGGCTTCCTTGTAGCGAAGATCGATCTCATGCTGGGAAGGTGCCACCTCATGATGACTGTATTCAACCTGAATGCCCATCTTCTGCAGGGCAAATATGGTATCTCTCCTGATGTCGGGGGCCCGGTCCACCGGCAGCCCGTCAAAGTAACCACCCTTGTCGATGATGGTGGGTTTACTTTCATCGGCAAAGTAGAAATACTCCAGTTCCGGACCAAGATAGACTGTATACCCGAGGTCGGTTGTTTTCTTCAATATGCGCTTCAGGGCATATCTCGGGTCCCCCGCATAGGGTGTCCCGTCCGGGTTCAGCACATCACAGATCATGCGTGCAACCGGCATGTCACCCGGCCTCCACGGCAGCAGCTTGAATGTGGTCGGATCCGGCATGGCGATCATATCACTCTCATGGATCCGGGCGAATCCCTCGATAGAGGAGCCGTCAAAGCCCATTCCCTCTTCAAGTCCTTCAGGAAGTTCAGAGGGCGTGATATTGAAACTCTTGAGCCTGCCTAAAACATCGGTGAACCAGAACTGGATGAAACTCACGTTGTGTTCCTTGACCGCATTGAGAACATCCTGTTTTGTTGTACATTCTAACATCTCATTCCTCCATTATTTGGATTTATTCCTTGTCTCCTCTTCCCGGGGAGAAGCTATTCTAAGGGTTCATTCTCTCTTAATTCCCAGATCCCGCAGGGGCATGCCCCGGAGCAGAATCCGCAACCGATACATAACTGGTCATCAACTACGTACTCATATTCCCCTCGCTGAAGATCCCTCCGTGAGATCGCCTGTTGAGGACACAGGGCCTCGCAAAGCCCGCAGTCGCGGCATCCCCCGCATGAGGCACACTGAAGGGAGCACCCCAGAAGATCCGAGGGTTTCTCTTCTCGCGGATTATAGTACTCCAGTTTAACATTTTTTGTATCTATAACCGGAAGTTTATCAAAAGTCCCATCTTTTCCTCTCAGACGGGCATCTATTGCAACGGCAACCTTTCTCCCCGCACCGATTGCATCGGTGATCAGACCGGGGCGGACGCTGTCCCCTATCGCAAAAACCTTGGGATCGCTCGTCTGAAAACTCTCGTTTACCTTGATAAATCCATCTGCCACATCGATGGTTACCGGAAGAAAGTGCAGATCAGGCTTGTCTCCGATGGAAACAACAACCTGATCAGCCGGGAGAATATCTCCATTGGTGAGTTCCACACCTTTTTCTGTAATGGCCTTGGTAAAGACCGGCCAGATAAATTTTGCCCCGACGGCCTCTGCTGCTTCCCTCTCCTTTCCGAAGGAGGCCGGCTCCTGGATATCGATCAGCGTCACATCATCTGCCCCGAGACGGCGGGCCTCGGTTGCCACGTCACATCCTACGTTTCCTGCGCCGATGATAACCACACGTTTGCCTGCTTTTATTGCATTCGTCTTTGAAAGCTGGAGATATTGCAATGCGGTAAGGGTCTGGTCATGTCCCTTCACCTTGATCTCGCGGGGAAGTTGAGCCCCCACTGCCACAACGGTGAAATCATGGGCGTCTCTGATATCTGCAAAGCCTTCTTCAGTGAGTTCTCTCTCCATTTTCACATGGGATATCTTCTCGGATATCCTTTTCAGCTCATGCTCAAAAACCTCTTGGGGAAACCTGCTGTGCGGTATGACACTGGCGATCTTTCCGCCAAGTTTCTTTGACCGGTCAAAAACCACCGGTTCATGCCCGTTCATCCAGAGCTGCCATGCGACCGACAAACCGGCCGGTCCGCCGCCGATGACCGCCACCTTCTTGCCGGTGGACGGCTTTGGTTGAGGTGGGGCGGCGTCGACACTTGCCTTGCCGAGAACCGTGATATCGACAGCAGGAAGAAAACTCTGGCCCCTTGTGCAGTTGTCCATGCAGAGGTTTGGGCAGAGGTATCCGCATACAGTTGCAGGAAACGGTGTATATTCGAGCGCAAGGTCGATAGCCTGGCCGATGTCATCTTTGCGGATGAGGTCCCATCTCTTTTGTACCGGCATGCCGGTAGGACAGTTGGCCTGACACGGAGGCAGGTATTTATTGTTCTCCCAGGAAGGCACAAACCTTCGCAGAGAGCCGGTTGTGATCACTTCGACGGTACTCCTGTCAATATCCACGAGGTCGCCTATCAAGCCGCCATCTCCCAGTTCCTTCTCCCAGATATCCGTTCTGAACCGGGCCATTGATATCTTGGGCTTCTCCATCTTCTCGTGCGGCTGCAGCGCCACGAGGAGTTGCCATGCCGATCTTTCTGATGTCAGGATATCGAACAGATCGTCCCTGCCGATGGTATCGAGGAAGGTCTTCATGTTCTCAGTGAGCCATGACCAGTCCTTGTTGGAAATCCTTACGAGCTTTGCATCCTTTTCGCTGAAATTCCTCTGTGTTCCCCGGAAAAAGATCTTGCCGCCGACCATACCCACACAGGGTCTGTGGCCAAGGATGTTGCCCCGGTAGTGTGATCCCAGACCGCAGATCACGGATACACCGCCGGCCATGAACTCGGCAAATGAATCGCCGACGCCTCCCAGAACCCACAACTCGGGAGAATCGTAGCGGGGATTGCTCTTGGTCATGGTCATACCCCTGGCACCGATGTCGCCGGCAACATAGATCTTTCCCTGTGCCATGGCATTGGCCACGCCGTTTGTTGCATCGCCATGGATGACGATGGTGGCGCCCGCATTGAGCCAGCCTACGTCATCAGATGCCGGTCCGTGTATTTCGATATGGGTCTGGTGGGATCCCATGGACCCGACTCGTTGTCCCGGATAACCGTATATGTTGACCCTCACGGGTTTGTCACCCGTGTTTCTCAGCCTTCCTCCTATGCCATGCTGACCGTATGCCTGGACATCGATATCCAGATATCCTCTCTTCACGGCACTCTGTATGCGTTCTTCAAGAATCCGGGATTCGATCCGGATTCCATCTTCCATGCCGGAGATTACAATCTTCTCACGCTGATCCATTCACTATCCTCTTTATACGACATACTTGATCTGTAGCTGCTGAGCTGCATGATAATCATCAATCCCGATGGCATCGGACATTCCGATAGGCAGCGAGGTGGATCTGCCCAACGGTGCAAGGATCTTCTTGAGTTCCGAGTCGAAACTCAGGAACACATCGACTACACGCTGTGCTACATGCTCGGGGTCGAGACGACGGTAGAGTCTCGGGTCCTGAGAGGTGATACCCTTCGGGCACAGTCCGATGTTACAGATGTTGCACCTGTCGTTCTCAGAGCCGATACATCCGGCCGCTGCCTGCATGATATATTTTCCGATCTGGATCCCGCTTGCACCGAGCATGATAAGGGAGGCTGCATTCGCCGCAAGATTTCCGTTCTTGCCGACACCTCCTCCTGCAAATATCGGGATCTCGTTCTGTTTCCCGATCTTCACCAGATTGAGATAGGCATCCCTGATATTGCTCGCTATAGGGTGGCCCATGTGATTCATGGAGACGTTGTAGGCTGCTCCTGTTCCACCGTCTTCCCCGTCTATAGCAAGTGCCGAGGCATAGGGATTCCTGGCAAGGTTGTTGAGTACTGCAAGCGAGGTGGTCGTTGCAGAGATCTTCGGGTACACGGGAACCCTGAACCCCCAGGCCATGTACATGGACTGGATCATCTTTGCGACGCTCTCTTCAATGGAATACTTGGTCTGGTGTGTGGGTGGTGAGGGAAGACTCACACCCTCGGGCACCCCTCTGATGGCTGCAATGAGCTTGTTGACCTTGTACCACATCAGAAGTCCGCCATCTCCTGGTTTTGCACCCTGGCCGTACTTGATCTCGATGGCGCACGGATCTTCCTTCATCTCAGGAATGGCATGAACGATCTCATCCCACCCGAAATAACCGCTCGCAATCTGGAGGATTACGTACTTTAGAAATCTGGAACGCAAAAGCCTTGGAGGACAGCCTCCCTCACCGGTACAGATCCGTACCGGCATGCCCATTTCCTCATTCAGGTATGCCACTCCCATCTGAAGGCCTTCCCACATATTCGGTGAGAGTGCACCGAAGGACATGCCGCCGATAATCAATGGGTAGATCTCGCGTACCGGGGGTATCCAACTGTTTTCCCGTGATGCCTTTATCGCCTCTTCCGGCGGGAGGATACGCCCGAGCAGGGTCCGCAGTTCAAACTCATGCCTCCCGGCATCGAGGGCCGGGTCGGTGAGCATCGATATCCTCACGAACTTGATCCGGTCGAGAAGACTGCCGGAATCGTTGCGCCTGCCCCCACGTCTCCTCGGCTCTCCTCCGTCATTCACATGGAAGCGCAGCTTGTCCTTTTCTTCATTCATCACGGGATATATGGCAGAGTTGGGGCATACATGGGTGCACATGCCGCAGCCGACACAGGCATGTGCCGGGTCAGTGACCTGCATGATGCCGTGGTAAACGGTATAGATGTTCGAGGGTTTTTCCACCAGGCCAACAGGGACGTTCACCTCTCTTTTCCGGTGTACCCCGAGTTCTATGGCCCGTACAGGACATACGGCCGTACACTTCCCGCACAGGGTGCACTTGGCCTTGTCCCAGAGGATATGCCAGAGCAGGTCTTTCTGATTTAATGTGGATGGATGCATTTTTCCCACTGGTTCCATCTCTTCACCTCCATCCTTGATGGATCTACGTATGCAACATCATACTTCATTGGCTGAAATTCATAATTCTTTTCGCGCGACGGGATTGCCTCTTCGAGTCCGCACATCTCCGAGGAAAAGGCAAACATGCCCGGTCTTCCTCCGACTACTCCCGGACGAAGCTTCTTGCTGTCCTGGACCATAAACAGGGTCTTGTCCGGAAGACACCCGATGACGCAATTCGGTCCGTCAACCGTGAGAAACCTGCAGCTGTGCTTGAGCTGACGAAGAAACAGATTGTCAGGATGCCGAACGAGTTCTTCATCTTTCAACGGGGTTATAATATGCTTGTATGAGTCTATCCCCAGTCCCAGAATGTTCGTTGTATAGTGGAGTATATGGGTAAACACCTCGGAATCGGACTGATACCCCATGTATCCTTCGTAACCGCGTGACATCAGATATTCTCTGATGGGGGCAAAGGCGGTATTCTCACCATTTGTCATACTTGCAACACCCTGGATAAAGAACGGGTGGCAAGCATAGAGGGTGATGGCGTAGTTTGTATTCTGTCTGCCCTGCGCCATAATGACACGGGCCTGAAGCCCTTTTCTGTCGAGGCCCAGGTACTCTGCAATCTGCATGGGGTCCCCGACCTCTTTGATCATGATTGTATCAGGCCAGAGAGAAAACACCATCATGGAACCGTCTTCTTCTCCCAGCCTTCTCAGATCAACCCGTATTTTCATGAGCCGATTTGCGATCTCGGCTTCTGAAAGGCCGTCCCATTCATAGGGATATTCGTACACGCGTATGAGGTATACATCCCGCTGAGGGGTCCCTGCCGGCGGTTCTTTAGACGGACGGATGGAAAACTTGTATTTTGTGAGCAGACCGAGCTCCATCATGTAGCGATCGAGTTTTTTGATGCCCTCCTGGGAAAATATCCCCGAAAGAATGGGAGACCCCTTGAACGGTTCAAGATCACCACCCAGATCGGTCATGAAGATCCCTACCCCTGATCCGTCATGGCCCTCTTTCATGACATCCAGGGCCTTGATAGCCACCATGGGTGAGAGTGGTTCTTCACTCGTTACTGCAAACAGTCGACACACGTAAAAGTTCCTCCTTAAGGCTGTCTTGTCTCTCTATGAGCGAAATCCATGCCAGAGAAAATATTGCGGGTATATCGGGAGTGAATATCTTCCATACTTCATAATTTAATTATTGATATCGAGTTGTTATAAATAATCATCTTTTTTTCAAGGCATGTTTATCGCTGCCTTGATACAAAATAATGTCTGTTACATATTCCTCAATATTGTACATTCGACTCCAATCTAAACAAATTTGTTACATTTCAAGCCGGCATCATCCGGTCTGATCTTTCTCTTCTATGAAAGTGCACGAACCCTTCATACCACAATTCATATCCTGATCAAACAACCTCAAAACGAAAATTCTTAGGCATTTCACCGGCCGCTCAAGGATAATCGAACCACATCAATATATGCACACAGGTCTTTTGGACAAATTCGTACGAAAAAACTCTAAACCTTGATGCTCTTCCCCTTCTAATCCTTCTTTGACCTGAACCGCCGGGTATCGATGGCGTATTTCTCGACCTTGTACTGAATGATACGCTTCGTGGTGCCGAGAATGCGTGCAGCCTGACTCTGGTTTCCGCGGGCATCTTTGAGAGCATCGACGATCAGGGAACGCTCATAAGTATTGACCAGACTGGAGAGTTTACCCTCGCGTTTCTTTTCAGGGGCAGTTACCTTCATCTGCAACGACGGCGGCAGGTGAATGCTGTCTATGGTATCACCGTTTGCGAGCAGTACGGCCCTTTCGATACAGTTTTCCAGTTCGCGTACATTCCCCGGCCAGTGATAGGCAAGGAGAAGGTCTATGGCCGGTGTGGATATCCGCTTGATGGATTTCTTGAACTGTTTTGAATACTTTTCCGCAAAATAGTCTGCCAGCAGGATTATATCGCTGCCTCTTTCCCTGAGAGACGGCATGTATATGGGAAAAACATTGAGCCGGTAGTACAGATCCGAACGGAACCTTCCTGCGGCCACATCCTGTTCAAGATCCCTGTTGGTGGCTGCGATGATCCGGACATTCACCTTTACGATCCGTGTCGAACCCAGGGGCTGAAACTGCCGCTCCTGAATGACCCGAAGCAGTTTGGCCTGGGCAAGGGGTGAGAGTTCTCCTACCTCGTCAAGAAAGATGGTTCCGCCATGAGCTTCTTCGAAACGACCGCTCCTTCGTTGATTTGCTCCGGTAAAAGCACCTTTTTCATGACCGAAGAGTTCACTCTCGATCAGGGTATCGGGCATGGCGGCACAGTTCACCTCGATAAAAGGACCTGATGACCTCGGCGAGTTCCGGTGTACGGATCTGGCAACCAGTTCCTTGCCGGTACCGGTCTCTCCATGGATCATCACGGTGGTGTTCGAATCAGCGACCTGTGAGACGAGGCCGTATATCTCTTTCATTTTCTTGGAGTTCCCGATAATCTCAGATGACGGACGCTGTGTACGGCCCAGAAGATTTCTCAAGCGCCGGTTATCCTCTTCAATTGACCGGGTCTGAACCGCCTTGGCAATGAGAACGGCAACCTCACAGAGAAATTGTATCTCATAGTCCTGATTGTCCACCTGCTGGGCGATCTTGTCCGCTGAGAGTACCCCCACCACCCGGGAGTCGTATATGATGGGCACGCACAGGAAGGAGAGTTCGGAACGGTCCAGAAAACGGCGGGCTCCGGTCCGGTCGAGGAAATGTTCCTCCTTGCCCAGGTTGGCGATTACCATGGGTTTGCCTGTCTGAGCCACCTGGCCGGTAATACCCTCACCGGGTTTATACGTGATATCGAGACCCTCGATGTCTACCCCGTAGGCAAGATCGAGAATCGCTTCGCCGGAATCACGGTCGAGGATGGAAATCATTCCCCGGTCCATCCCGGTCTGTTCCGAGAGTTTCTTCAGTACCTGCTCAAGCTGTTCCCGAAGTTCCAGCGGACTTGCAAGAATCCGGGCAAGCTCATGAAGTATTTCAAGATCATCATAACTCAATGTAACCATACAATCCTTCCTTCGGTTCAATAATGATAAAGCCTTGTACCCCGCAGCTTATATCCTGTTTGTAAAGAAACGTGTTCATCCCATGCCGAAGAAACTCAATACCTTCTGTTTCACCACGTCGGCGACAATTCTCATCTCTTTGTCTTTCACATCATATACTTTCACCACATCCTTGAATTCCTCGTCCGGGATGAGTTCTCCCAGTATGCTGGGAAGCCCGTTCAGCCAGGAGGTATTCAAAAATACGCCATCTTTCCACGGGAAGATGGCCACGAAGAATATTCTGTTCTCCACAAGGTCCTGGAAGAAGTGGGTCCCGAAAGACAACTCAGGCATGAAGTTTCCTTCTATGGAGGCGATCTCGCCGAGCACCATTATGTTGTTGATCTCTGAAAAATGCACCGGAACCCCGAGCGACGGTGTCGTTGTTCCCCACCTGCCGGGACCGAGAAGCATAGTGGGAATATCTTCTCTGCTCGTTATCTGCCGGTTCAGCTCACCGATCACCCGGGCAACGCCATACTTCTGCTGCAGCGGCAGGGCATTGTATGCAAGCGGCTCCACATAGATAATCCTCTCGATCGGCTGGGAGATACTTCCTCCCATGAAGTTCCCGTCCATACTGAAGAGGATGTTCTCTTCATCAATACGGGTAGGAAACTGCACGGGCTTCTCTTCGCCTATGGTCTGAAGCGGTCTGCACTGGACAAGGTTGATCTGAAACCCGCCGTTATGGGTGAAATTGACGGTAAACTCTATATCCACAGGGTATTCGTACTGCATCTCCAGGGTCTTAAGCATGGTGTGCATGAGTTCAGCAAAGGACGTGTTCGACAAGAGTTCATCAAAGGTGATGATCCAGGACTTCTCGTCATTCCTCCCGAGGTCGCGGAGCTTCTGCGTGGTTTCTTCATCCTCTACGGCAATATGCTTGATGGGGATATCGAGTTTTTCTTTCATCAGGTTGAAAAATGATGCCGTCTGGAGGACATTATCCCTCGTATTTATTACATCCACACTGTGCTGTGAATATGTCCTCAGTTCATCGTTGCCGGCAAACGGTCTGGACAGGGGGTCGTCCAGGGCGACGAGCCGCGGATAATCGCCCTCGACCCGGTCAACCGCCCGGGTTCCCAGCCCGAATACGAGCCTGAGCATGCCGGCTCTCGAGTCCATGCCCTTTTTCCAGACAAAGGTATTGTGAGACACCCCGACTCCGCCGATGTCCGGGAAGAAATAATGCTGGCGATACGACCCGGAAACCCGCTGTACCAGCAGGGCCATCTGCTCGTCATGATATTCGAGGCCCCGTTGTCTGCGATATATCAGGGCATCTTCATTCATGGTGCTTGCAAAGATCTTTTTGACCGCATCTTCAAACTTTTCGTAACGCTCCTCGGGAGACCCCTGGTTCGCACAGAATATGCTCTCATACTTTCCGGCAAAGGCATTACCGAATGAATCCTCCAGCAGGGAGCTGGAACGCACTATGATGGGAGACTGGCCGAAGTACTCTATGATCTGAAAGAAATGTTCTTTAATGTCGTCGGGGAACGCGCCTATCAGCATCCTGTCT
The DNA here is from genome assembly GCA_036825155.1 of Thermodesulfobacteriota bacterium. GTDB lineage: Bacteria > Desulfobacterota > Desulfomonilia > UBA1062 > UBA1062 > DSAD01. Next base: position 2,032 of record DAISYU010000010.1, on the reverse strand, counting down.
GCAAGGACAGGGGCCACCTTGAAATATCCTTCCTGGGTTTTCTGCTCCATCCTCAGCTTCCAGCAGTCGTTATTCACCAGATACGAGTAAAACACGTCCGAGCCGATGTAGAATGAATCATGCGGTTCCAGGTAATCTTCCCATTTCAGGTTCGTATCTTTTGACAGGAGCTTTCTTGCCAGGATAAGGCCCACTGTCTTGCCCCCGACAAAACCGGAGCCTATCAGTCTCGACTTGATCTCCAGGAGGTCTTCCAGGGTCAGGTGCTCCATAACAAGCTCCGACATCCTGATATCTTTGGTCACCATGATCTCGCACAGCTGCTTGATCATCTTTTTCCTTTCGAGAATATCGGAATCCTCTCCAAGCAGATCTTCCGCCTTCATAAAGAGCCTGTCCCAGTAATCGAGATTCCTTCTCGCTCCCTCGGCAAATCTCGACATATGAGAGAAAAGCTTTGATGCATCGAGACTGTTCGTTATGGGAATAAAGTTCTCGTCCTTTTCCAGGTGAGGGAGAAACATGGTGGGAGAATACCGCTTCCAGACTTTCAACGGCTGCACGTAAAAGTCATCTTCACAGTTATAGGTATCGAGCAGTACCTGTGTTGTTTCTCGAATCCGAGCAACGGTCGCATAGGAATGCCGGTTTCTGATCAGGGCGAAATAGGCGATGGTCTTCAGTTCGAAGAGATACGGGCAAGTAATGAGGAAAAAGTTCCCGATCATCAGGTCTGTCGCCCATGCCGACAGCAGGTCCGAAAGGCTGTCGAACACGTAGAATGCACCCTCTCCCTGGTCAGTGACAATGGTATGTACCTCGGTGGAAAACGATTCGAACCCGACGGAGGAATCCAGGGTGTAGATAGTAAGGTTCTCTCTCGGCTTGAACAGCGGTTCATGCTGGGCGAACCGCATATATATGACCTTGTTGTTTTCCTCCAGTGCCTTCTCCACAAAGGGTGTGACTATGGCCTTGTAATCCTTGATGTCATCGACCTGCCATACAACATTGTCGCCGATGCGCAGCCAGTCAATAACCGTATCAAGACCATGGATGCCTGTAGTTACTCGTTTTAGCGACTTCATTTGATCCCCTCATTCTCTATGGTTGTTTTTCCAGGTTTTGTGAACAGGGTCTTTGATGAACCGGAAAAAAGGCGACATGCTCATTCTCAGCACATGAACATACGGAAACGTCAATAAACTCTGGCTCCCTCAATGTGTTATCCCTATTTTGTCCGTTCCGTTCACTGCCACAGCAATGATCAATCCTATTTTTAAAAAACTTACTTTTGTATACCTTCATTCAGATCCATTATTCAACAAATTTGTTTTTCTTATGTGTAAGAATACTGGTCATACCTATGTTCCTCATCCATTATCCGACAAAATCAATATGTACGTTCAAACAGAAAAACGACAGGTATCATCACATCCCGTTCGTATGAATACCTCTTTTAGATCTATTCATACACAATATTGATTCAAATATGAACCCCAATAATTATTTAGAACAATATTATTCTTTAATAATTCATTTGATACAATAATGTTGTCTTGTGCTACCCGCATATTCTCGAGATTAATTATGTATATTCAATAAGTTACATAATATTAACAGGTTTGGCATTATGGTTGCTCTAAGAGAAGGCATCAAACGGAAAAGGAGACTTAGTATGATTAGTTCCGGAGATACTGCTTGGATGCTCGTAGCGACGGCACTTGTTATGCTCATGACCCCTGGTCTGGCTCTGTTCTACGGAGGCCTCGTAAGGTCGAAGAACGTACTTGGGACAATGATGCAGAGCTTTGTGTGCCTGGGTGTCATTTCGATCATCTGGGTATTGTACGGATACAGCATGGCATTCGGTGATGATATCCTTGGTGTGATCGGTGCACCTGTCTGGCTTGGATTAAAAGGGGTGGGACTGGAGACAGGTCCCTATTCGGAAACAATTCCCCATCTGCTTTTTGTTGCCTTTCAGCTCATGTTCGCCATCATCACACCTGCCCTTATCACGGGTGCCTTT
>DAISYU010000009.1:17757-59546 GCA_036825155.1 Thermodesulfobacteriota bacterium | reverse complement strand
TTGGGGGTTCAAGTCCCTCCCGGGGAGCCATTTTTGTATACTCCAACAGATGTTACCAATAGGGTCGCTATCTATGCCACACCTTTCGTCCTGTCTCTCATGGTGAATATGGCGCCAAGTGTTGAGGGTCGGTCGTCTGTCCGTTATCTGATCAATGGTGTCGTTGATCTCGGTACTGATCAATACTATTCCACATAGGTGAGGAATTTCTCGTACTGCGCGAGAGTGCCCTTCTGGACCTCCTGCATCCTGCTCATGAGCGCCTTTGTTACCGGACCCGGGCATGAAAAGGCGGTATGTTCAATATTCTTGATGGGCTGGACAGGTCTGAGCGTTCCGGAAAAGAACGCCTCATCGTATCGGTCCATGTCGTGGGGGAGGATATGTGTTTCCTTTCCCGGATGCCCCATCTCTTCAAGGACCTCCATGATCACCCGCCCGGTGATACCGGGGAGGACGTTCTCCTTTGTCGGGGTATGTATCTCACTTCCCTTTATGAAGAAGATGTTCGATGTCGGTCCCTCCGCCACATACCCGTTGGTATCCAGCATGAGGACTTCGTCAAAGCCCTTGCGTCTGATCTCGGTCTTGGCCAGGTAGCCGTTGACATAGTTTCCCACCACCTTTGCATGTACTGCGGTTGTCTGGGGGTGCAGTTTCCGGTACTGGGATATTCCCACAGATACCGGCTTATACGTATCTTCCTGAGAGAGCCCGACATGGGTGAAATCGAGGCAGAAGATCGCCACGGAGATGTGGTCCGAGGCATCTGCCCTGAGCTCGATATCAGGAAAGTATGCATAGAACTTGGCAAGACCATTCTGTACGGAATTGCGCCTGGCAGTCTGGATAAGGGCCTCCTTGAGATCATGCCTGTCAATGGGCAGGGCCATGTAGGTGCTCTGGGCGCTATAGAAGAATCTGTCCAGGTGCTCTTCGAGGCAGAAGAATGCAGGGCCGCCTTTGGCAGGCGTAATTGCCAGAACCTCGAAGATCGCCGAAGCCCTGCTGAAACTATGAGAGAGCAGAGGAACTCTGGCATCCATGCAATCGATGAACTCTCCGTCAATCCAAGCTTTAATATCAGTATGCATGATGACTATCCCTATACGGGAGCGGGTCTCATGTCAATACACTAACAGCAAAATCAATATCTTAATCGAAGACCAGGAAGTATGAACACTGTCCCGGCTGCTTTTCATCAAGGAAGGGTCATGGATTGTCTACAAGGCGACCTCCTTGAGGGTACTGGCCCGGTGACACAATATCATGGGGTATTTGTTTTGCGCTTGTGCAGCTTCGGGTAGAGTTTCTCTGCGCACTCAGGGCACAAACTGTGGCTGAACTGGGCCTCGGAATGTTCTTTTAGGTACGACTCGATCTGATTCCAGTATCCTCTGTCGTCCCGTATCTTCTTGCAGTTTGCACAGATGGGCAGGAATCCGCTCAGCTTCTTGACTTCAGACAGCGCCTGTTGCAGTTCTGAGATCAGGCGTTCCTTCTCTTCCTCGGCCTGTTGGTATTTCTTTATTGAATAGTAGATACGGTTGAGGGTAATGACGGCAATCCCCCAGGACAGGAGTATTCCGGTCACGATAAAGAGCAGCATTAATCTCTTGGCCTGTTGCTGAGTCTCATCGGCACGGGCAATGAACGAGTCGGCCCTTTTCCGCGCATATGAGGTCAGGTCATGCATGCTCTTCTGGATGGTTTCCACATATTGAGCACCTTTTCCCATGGTTATGTGTGCTGCTTCATCTCTCCTGCCTGCAATCGTGAACATGATGACCTGTTCCCTGATGGGTTTCCAGCCATCGAACAGGTCTCTGCTTCTCTTCTCCAACTCCCTCCCTTCTGACCCCAGTATTTTGCTGCGGACGATGTCGAGGTTTTTATATACTCTCGCCTCTTCGATGTTTAATTCTTGCAATATTGTATTCCGGGCGGTTTCTTCATTGGTGAGGATGAGATCTCTCATGCCTGTGCGCATTCGACCTACACTCATACTGGCTCGCAGAGAAGCATTGGATACCTCAAGAGGATGCTGATGCAGGGCGGAGGTCAATTCGCCGAGCACGGTGATCTGCCGAATGGAGAGTGTCCCTATAGCAAGTATCAAGGTTATGAGGAGCAGGAAACCGAGCAGAACCTGTTTTTTTACGCGTTGCAATTTCTTGACTTCCATAGCACTCTGGTCCCCGAGAGCCTTTATGCTCAGTCGTCGTACCTCTCAATTGGGTTTTTGAACGCAGACACTCTCAATCTATTATAATATGGATGCCAAAAGATACTTTTCAAGGCCTTAAGGGAAAAAAGATCAACAGACTTAAAGAGTGCGAAGAACAGGTGTATGAGGGCTTTCATTCCTTATGTTTACTTGACAAACGGAGATGTTTGAAATAGTAGCATGGGCTATTGTGGATCAGGTGACCATATTTGAAAACATAAAATTAATCCCCGACACTATCGGGGAGGCGGGTCTGGAAAAGGACCTCAGGATAAGCCCGGAGGAAATCGGGTTGATCCTGAATAACGAAGATCTCGAAATTGAGGAGCCTTTCCACATTCATTACGTTGTGGTCAGGGAAAAGGACTCGGAAAAGTTTCATGCCCACATCGATATTACAGGAGAGGTGAAGACCTTCTGTTCTCGGTGCCTCAATCCCATGACCCACCAGGTGAAGCTCGACCTTGAAACCGAGTATCTCCCTGCTCTGCCCGGGATGTCCGATCACCTCGAGGAAGAGCGGGTGAGCAGTGAGATAGGATATTACAAAAAAAGCATCTTCTTAGGAGAATATATTGTTTCCGAACTGGTGTTATCACTCCCTATACGGTATATATGTTCTCCGGATTGCAAGGGGCTTTGTCCCGGTTGCGGTGCAGATCTCAACAATGCACGCTGTACGTGTGAAAAGCCAATTGATCCCAGATTGCAGAAATTGAAAGTACTGAAGGAAAAAATCAGGAGGTAACAAGAAATGCCTGTACCGAAGAGAAGACACTCCAGTTCGAGGAGGGATAAGAGAAGAGCACATGATGCAATTCCTGAGCCCGCGGTATCCTTTTGTCCCAATTGTCAGGAACCCAAGGCGCCCCACAAGATTTGTCCCAGTTGCGGGTATTACAAGGGCAGAGAGGTGATCAAAGTCTCTTCTGAATAATGCATGATGCCATACTGTCTGATATTTCCTGGTCAGGGTACCCAGTTCGTCGGTATGTCCCACGGTGTGAACCTCGGAGGCATGGTGGATCAGGAACTCATTGACCTTATGGAAAAGGGTCCGGAGGATGATTTGGGGCTTACAGTACATGCCCAGCAAGCCATATATTCAGTCACCTCTGCTCTCTGGGTCAAAAGCGGCCTCGATCAGCCGGAAATGGTCATGGGGCACAGCCTTGGTGAATACATGGCATTGGTAGCTGCCGGGATTGTTTCATCCGATGACGGCCTGACCCTGGTGAAGAACAGGGCAGTCTTCATGGAACGCGCCATGCCCGCAGGAAAGGGTGGCATGGCGGCTGTACTCGGTTTGTCTTACCGGGACGTATCCAGTGTGATCGATGCAATGGAGGATGTCTGGGTTGCCAACATCAACCAGGCCCGGCAGGTTGTCCTCGCGGGCAGTATTCATTCCATACGTGAAGCGGGGCCCAGGCTGAAGGAAAAGGGGGCGAAAAAGATTGTGCCGCTCAAGGTGTCTGTAGCATCCCATTGTCCGTATATGGAATCCGCGAGAGAAGAGCTTCAGGAATATCTGCGCGGGGTAAGGATGCAAGAGCCGACAACCAGGGTTGTCTTCAATGCCACGGCCCGGGAGGAAACAGAGCCTGACAAGATCAGGACGCTCCTCGCCGATCAGCTCGTATCTCCGGTGAGATGGGATGAATCCGTACGGTATGCAGCGGATGCAGGGATCAGGCGATTCGTGGAGATCGGCCCCAAATCCGTGCTGGCTCCGCTGGTAAAGAGGATCATCCCGGAAGCCACGGTGGAGGTGGTGAGCTCACATGAACATTGATCTGAATTCCCGCATAGCCATCGTCACGGGTGCGAGCCGTGGCATAGGCGCGGCAATTGCAACCAAACTCGGCCTGTGCGGAGCTCATGTCATTGTGAACTACAAAGAGAACAATGATGCGGCCCAAAAGGTGATACATGAAATTGTCTCGGGAGGCGGCAGTGCCGAGGCAGCCTGTTTCGACATAACGGATGAAGCCCGGGTGGGGCAGGCCGTCAAAGATATTGTCGAGAAGCATTCCCGCATAGACATCCTTATTAATAATGCCGGGGTCTCACGGGACGGTTTACTGCTGAGGGCAAAAACCTCGGATTTTGACGAGGTGGTGAATACGAATCTTAAGGGCTCGTTTTTCTGTTCTTTTCACGTGGCCCGATATATGTTAAGACAAAAATCAGGAAGGATCGTGAATGTTTCTTCCGTAGTAGGTTTGGGGGGCAACCCGGGACAAAGTGTATATGCCACAACAAAGGCCGGGCTCATTGGGATGACAAAAAGCCTGGCAAAGGAATTAGGCCCGAAGGGAATATTTGTGAACGCAATAGCGCCTGGTCTTGTGGATACCGATATGATACGGGATGTGGATCGTGAGCAGATTATCAAGAATATCCCTTTGCGCAGGATTGGACAGCCTGAAGATATTGCAGGGCTCGTCCTGTTCCTCTGTTCGGACCTCAATTCGTATATTACCGGGCAGACAATTGTTATAGACGGCGGGCTATATACTTGATTTCTTAGGATTTATAAAGAGATAAAGGAGGACTATATTCATGGTAGACGTTCAACAGCGCATAATTGAACTTATCGCGGAGCAACTAGAGAAGGATATCTCCGAAATATCACCCGAAATGTCATTTGCTGATGATCTTGGTGCTGATTCCCTTGACCTGGTTGAACTGATCATGACTGTTGAAGAGGAGTTTAACATCGAGATTCCTGATGAAGAGGCTGAGAAGATAAAACAGGTTAAGGACGCTATAAATTACGTCAAATCGAAGATATGAATCGTAAATGAAAAAAGTTGCTATCACCGGATTAGGTGTAGTTTCCCCCCTTGGAAGCGACATTCAAATACTCTGGGATAATCTCCTTGAAGCACAATCAGGGATTGAACGCATTGATGCCTTTGCAGATCTCCCGGTCACATTCGGAGGACCTGTCAAAGGCTTCGATCCATCGCGGTATCTGGGGCAAAAGGAACTACGCCATTTAGATCGCTATTCCCAGATGGCCGTTACCGCAGGCCTCGATGCCTATGGGCAGTCCGCTCTGAAGGAAGATTCCTATTCTCCCTGCAAGACAGGTGTCCTTATCGGGACAGGAGCAGGAGGGGTAAATACCCTCGAGTCTCAGATCGCTGCATTTACCAATCGCGGACCCCGCAGGGTCTCCCCGATGACGGCACCCATGTTCATCGGGAACTCTGCTTCGGCAGAGCTTGCGATGCGGGTTCAGGCAAAGGGGCCCGGCATGGGGATCGCTTCCGCATGCGCAACCGGCGGCCATGCCCTTGCTGTTTCCATGAGGCTGATCCAAGCAGGTGATGCGGATTGTATGATAACAGGAAGTGTGGAGGCCTGCCTTACCCCGTTTGCCGTCTCGGCTTTTGCAGCAATGAGGGCGCTCTCAACGAGGAACGATGCACCTGAAAAGGCCTGCAGACCCTTCGATGCCGACCGGGACGGGTTTGTCATGTCAGAGGGCGGTGCAGTCCTTGTCCTGGAGGAATATGAAAAGGCAAAAGACCGGGGGGCCCGCATACTTGCAGTCCTTTATGGGGCGGCAATGACGCAGGATGCATATCATATCGTAGCTCCTGACCCTGAGGGCAGCGCAGTCATCTTTGCAATTGAAAAGGCCCTGGCGGATGCGGGCATCTCTCCTGATGATATCGGATACATAAATGCCCACGGGACCTCGACTCCCTTGAATGACAGGGCCGAGACCCTGGCCATAAAAAAGGTCTTTGGTGAAACTGCATACAAGATCCCTGTGAGTTCCACCAAATCCATGACCGGACATCTTATCGGCGGTGCGGCGAGCCTCGAGACCGCAATCTGCGTGAAGGTGCTCAGCACCGGCATGATTCCGCCCACGATAAATCTTGACAAGGCGGATCCTGAATGCGATCTGGACTACGTACCCAATAAGGCCATCAAAGCCGAAGTATCCTACTGTCTCAACAATTCGTTCGGATTTGGCGGTCAGAACGTGGCGTTGATCGTCGGGAGGGACAGTGGATGAAGATCGGTCTTGCCTGTGATCATGGCGGATATTCTCTCAAGGATCCCGTGAAAGAGGCTATAACACGCAGCGGCCATGAAGTTGTCGATCTCGGCACACATTCTACGGATTCCGTTGATTATCCCGATTATGCCGGCAAGGCAATCCGTCTTTTGAAAACAGGCGGGTGTGAACGGATCGTGCTCATCTGCGGCACCGGTATCGGCATGTCCATATGTGCCAACAGGGTCAAAGGGATCAGGGGTACGCTCTGCCATGATGCCTTTACCGCACGCATGGCACGGCAGCACAATGATTCCAACTGTCTTATCCTGGGAGCACGGGTGATCGGCAGCGGTGTTGCGCAGGATATCGTAGAGGTGTGGCTTACTACCACGTTTGAGGGCGGGCGGCATCAGTCGCGTTTGAGTAAAATAGATGAACTTGCTTAAGAAGCAAACCTGCTGATTAATGAGAACAAAGAGATAGGAGATCTACATGAGTATGGAAAACATTCGGAACACGGACCCGCAGATATACCAGGCCATAATGGATGAGTTGGGAAGACAGCAGGATAAGCTGGAACTCATTGCCTCTGAGAATATCGTATCCGAGGCAGTGCTCGAGGCCCAGGGCTCTGTCATGACCAATAAATATGCCGAGGGATACCCCTCCAAGAGATACTACGGCGGCTGCGAGTATGTCGATGTGGCCGAGGATCTGGCGATCGCCAGGGCCAAGGAGCTCTTCGGTGCCGAACATGCCAATGTCCAGCCTCATTCAGGTTCACAGGCAAATATGGCTGTCTATTTCACCATCCTTGAGCCGGGAGATACCTATCTCGGGATGAGCCTGCCCCACGGAGGGCATCTGTCCATGGGATCTCCGGTGAATTTCTCGGGAAAGCTCTATAATGTTGTCCCTTACGGGGTGAGACAAGACACGCACCGCATCGACTATGACCAGCTCAGAGACCTGGCGAAGCAGCATAAACCGAAGCTTATCATTGCAGGGGCAAGTGCCTATCCCCGGATCATCGAGTACAAGATCTTCAGGGAGATCGCAGATGAGGTTGGGGCATACTTCATGGTGGACATGGCTCACATTGCAGGTCTGGTGGCCACCGGTCTGCATCCGAGCCCGGTTCCCTATGCGGATTTCGTTACGACTACAACCCACAAGACCTTGCGGGGACCCCGCGGCGGCATGGTGCTCTGCAGGGAAGAATTTGCGAAGAAACTGAATTCCGCCCTGTTCCCCGGAATGCAGGGCGGTCCGCTCATGCACGTGATCGCTGCCAAGGCTGTGGCGTTCAAGGAGGCCATGAGCGAAGGATTCAAACAGTACCAGTCTCAGGTCATCAAGAATGCCCAGGCATTGGCAGGGGCACTCATCGACCTGGATTTCTCACTTATCTCGGGCGGCACCGATAATCACCTGATGCTCGTTGATCTCACGAACAAGGATATTACCGGAAAAGACGCCGAGGCCTTCCTTGATCTTGCTTCGATAACAGTGAACAAAAACACCATTCCCTTCGAGACGAAAAGCCCGTTTGTCACCTCAGGTATCCGGTTGGGTTCCCCGGCGCTGACCACACGAGGCTTCCTTGAGGAAGACATGAAACAGGTAGCCTCGCTGATCTCTCAGGTCATCGCTGCCAAGGGTGATCCGGCAGTGATTGAAAAGGTGAAGCAAGGGGTGAAGGAGCTCACCTCGCGGTTTCCCATTTATCAAAGGATGTGACCCATGAGATGTCCCAGATGTTCTGGACTTGAAGACAAGGTGACCCAGTCCAGGATAAGCCGGGATGGGAGTTCGATCAGACGCAGGAGGGAATGCGAGCACTGCGGGTACCGCTTCACCACCTATGAGAAGGTGGAGGAGTTTTTCCCGCTCGTCATCAAGAAAGACGGGAGAAGGGAAGCATTCAATCCTGACAAGATCATATCCGGTATGATCACGGCATGTGAAAAGCGGCCGGTGAGTATCGAGGACATAGAGACCATCAAGGATACGATTACCCAGGACATTCAGTCAAAATGGGACAGGGAGGTCCCCACATCATATATCGGCGAGAAGATTATGGAGGAACTTCATCGACTCGATCCGGTGGCATACGTCCGGTTCGCTTCTGTATACCGAGAATTCAAGGATGTCAGTGAATTCATGGATGAGATCAAGGGGCTGGACAAAGACAAGAAATGAATGATGATAGCACCTATATGCAGCAGGCGATTCTGCTTGCGAAACAGGGACTGGGGAGGACTGCGCCGAATCCCCCGGTAGGGGCCGTTGTTGTAAAGGACGGCCGTGTTGTGGGCGAGGGGTTTCATCCAAAGGCGGGCATGCCTCATGCCGAAGTATATGCGCTCAGACAGGCAGGAGACGATGCGCAGGGCGCCACCCTGTACGTCACCCTGGAGCCCTGTTCCCACCACGGCAGGACTCCACCCTGTACCGAGGCGATCATCGATGCCGGCATAGCACGGGTCGTGACGGGAACGCCCGATCCGAATCCGATTGTTGCAGGCCGTGGTATTGAACGATTGCGTACCAGCGGCATCGAGGTGGAGGTCGGGATCGAACGGCAGGCATGTGAAGACCTCATCAAGTGGTATGCCTTCTGGATGAAGGCAAAGAGACCGTTTGTCATTGCAAAGGCTGCAATGACCCTTGATGGAAAGATTGCAACACTTTCGGGCGATTCCAAGTGGATCAGTTCCGAAGCGTCAAGGCAGGCCGTACATGAATTGAGGAATCGTGTGGACGGGATCCTCGTGGGAATCGGCACCGTGCTCAAGGACGACCCGCAGCTTACCTGCAGGACCGCAGGGGGGAGGGACCCGCTCAGGATTATCCTGGATAAGGATTTCGAGGTGGGCCTAAGTGCACGGGTTCTCGGCGAGAACTGTATCGTCTTTACTGCCACAGATCCCGAAAGCAGGCCGGAGATAGCCCGGACAGGGACGAGGGTTGTCAAAATGCCGCTGGATGGAACAGGAAGATTTGCCTGGAAGGATATCCTCGCATATCTCGGGGAGAAGGGGTTCCATGCACTCCTCGTCGAAGGAGGCAGTTCCATACACTCGGGGCTTATCCTTTCGAAGAACGTGGATCAGATCCTTATCTTTGTGGCGCCCAAACTCCTGGGCAGGGGGATCCCGCTGGTGGACTGGGAGGCACCTGAAAAGATTGCAGATGCCCATGGCCTTGTGATAACAGGGGTGAAAACCATCGGAGGGGATGTGCTTGTCGAGGCATCTCTGGAGGGTCCATGTTCACAGGATTGATTGAGTCAGTCGGTACGGTGATTGGAATACGGCCCGTTGAGAGGGGCTATGACCTGGATATCGATACCGGTACTACGCTGAGCGAGGATAAGCTCGGAGACAGCATCGCCGTAAACGGGGTATGTCTGACCGTGACACGGATGAAAGGCGCCGTCTTTACGGCCACCGCATCGGCGGAAACCATATCCCGCTCCACCCTGGGCACACTCAGGCCCGGAGCCAAGGTCAACATCGAGCGGGCAATGACGCTCTCATCACGTCTGGGCGGCCACCTTGTACTCGGGCACGTGGACACGGTTGGGGTGATCACATCTGTCAGGACCGTCGGAGAATCCATTCAGATAAAAATACAGTTCGACCAGGCATTCTCCCGGTACATAATCGAGAAGGGATCCATTGCGGTGGATGGCGTATCGCTCACCATCAACCGCATATATCCGGATGCCTTTGAGGTGAATATCATCCCGTATACGGCAAAGACCGTTTCCTTGACACTAAAAAAACCTGGTGATAGGGTGAACCTGGAATTTGACGTGATAGGAAAATACGTCGAGAAACTACTCCGCCAAGACAGTACTACGAGCCTCGAAGACCTGTTGAAAAAGCAGGGGTTCGTATAAGAAAGAAAGGATTAATGACATGCCTACGAGCACCGTTGAAGAAGCACTGGAAGAACTTAAACAAGGCAGAATGATCATCCTCGTGGATGATGAAGACAGGGAGAACGAAGGCGACCTCACCATGGCCGCAGAGTTCGTCACCCCTGAAGCGATCAATTTCATGACAAAGTATGGCAGGGGACTGGTTTGCCTGGCCCTGGAGGCTCAGGTCGCCGACAATCTCGAACTCCCGTTGATGGTGAGAGACAATACGAGCAAGTTCGGTACGGGCTTTACCATATCCATAGAGGCCAAGCGGGGTGTCACAACCGGGATATCAGCTGCTGACAGGGCCATTACCATCAGGACCGCCATAGCTGAGAATGCCAGGCCCGAGGATCTTGCCAGGCCCGGTCATGTGTTCCCGCTACGTGCACGGGAAGGGGGCGTACTCGTCAGAACCGGCCAGACGGAAGGCTCCGTCGATCTGTGCAAGATTGCAGGATTGCGGCCGGGAGCGGTCATATGCGAGGTCATGAACGATGATGGTACCATGTCCAGGCGTCCTCAGCTCGAGGCGTTTGCCCGGGAACATAATCTGAAGATATGCACTATCGCGGACCTCATTGCCTATCGGATAAAGACGGAAACCCTGGTGAGGGAAGTGGTGCGGGCACAGCTCCCCACATCGTACGGCAGTTTCCAGCTCATCGGATTCGAGAACGATATCGATCACAAGGAACATGTGGCATTGGTCAAGGGAGAGATCGATCCAGAAGAACCTGTTCTGGTACGGGTCCATTCGGAGTGTCTGACCGGAGATGTTCTCCATTCGCTTCGGTGCGATTGCGGCGATCAGCTCCACAGGGCCATGGAAATGATAGAAAAGGAAGGGAAAGGCGTCATTGTCTATATGAGGCAGGAAGGCAGAGGGATCGGTCTGATCAACAAGCTCAAGGCATATCATCTCCAGGACCGGGGAAGAGATACGGTGGAGGCCAATGTCGAACTGGGATTCGAACCGGACTTGCGTGATTACGGTATCGGAGCACAGATTCTCGTTTCCCTGGGAGTGAGGAAGATGAGGATGATGACCAACAATCCCAAAAAGATCATCGGTCTTGACGGATATGCGCTTGAGGTTACCGAGAGAGTCCCCATCGAAATTCCACCAACAGATGAGAACAAGAAATACCTGAAGACCAAGAAGGAAAAAATGGGGCATATACTGGAGGTTGTATAAATGGCTCACGTGATAGAGGGCAAATTAATCGGCAAGGGGAAGAAGGTTTCAATCATTGCCAGCAGGTTCAACGATTTTATTACTGCACGGCTCATAGAAGGCGCCATGGACGCATTGGCCAGGCATGGGGTGGATGTAAACGACATCACCATCTACCGGGTTCCGGGTGCTTTTGAGATTCCCCCGGTGGCCAAACGACTTGCCGGCAGTAAAAAGACCGATGGCATTATCTGTCTCGGGGCCGTCATCAGAGGCTCCACCCCGCACTTTGACTATGTGGCGGCTGAGGCCAGCAAGGGGATCGCACAGGTTTCCCTGGAATCGGCGTGCCCGGTCATATTCGGAGTACTCACCACCGATACCATTGAACAGGCAATTGAACGGGCAGGCACGAAATCCGGGAACAAGGGCTTCGACGCTGCCATGGCAGTTCTTGAGTTGATGGACCTGTATGCGCAGATCTGATTGCCGATATGAGACTCAGAACAAAGGCACGAGAAATAGCACTGCAATACCTGTATCAAGTTGACGTTACGTGTAACCATACGGACAAGACACTGGATGATTTCATTGCTCACTTTGTCGATGATCCCGAGATAATACCCTATGCACAGGAGCTCATCCAGGGGGTGTACACCTATCTTTCCCGTATCGATGCATTGATCGATAAGGCATCGAAGAACTGGACTGTGAGCCGTATGTCAAGCACTGACCGTAATATCCTGCGCATCGCGACCTACGAGCTTGCATACAAGAGAGACATACCTTATAAGGTGGCAATAAATGAGGGGATTGAACTCGCGAAGCGGTTTGGGTCCCCGCGATTTCCCGCCTTTGCCAACGGTGTTCTTGACAGGGTGCGGACAGAGGTTGCCTCAGATGGAAGTGTATGTTGACAAACGGGATATCTACGAAATCCCGTGTGAGCTCTTTGGGTTGTGGCATTTCAGTGATGAGAGGCCGCTCAAGGGTATTAACGGTCTTCTGGACTGGAAGCTCGACGCAAAGATTTCGCAGCTGATCATGTCCGGGAGAATACAGGGGGCCTGGGGCGAAAAGGTAATGCTCGGGTCGATTGATGAACTCCCCGGAAAGGAGATCATCTTTATCGGGCTCGGCCCAATCGGGGAATTCGAAGCCTCCCGCATGCAGGATGCGGGAAGGATCATGGCGGATACCGCGCTGAAACTGAACAGACAAACCATTTGCCTGTCTCTGCCGGGAAGCGGGATCAAGGACTTCGATATGACTGTGGTGGCGGAACAAGTTCTTTTCGGCCTTGCCATTGAGGCGGGTGACAAGAAACTCACCCCATGGATCATGTGCAGCCCTGACGAGATGGATGAAGCGCTGCTTGGTTTCCAGAAGACAAAGATTTCATTGAAATCCAGGATCAAGGCGGATATTATTCAGGTGAAACCATGAGTGTACTTATCGTCGGTGCCGGTGATGTCGGCTTCATGATCGCCAAGCGTCTCACAGAGGAAGACATCGACGTCTATGTCGTGGAGAAGGACGAGGCAAAAGTAGCAAAACTCTCGCAGATGCTTGATGCACAGGTAATATGGGGCAGCGGCTCAAGTATCAAGACGCTGAAGAAAGCCAACATCGAACATGCGGAGATGCTTATTGCGGTCACCGACTCTGATGAGGTGAACCTCGTTGCCTCCTTTATAGCCGGCTCGTTCTCGGATATCCCCACCAAGATCGTCAGGATCCGGGGCAAAGAATATGAATCCGCACGAAAGATATTCGAAAAGGAATACCTGGACATCGATCTTATAATAAACCCGGAACTGGGGGCCACGCATACCATCGAGAACATCCTCGACATTCCCGGGTCCCAGGATTCCGTCTCGGTCGCCGACGGGAGGATCCGCCTCGGCGGATTCAGGATCAACGAAGACTCAGCCCTGGTAAACAAGAATCTCCAGGAGATATCCACCTCGAGCAGCGGGGTCAGTTTTCTGATCGCCTCCATTCTCAGGCAGGGGGAACTCCTCATTCCCAAGGGCAAGGACCGGATAGAAAAGGGAGACAGGGTATACGTGGTGCTCGACCAGGAGGATAACCGGGAGATCCTCACATGGATGGGAGCCAATACAAGGCCGACACACAATGTCATGATCTATGGGGGCAGCATTACCGGTGAGATGCTCGCAACGAGGCTCGAGAGAAAGAACATGAACATCAAGCTCATCGAGCATGATGAAAAGCGCTGCATCGAACTCAGCGAGAAACTCTCCCGGACTACGGTGTTGAATTCCCCCACCATGAACAGGGAGTTGCTGGAAAGCGAGAGAACCTCGGAGCAGGATGCATTCATCGCCGTTTCAAACGACGAGGAGGCAAACATCCTCTCTTCACTCCTGGCAAAAAGGATCGGGAATCGTCATGTGATCTCCCTGGTGAATAACATCGACTACGTGTCGCTGGTAAGCGATATCGGCGTGGATGCGGTGGTGAACCCCCGCATGGTGGCCGTGGCAAGGATCCTGCAGTTCATCAGAAAGGGGAAGATCTTCTCGATAACGAGCCTCTCGGATGTCGAGGCAGAGGTTGTCGAGGTTGAAGCAATGGAGACCTCGGACCTGGTGGAACGGCCCATAAAAGATATAAAATGGCCACGGGATGCAATTATTGCAGGTGTGATCCGCGGCGGACAGGGAAGGGTTATTGTACCGAGGGGAGACACGGTGATCGATCCCGGAGACCGTGTCATCATCTTTGCCAAAAGAGGCGTAATGCCCAAAGTGGAAAAGGTGCTCAGCGTCAAACTGAACTATTTCTGATCATTGAAGGAACCACGAGGGCTTTAAAGAGGCAATCAGATTTCTTCCATCCGGGTGTGGCTCTCATGGAGGGTACGGTTTTACTCGAAAGGGGTATGCCGGAAAGTGAACAAGGGCTTATAATGAGATTGATTTTTCCCCTGACGTGCAGCTAAGATACGTATCAAAACACTGAGATGAATATACGTATTGTCGTGAATCTTTTAGGAAGGGGCGCACTTTTCTTTGCCCTTGCAATGGTGGCACCGCTCCTTATCTCATTCTACTCTCATGAGGATGATCTCTATGGACTGGCAGTTGGACTGCTGGTATGTCTGACGACCGGTACGGTGTTGATGATACTGTCCCGCAGGCCGGGTGGAGAACTGAGGCACAGGGAAGGATTTCTCTTTGTCACGCTTGCATGGACCCTTGCCGGGTTCCTGGGAGCCATACCGTTCAGAGTCAGCGGGTATTTCCCGAGCTATATCGATGCGCTCTTTGAGACCGTTTCCGGATTCACCACGACCGGCGCATCAGTGCTCGTACAGGTGGAAGTGCTGCCGCATGGCCTCCTCATGTGGAGATCGTTGATCCAGTGGCTCGGCGGTATGGGGATCATCGTGTTGACAATCGCCATTCTTCCCTATCTGGGGGTAGGGGGGATGCAGATATTCAGGGCGGAATCACCCGGACCCACCATGGACAAACTCAAGCCGAGGATTACGGAGACCGCGAAACTCCTCTGGGGTATCTATGTCGGGATCACCTTTGCCGAGATTGTACTGCTCTACGTAGGGGGCATGGAAGGGTTCGATGCATGCTGTCACGCTTTCACCACCATGGCAACCGGTGGATTCTCACCGAAGACGGCGAGTATCGCAGCATATAACAGCGCGTATATCGATGTGGTAATCACCGTATTCATGCTGATTGCCGGGGCGAATTTCGCCCTGCACTATGCGGCATTGAACGGCAATGTTTCCAAATACTTCAAAAGCCAGGAATTCAGGTGGTACATAGGCATCTTTGTGCTTGGCTGCCTCTTCATTCTCTGGTCGACAAGAGGTTCCTTCTCCTCGATCCCTGAGGCATTGCGCTATGTCACGTTCCAGACATCATCCATCCTGACTACCACGGGCTTTGCCACCTATGATTTTGTGAAGTGGCCTGTAGCCGCCCAGTCCATGCTGTTGTTCCTCATGGTGATCGGCGGGTGTGCAGGTTCCACAGGCGGAGGCATGAAGGTGATGAGATTAGGGATATTGATAAAATATGCCCACAGGGAGATCTTGAAGCTCGTTCATCCCCATGCCGTGGTGTCCATAAAATGGGACAAGATCCCTGTCTCCGCCGAGATCCTGCAGGCTGTGGTGGGGTTTTCCATATTCTATGCACTGCTCTTCATCCTTGCATCCCTGATCATGGCCACGCTGGGGCTCGACTTCACCTCGTCGGTCTCATCGGTAATCGCATGCATGAGCAATATCGGCCCCGGTCTTGCCAGTGTGGGGCCTGCAGCGAATTATGCGCACATACCGGATGTGGGTAAGGTGCTGCTCACCTTCTGTATGCTGGTGGGCAGGCTGGAAATCTACACGGTGCTGGTAGTCTTGAGCCCGGTCTTCTGGCGCAGGTAAATATTCCGGGTAAGGATTCAAGAGACTTCGGTGCCGGGGGCTCAACGATATCAATAAGTTTTTTTATTCTGTCAGCCGCGGCGGATGGATACTGGATTCTGAATACTTTCTTTTACAGAAAAATGCCTATCTCTTCAGGTTCTTAATCGTTGCCCTTTCCATAATGATGCCGCGCTGTCTGCTGTCCGTAACGTCAAATCCTTCGATCTGGGCAAGGCTGAAGTCGACTATTTCCAGCGTGCTGTTCCTGACCTGGACATCTTCGATAGCACAAGCCATAAATGAGGTCTTGGAGAGGTTCGCATTGTTGATGGTGGTGTTTTTGAACCGGGATAACCCGAAATTTGTCTCGGACAGGTTACATTTATCGAGGGTGCACGATTCTATGAGGCTGAAGAGGATCTTCATGTCCTTTAGTTCCGAGTCCGAGATATCAAGGTCTTTAAATGTCGAATAGATAATGGTAGATCCGGACAGCCGTGATTTTGAGAGATCCTGGCCCGAGAGGTTGATCCTGAGAAAATGGCTGTTCAATGCGGTTATCCGTGTCAGGATGCAGGAACGCATGTCCATATCTCTCAGCGTTATCTCCGATAAGTGGGCCCCCGTGAAGTTTGTCTCTTTGAGGATTGCTCCCTCCAGCTTGACCCTCTCGAGGTGGGATTCCTCAAAATTCGTCCGTGTCAGGTTTGTGTCCCGCAGGTCGGATCCCCGCAGGTTCGCACCACCCAGATCAAGACCGCTGAGGTCCAGCCTCCTCAGGTCTTCACCTTCTATAGGTTGGCCTATGGATACTGCCTCATAGAGTTTTTCTCTGTCGTAGACCTGCATTATTCTGACTCCAGGTATTCCTTGATTTCCGGCAACATGACAAATTCCGATTCGGTGATCTCGTAATTATCTAAAGAGAACTGGGTCTTTATACGCGATTCCGTAATCTCCCTTGTTGCCTTGCCAAGTATTATACTCGTCCCTGCATTCGCGATCCCATCGATATAGATATTCCCCGAAAACACGGTATTGATTTTTTCAGTGATCTCATGGATCCGTTTGTCGGTATCAATGATATGGTGACGAATCGTCTCGATGGCATTGAGGATCTTCTCGTGCAGGCTCTCCTGTTGCGAGGAGAGCGTGGTCTTTGCCTTTATCATCCGCAGCTTTGTGATGGATGCCTGGAGCTTGAGAAAGTCGCCGATCTTCTCTATGAGCTGCGCCTTAAGATTTTCCCGTTCATCAATGAGCCTCGGATTGTGCCCGATGATGAGACGGGTATCCAAGGGGTTCGTTTCATGTCCGATATTGTGACAGAATATCCATGCCTCTGATGATACTGAAGAGCCGGTGATCCAACCCGACGGACTCTTTACAATGACTGGACCGCTCGCAGTGATCTCGCTGTTTCTGACATAGTCTTCAACAATGATTTCCTTACTGGCCTTCAGGTGGGCATCCTGAATGAATTTTACCTGGATGGACCCTTCGGCTGTGATCTGGGCCTTTTCCTGTCCGAGAATACCCCCTGCAATCTTGATATCCCCTCCGGCATTGATTATGACCCTGCCGACACTCATTGCCACCGTGACATCTTCTCCGGCGTGCACCTCAAACCCGTCACCAATTTCACCATTGACCACTACAGAGCCGTTGAAGCGCACATTACCCGTGCTGGAGTCCACCTTGTCAACCACATAGATGGGCTCCACGTGGACCTGAGACTCTTCGCAGACAACCATACCGTCAATGGAGGCGATGAGCCTGTTCCCGTCTTCAGAGACCTCGACATTTTTCCCGCTCGGGAGTTTCCCGGGTGCACCCACCTTGCCGAGTATCTCTTCGCCCTTCACGGACATGCCGCTCTTGCCGATCTCCGGGGGTACAAGTTCACACAGGATGTCTCCGTTTTTTACGTTGTCGATGAGGTTCATATCCTTGATATTGACCCTGCCGGAGGCATCCTCTTTCAGCTTTGCCCTTCTTCCGTCTTTGTTGAAATGATACTTGACGTACCCGTCCTTGCCTTCGGATGGTTTTTCACCCTTGGCTATCGTAACCCATTTATTGACAGGTTTGTCATGCGCTATCTGGCTTATCACCTCGTTCCAGATGCCATACTTTACACCCGCTTCATTGAGTTTCTCATAGATATCCGATGCACTTAGAGTGGTGATATCGTCTGTCCGCGTAACGACCTTGATGCTGGCAACAAGGTCTCCCTGAGATATACTGACTTCTAAGTTGTATTCTTTTTCCACACCTAATTGATTCGGATTCGCGCAGATAAAACTTTAAACCATGGGATATTTTTCTTAAAATATGCAATATATTGAAATATCTTATAAATCGTCAGGACTTTTCCCTTGACTTTGCTTGCCTGCATTCATTACACCTTTTGTCATTCCATAGAATAAGGAAGTAGATGAGATGAGGGTTGAGGACATTGCAGCCATGAATATCAAGGGCTTTCTCGATGAAGATGAAGGAACGAGACTGTATGAACTTGCCCTGGAGGCATCTCCCCTGGGGCCTTGCCTGGAGATTGGCGGGTACTGCGGGAAATCAACCGTGTACCTGGGGCTGGGATGCAAGGCTAAAGGCGGTGTGCTGTATTCCATAGACCACCACCGTGGTTCCGAGGAACAGCAGCCGGGCCAGGAATACTTTGATCCGGAACTCTTTGATGAGGCTTCCGGCAGGATAGACACATTCCGCCTCTTTCGAAAAGCTATTGAGTCTTCAGGACTTGAGGACACAGTGGTGCCCGTTGTCGCGCCATCGGAGCTGGTGGCCCGGATGTGGAAGACCCCGCTTTCGCTGGTCTTTATCGACGGCGGGCACAGCTATCCCACGGTATATACCGACTACACCTCATGGATGCAGCATGTTGTGCCCGGTGGCTACCTCGCGATACATGATATCTTTCCTGATCCGAGCCAGGGAGGGCAGGCGCCGTACTACATGTATAACCTGGCGAAGGGATCGGGGTTGTTCGAGGAGATGCCCATGCTCAAAACCCTGGGCGTATTGAAGCGGCTGAAAACCGGAGAGGTCCCCGAACATATCAGAAGCCTACGGGACTGGTGATGTCTCCAGGTCCTTGTTAAAGGTCCAGGACCATCTTACGCCGCTATTGTCCCGTCTGTGTTTTATATATCCCGCGGTCATGAGGCTCTTCATGGTGCGTTCCACAAGTTTTGCATCCATCTTCGTGGTCTCTGTGATTCTGCTGATAATCGATGAGGACGGGTCATCTCCTTCATAGGGAAGCACGGGCGCATTATCTATGAGGTCCTCGGACAGCAGGGTATAAATGAGGTTCATTCTGTAGTAGCCCTCAATCATGAAGAATTCCTCTGCCGAGCAGGTTCCCTGCCGGTAACGGATTTCCATGGCCTGTGATTTCTTTTTATGGCCACTGTAGATGTTCTCAACAAAATCATCCATTTCCTGCGGGGTCAGGGAAGATGTCCTGACGATGGCCTTGTTGGCATCGTAACGGTCCCAGTCGTCTGTAAGGATTTCCAGATCGTAGTCTTCCACCTCTTCCCGTATCGTTGTCCCCGGGAATGGTGAAAGGAAGTGGTATCCGTGCTCGATATCCAGTTCTTCCGCAAACCTGCGGGAGTCCATGAGCGTCTGCGGTGATTCTCCGGGCAGGCCCACCATGAATGAGGCATGGGTCCTCAATCCCGCCTGTTTGCAGGCCTTAACCGCCTTTCGTGCCTGGTCGAGCGTGATCCCCTTCTGTACCCGCTTGAGCATCTCTTGGTTGCCCGACTCAATCCCGAAGCTTACGCTGTCGCACCCGGCCTCCTTCATCACGGAAAGGATTTCCACGTCAACGGTATTGACCCTTGCAAAGGCACTCCATGCGAATTTGACCCCCCGGTTCATGATTTCTTCACAGAGCGCCATCACCCGCTGTTTGTTTGCCGTAAAGAGATCATCGGCAATATTTATCCGGTTGAACCCGTACGTGAGTATTTGTTCTATCTCGTCCACTACGAGCTTCGGCGTTCTGTAGCGTCCCTTGAACCCCACCATGCGCCTGCCGAGGCAGAAGATGCATTTGTTCGGACATCCGCGGCTCGTGATGATGCTCACCGGGAACCCCAGCGCGAGGTAGCGGGACATGGGCAGGAGGTGCCTGGCCGGCAAAGGCAGGGAATCAAGATCATGAATCAGCTCCCTCTCAGGGGTGATGACTATTTTATCCCCTTTTCGGAAGGCTATTCCCTTGATCTGTTCCCATTCCTCCGGAGAGGTAAGGACAGGAACGAGTTCAGCCAGCGTCTGTTCCCCTTCGCCGATCACGATGAGGTCCAGTTCGGGGTAACCCGAGAAGGTGCCAGTGACATCGAATGACACATGCGGACCGCCCATCATGGTGATGATATCCGGATTATGCCTTTTGACATCCTGGATGATCCGCACTGCCCCGAAAAAGTTCATGGTCACCGACGTCGCACCCACAACATCCGGTTTGAAGGCATCGAGCGAGGCCTTGAGTTTTTCAGGGGTATATTTGCTGACGATATAATCGAGGATGATGACCTCTGCACCTGCCGCTTCGCAGGCGGCGGCAACGTAACACAATCCAAGGGGAGGGGACGGCGCCTCCTCCAGTGGGTATGGCGGGGCAATAAGTGCAATCTTCATAGACGGCTTTTAGCACCCTTTTGCGGGAAATACCAGCGATCTTATCCACCCCATGAGGGTGTTCCCCTTGAGCATGTCCCTGTCGATCTGATCAATATTCGCTTCGAGTTTTTCCGGGTCGGCAAACCAGTCGGCCCTCGTCGTAATCGGGTGGTCCTTGTCGAGCGTTTTCACGATCACCGCAGGGTTTCCTGCTGCAATCGTATTCTCCGGGATGTCCCGGGTAACGACGGAGCCTGCACCGATGATTGAATTATCACCGATTCTCACTCCCTTGCAGACGATGGCGCTGTCACCGATCCAGACATTGTTGCCTATGCAAACCGGAGAGGTCTTCCCGATGTAGTCGGTCCGGTCGTAGAGGCCATGCCAGTCCGCATCGGTGATGTAGACGCTGCTGGCCATCATGCAGCTGTCACCTATGGTGATGGATGTGGCGGCGCTGATCCTTACTCCGGGGCAGATCAGGCAGTAGTTGCCGATACGGATGAGGGCCTCGGTGTCCTTTTCAGCCCAGACGGTCAGCCTCACCTTGTTTTCCGGTGTGGTAATGACGTTTGCGTAATCCCCCAGTTCTATGGGCCACCCGAACACCTTGATGTGCCAGGGCTTCATGAAGGTGCCCCCCGTGCCGAGGTACTTGAAATGAGGTCTGAGGAAATGATCCACGTACCAGTCGCGAAAGCGCAGGTCGAGTTTCTTCATGTAGTATGGTCTGTAATCCCGTATCAATGATGTCTAACCTCTCATGTCCTGGACGGTCGAACAGAATGCATCCCGGATGCTGAATACCGGATGGTTCTTTTTCAGGAATCGATACATGTGTGATTTCTTTCCCTGGCCTATCTCCCAGAAGGAATGATTGAAGAGTTGCGATGCCGAGGTAATATTGTACAGGGCATCCGCCGCCATCATGATGGCGGCATTCGTCCACGTGAGCCTTTCTTCAGGCCAGATGACCATATCGGGAAATGTCACGCCGCAGTAGAACGTACCGTCGTCAAATGTCTTATTGAGGATCCAGGAGAGGATCTTTTCTGCCAGCCTGTTTTCCCCCATGGCTGCCAGGGTGATGACGAGTTCCGATGTCTCTGCCATGGTTATCCAGGGACTGTCGGACACGCATCTGGCGCCGAGTCCTTCTACGACGAATTTGTTCCAGTACCTGTCTATGCGCTTCTTTGCTTCACTCCCGGTCAGCGCCCCGCACAGAACCGGATAGAACCAGTCCATGGAATAGCGCGATTTGCTTTTGTTGAACAGATAGGGCCGGTAACGGATTGCATCTCCCAGCCTTCGAAGCGCCTCCTGCCAGAGCGGTCTGCTCTCACCGAGCAGGAGGGCAAGAACCAGGGCGCACTTGAGACTCATATAGATGGAACTGGATCCGGTCAGGAGCGACATGGGATCTACTTTTCCCTCGGCGTTCCTCGCCCAGTAGATCTCTCCGCTCAGGCCCTGGAGGCGTACTGCGTAGTCGATACCCGCTGATACGCTCGGCCAGATATACTCGAGGAAAGGCCTGTCCTGCGTAATGAGGTAGTAGTGGAATACACCGACAGCGATGTAGGATGACTGGTTGGATTCCTTCGTCTGATCTTCGGGCACCCCGTCTCGGTAGGAGGAGTACCAGCTCCCGTCGGACAGTTGTGTGGATGCCAGCCATTCAAATGCCTTGCGAGCCTCTTCAAAGTACCCTCCGATACTCAATCCGATAGCTGCCTCGACATGGTCCCACGGATCGGTTTTCCCTCCGGTATGCCATGGTATTTCCCCGGTATCGCGTTGTACCTGAGCAATCGATGCCGCAAGCGTCTCGATGTCTACAGGATACGAATACCTTTTAGGGGACAGTTCAATCTCCATATCAATCACCCTTCCTTAAATATAATACAATACTCTTCGAAATGAACGGGTTCAGTATTTTATCGAGGACCCTGGTGAAAAGGGGTTTCTTGATGATGTCCCACACCAGGAATTTATGGTAGAGCTTCACCGGCAGCGATTCATCGTTCTTGTGTCCCACGAGGCATTTGAGCCACCAGTAAGGGCTGTGAAGCGCATGAGCTCTCCCGCACTCGATACACCGAGTGCCCGCACTCTCCAGCAATTCAATCAGTTCGCGTTTCTTGAAGATCCGTATGTGGCCGCCCTCTTCGTTGTGATATTCCTTTGACAGTGCCCAGCAGATGCGCTCCGGGAGGTAGCGGGGTACACTGACCACGAGAGATTTCCCCGGCTTGAGCACGCGGATGATTTCCCGGACCGCCTGGTCCAGGTCAGGGATATGTTCCAGTACCTCGGAGCAGATGACCACATCAAAGCTTTCATCAGCAAAGGGGAGCCTGGTTATATCGCTCGCGCAGACGAGTTTTGCCCCGCCCCCATCTTCGCCTTCGTGATGCATGACATTCAGCGTCCTGTTTGCCACATCGGCATCGTTCTTGTTCATGTCGATGCCCACGACGTGCACGCCTGCGTATCTGAATGTTTCGCTCAGATGGCGTCCGGCGCCGCAGCCTGCATCGAGCACAAAGGAACCAGGGGGAAGGTCAAGCTTCGTGAAATCAACAGTGAGCATCAAGGGCCTCTCTGTATACCTCCACGACATCCTTTGCCGTGTTGTGCCAGGTAAAATGTTTCTTTACCCGGTCATATCCGGCCTGACCCAGTCGGTCTCTCTTGTCAGGATTGTCGAACAGGTCAATGATCGCATCTTCGAGGGCTTGTGCATTCCCCGGCGGCACGAGAACTCCGGCATCACCGACTACTTCCGGCAGGGCTCCTCCCGTGGTGCTGATAACCGGTACACCGCAGGCCATGGCCTCGCCAGCCGGCAGGCCGAATCCTTCGTAGAGCGAAGGAACAACGGCCATGGTGGTCTGTGCGTAGTAACGGGCGAATTCGTCATCCTCAATCCGTCCGGTAAAGTGAACGTAGTCCTGCGCACCCAGGTTGCCCACGAGGTTTGCAATGACCCCGTTTTCCTTGGGTTTGCCGATCACGGTCAGGGTGACATCCCGTCTCTTTCGTATGGATGCCACTGCCTCGATGAGATACTTCAGTCCTTTGAGCGGTGTGTCCGCACTATTGGTGACCATGATCTTGTTGCTGCTTCTTTCCACCTCCGGCAGGGGGTGAAAGATATCGGTGTTGATGCCGTTTGCAACCACCCTGAACTTATAGGGGGGGATGGCGAACGCCCGGCCTATGTCGTGCTTGGATGCCTCGGAAACGGTTATGATATGAGAGAGTTTCCTGGAGACACGCTTTTGCATGTTGATGAATGAATACCACCTGAGGACCTTGAGCTTTTTCCACCAGATTTTTTCAGACTGTATCTCCACGTCCCTGTCCACGGTCATGGGATGGTGTATGGTGGCGATGGTGGGGATCCCGATGGACTTGATCCCGAGGAGTCCGTAGGCAAGGCACTGGTTGTCATGAAAGATGTCGTAGTTGGCGGCATTATGACGCATGAAATTCCAGACCCTCATGCCCGATGTGAAGGGTTCCGGGAATCCCCCGCTTGACACACCGAGCCACTCCATCAGGTTCACCGGAGACGAAAGTTCCTTCAGCGTCGGCACCCTGAAGAGGTCGTCGGGATTGTACAAGTCAAGGCTGGGAAGTCTGTGCAGCCCGATGCCGTCATCAAGCATGGGGTATGGAGGACCTGAGACGACATCGACCTTGTGGCCAAGATCGCGCAGCGCCTTGCTGAGCCTCTTGATATATACCCCCTGGCCGCCGCAGGTCGGGTTCCCCCGGTAGGTAAAGAGACAGATCCTCAGAGGGGAATCTGAAGGGATATCCTTCCTCGCTCCACCGTTCGTCTTACTGCCCTGAGACCATAGCATATCAGCTTGCATTCCTTTTATGTATTGGCACTAGCGCACCTACCCCAAAGTATAGTCAATCCAGAAGCGGTAGCAACACACAATAGCAATAATGATGTAATAAATCAACGAAAATTCGAACACTCTGTTGAATGACGACTCATTAATACATCAGGGGAAAACCCGTGTAAAAAAGATATGGATCAGGCCGTCCGATGGTGTGATGAAAGGTGCTGTCCTTCCGGCAGGTTCAAACGGAGGATTCACTATGGCGGGGCAGGGATGCGGTGTCATGCACGGTCCGGATGACACCGTGAGCAATCAGGCATCATCCAGGAATCTTACTTGGAAAAGAGCCGTTCGTAGAGCAGTAATGTGAGCCTCTGAATCTTTTCAGGACTCACACAGCACGGGGTTTCAACCTGTCGGGACAGGGTTACGGTCAGCGAATATGTCCTGAAGAAGATCGCGCATCGCTCACATTCCTTGAGATGGTTGTTCAGTTCGTTCATGAGATCTTCGGAAATGTTGTCTTCCAGGTACTCTTGAAGGAGTTTTGAACATATTTTGCAATTCATATGAATTCCCCCGAAGGATCGGAATATTTCCTGAAGTAATCGGAAAGGATCTCCCGCAATATGGTCCTTCCCCTGTGCAGTCTCGATTTCACTGCCGGGACGGTCAACCCCAGTGCCTGCGCTATGTCCTCGTTCTTGAGTCCCTCGACATCCTTCATGATAACAACAGTACGCATGGTCTCGGGCAGCGTGTCTATGGAATCCCTCAGCACGGTTCTGCTTTCCTCAGAAAGGAGAACATCGTCCGGCAATGTGGACCAGTCGTATGTCACGGTGGACTCGTTATTCATGTCTTCGACAGAGGTCTGGTCAGAGAATTTCTTTTCTTTTCTCAGAAAACCATAGGCGGCATTTGTGGTCACCCGGTAGAGCCATGTTGCAAAGTATGCTTCATTCGTCAGGGTATGTATCTTTGAAATAACGGTAAGAAAGACTTCCTGCATGATCTCCTCTGCTGCTGAAGCATCTCTTGTAAGATGGAATGCCAAGTTATAAACCTTGTTCGAAAAACGTTTCACAATCTCCTCCATGGCCTCGGCATCGCCATGTTTGATTTGAGAAACCAATGCAGCAACAGAAAGTTTTTCTATGTTGTCTTTCATTTAGATACCAGGTCTTCCCCTTTGGATTCATTCATGCTCCAGGTGAGCAAGAGATTCCGTGCGGCCCAGACCTCATCCACCCGGGTGACCGGACACCCCCGCGGGGTATCGTGGAGACTCTGCGGGTCTTCCGAGCTTGTCCGGGCGATTGTCTCCATGGCCTGAACGAACCTGTCGAGTTCTTCGATGGGTTCTGTCTCCGTGGGTTCAATCATGATGGCCCCCGAGACCACGAGCGGGAAATAGACAGTGGGAGGATGGAACCCGAATTCCATAAGCGCCTTGGCCATGTCCATGGTGGTGACCTCTGCAGCCTTCTGAAGTCTGTCGGACAGGACAAATTCGTGCAGTGTAGGTGTGGCAAAGGGCAGATCGAACGACTTCTTCAGCCTGCTCTTGAGGTAATTCGCATTCAGGCTTGCCCTGATGGAGGCATCCTTAAGGCCGTCTGCCCCAAGACTCAACAGGTAAACCAGTGCCTTGATAAGGACGTTCACGTTGCCCAGGCATGAATGTACCATGCCGATACTGTCGGGCAGGTCCCACGACAGGGAATATTCCCCGGAATCGTCCTGAACGATAACGGGAGCAGGGAGGAATGGTTCCAGTTCTTTTGTCACCAGGACTGGTCCGCTTCCCGGTCCTCCTCCTCCGTGGGGGGTTCCGAAGGTCTTGTGCAGGTTCACGTGCATACAGTCCACGCCCATGTCTGACGGTCTGGCGATTCCCATGATGGCATTGAGGTTCGCCCCATCCATGTAGAGGTATGAGCCGTTTTCATGAAGGAGCCGTGCGATCTCAGCGATCTCGCGTTCAAATATCCCCAGTGTATTGGGGTTGGTAATCATGAGTGCGGCAACATCCTGACTCAGATGGTCCTTCAGGATCGAAGCGGTAAGGAAGCCTTCTTCCCCGGAAGGGATGGCCTTTGTCGTAAAACCCGCGATGGCGCACGAGGAAGGATTCGTCCCGTGGGCCGTGTCGGGTATGAGTACCGTATTCTTTGCTGCGCCGCTTTTTTCGATCGCCTTCTTTATGGTCATCATGCCGGTAAGCTCGCCATGAGCACCTGCAGCGGGCCACAGGCAGCATGCATCCATCCCGCAGATTTCCTGGAGATATCGCTGGAGAGACTGGCAGTATTTCAGGATGGAATTCATCGCGATAGAATCGGCAGGGTGAATTGCCTGGAGTCTTCCCGCTATGTCCTCTGAAATCTTCGGGTTGTATTTCATGGTGCATGATCCAAGCGGATACATGCCATGATCTATGCCATAGTTGAGCCGTGAGAGCCGGGTGAAGTGCCGTACCGTCTCCACCTCCGACACGTCGGGTAAGTCCGGCAGCTTCTCTGCAGGATCAAGGTCATGCAGCGCGCAGTGTTCAAAGGGGGCGGGGCAGACCCTGGTATTCTTGCCCGGTGAGCTTCTCTTTATCAACAGCGGCTCTTTAATCTCGGGAAAATGGCTTATAGTCTTCTGATCAGACATTCGCAGTCCTCTTTCGTGTTCATTTCTGTTACATTCACCAGGCACGCATCTCCTATCTCGGGGTAATGAGAGGAGATGGGAATACCCCCGACGATGCCGTCCTTTCTCAGGGAGTCGAACTTCTCCGGAGCCAGGGGGATGACGAATTCATGGAAAACCGGTGCGGAAAAGACCGGGGCGATCCCCTTGTCTTTCAGCGCGTTCATGAGGTAGCGCGCGCCTGATGCGCACTGCGTTGCTGCCTGACGCAGACCGGCAGGCCCCATGGCGGACAGGTACAGGGCCGCTCTCAGGGCGCACAGTCCCTGATTGGTGCAGATATTGGACGTGGCCTTTTCCCTGCGGATGTGCTGCTCTCTCGTCGCGAGCGTGAGGCAGAAGGCCTGTCTTTCACGAGTGTCTGAGGTCAGCCCGATAATCCTGCCCGGCATACGCCGCACATGCTTTTTGTTCACGCAGAAAAATCCCAGCAGAGGCCCGCCCGCACCCGGCGGATTGCCGAACGATTGCGCATCCCCGATCACAACGTCCGGGTTGTACGATCCGGGGTTCTTCAATAATCCCAGAGAGATTGCTTCGGTGACGACCATACCCCAGAAGCCTGCATGAGATGCTTTTGCGGCGATATCATCCATGGGTTCGATAACGCCGAAATAGTTCGGCTGCTGGACAAAGACCGCCGCGTCGGTGTCTACCATCTCGGCGAATGCCTTCATATCTGTCTGTCCGGAATCAGGGTCAAAGGGAACTTCCACAAGGGAGATGTCCTGCATATGGGCAAGGTAGGTCTTCAGTACCATCCTGTAGGCAGGATGGGTGGCGCGGGAGACGATGATCCGTTTTATCCCTCTGATCTTCGCGGCCATGAGTGCCGCTTCGGCAAGCGCCGTTGCGCCGTCGTACATGGATGCATTTGCGACATCCATACCGGTCAGCGATGCCATCATGCTCTGGTATTCAAAGATGGCCTGGAGCGTACCCTGACTTATCTCCGGCTGATACGGGGTATAGGCAGTGAGGAATTCCTGGCGGGAGGCAATGGCATTCACGAGTGCCGGAATGTGGTGACGATAGATGCCTCCCCCTGCAAAAACAACGTTCGCGGTATCGCAGATGAATTCCCTTCGCAGAGACTCTTCGTCAAGGGGACCTTTGATATCGAGCCGAGAGTCGTATCTCAGATCTTCGGGTATGGAAGAAAAGACCTCCTCGGGCGTGTCAATCCCGATTGCATCCAGGATTGTTGCCAGGCATTCTTGTGTCAGACAGGCGTACGACATCTATTTTGCCTCGGCTGCGAGGTGTTCCCCGTATGCTTGTGCATCCATGAGGTCATTCACTTCGGATGGGTTTTCCATTTCGATGACAACCATCCAGGCATCGCCGTAACAGTCCTGGTTGACGAGTTCAGGGGTATCGGCCAGTGCGTCGTTGATTTCAACAACGGTACCACTCACCGGCGCGTAAATCTCCGATACCGCCTTGACCGACTCGACGGTTCCGAAAGATTCCCCCTTGGTTATGTGTGTGCCTGTCTCGACAAATTCTACAAAGACGATATCACCCAGTTCGCCCTGCGCATAATCGGTGATTCCGACCCTGAGCGTAGAGTCCTCGACTTTTCCCCACTCGTGATCCTGTGTATACATCAAGTCATCCGGTATGTTCATCTCTCTCCTCACATTGTATTATTTTGATATGGTCCCTTGAACAAACGGGGGGTTCTTCACCAGGGCCCTCAGGTGTTTTGACCGTATTTCCACGGCGATCTCCTCGTTGTCCTGGACAGAGACATCAAGATATGCCAGAGCGATTCCGCCGCCTGTGACCGGGGAGATGCTTCCGGATGTGATTATCCCCACCTGGGTCTCGTTCTTCATGCAGGGATATCCCTGGCGGGGCACCCCCTTGTCCAGCAGCTCTAATCCTGTCAGTCTTCTGGTAAGTCCTTTTTCCCGTTGCTCGGCAAGGGCTTTCTTCCCGATAAAGTCCGGTTTGTCCATGTCCACGGCAAAGCTCAAACCTGCTTCAAATGGTGTGGTTCCCTCATCGATATCATTGCCGTGGAGGGGATATCCCATCTCGAGCCGCAGCGTGTCTCTGGCGCCGAGTCCGCAGGGGGTCGCTCCGGCACCTACGAGGCTGTTCCATAAGGAGGCCGCCTTGTCTGCAGGGAGAAACAGCTCTGCGCCTCCTGCACCCGTGTACCCTGTTTTTGAGACAATGATGTCCCCGTACTCAGGGGTATTCAGCTCAGAGAACGTGAAATAGCGGATGCTTTCCAGATCGAAATCCAAACAGGCTTTGAGAATATCCCCGGCATTCGGTCCCTGCAGGGCCAGCAGGGCCGTTACCGGGCTTTTGTCTTCTATGACGGCGTCGCCCAGGTTCTGTTTTTGTATCCACTCAAGATCATGAGGAATATTTGAGGCATTCACGCAGAGCATGTATCGCTCTGACGGAGTTATGCAGTAGACAGTGAGATCATCGATAATGCCTCCTGTCTCGTTCAGAAAGAAGGTGTAGAGCACTTTGCCGGCCTTCATCGACGATATGTCCCGGGTGAGGATGTTCTCTAAGAAGGCGACTGCCCCATCACCGCTTACAAATATCTCGCCCATATGGCTTGCATCAAACAACCCAACCGATGTCCTGGTGGCCATATGTTCATCCTTGATCCCGGTATACCAGACGGGCATTTCCCATCCGTGAAAATCCACGATTCTCGCATTCAGTGCAACATGCTCTTCAAAGAGTGGCGTTCTCATATGTAATTCTCCATTCCCTCTCGTATTCCTGCCGCACGGGCAGGGAAAATACTTCCCCCTCTCTTTGACGCTAGTCCTTCTCTTATGGCATGCGAGACAGTATTCACGCAAGAGATGTTCAACAATATTTTGATCACGTCATTGCACAAGAGTCAATGATGGATATCAAAGACTCTCAAGAATACAGGGGTATTGCTGCTGTCAATGTGTTTCCCGGCTTCACGGTGATTGTCATCTAAGCCCCACACCGCCTTGCACCTGTGTGATGAGACCAGCATGTTTCATCGCCTCACCATATTCCACATGTCTTTCTGCCGGTGTCCTGTCGATGATTCCGTTTCCTTAAATAAAACGGCTTGTCTACTCTCAGGTCCTGTACACCCATTTGACATGGAGCGGTCTGAAGCTCACTGCATGAGGCATGGGCAGGATCATCTCCATGTCAACCGCAAGCCAGCTGTAATCCGGTTTAAGTATCCTGAGCTTGCCGTCTGAAGGGGGTGTCCCCCATTCAGTATGCTTGTAACTCACGAAGAGGATGACATCGAAGTGGTTCTCCGATTCGCCGAGTGCATAGCCCTGACGGAAACTCTCTTCCGTGAGGTTGTTGTTTTCACAGATCTGCTTTGCGTAGACCTTGTCGAATTGAATAATTGCATAGCGGGCTACCCCTTTTTCCGAATACCGCGTCAGGGTTTTTGTCTCGGCACTGGAGATGTATACCGTTGCAAGCCCCGGTATGCTCTTGAGGTACTGGGCGGCGATCAGTGCAGCTGATCTGCGGCCGCCGGATGCCTGATGGTGACATCCGTAGAATTCGAACAGCTTCTGCTGGAGGATTTCCGCATACCGCTCCCCCTTTTCATAGAGGCTCTTGGAGACATACCGCAGTTCCCTTGCCAGGCTTTCCGCCGCCTCAGATATGGGCCAGTCCACCTTCACATGAAAATGGGTCAGCGAATACCGGTTGCGTTTCTTGTACCGGTTGTCCCGCTGGATGAGCAGGCAGTAATCCACATCGATGAGCTGGTCGAGGAGTTCGAAGAACGAGTCGCGCTCGAAGAATCGTACTGCTGAGTAGAACGATCGGTGGAGTCCGATATCCGGCACAAGGGAGATCGTGTCCTTCCTCACCCGGTTGGAATTTGAAAACCGTATATATTTCTGGTGGATCTCATCGATGGTGTCTTCGCAGAAGATAATGAAAAACGGCCGTGCCTGCGAGGATTCTTTTGAGAACTCCTTTTTCTTCGGCCGCATTTCGCTGGAGTCCACATAGGGGTAGGGGATCTTCTGTTCCTTGCATCTCAGGTACGGTTCTTCAAGGGCGATGGATTTGAGCCTCCGTTCCAGCTCATCACGCAAAAAGACATAGATGGAGCGTCGAATCTTTTCCGTGTGGCCAAGCTCGAATCTTGATTTTTTTTCCATGTAAAAACAATAGTCCCCAACATTAACATTACGATACAAAGGGGTTAAAGCAGTCCATAAGCCGGGTTCTGTTCCTGGAACAGGTCTCCCTGATCCAGGTGGTGATCATTCATCTAGGACAGCAGTTGCCTGCTGCCTCGAGCGACCCACCCAGGGGCGGGACGGGCAATCCCATACACCCCTCTTTTGGTCTTGCTCCAGGTGGGGTTTACCGAGCTTCCCCGGTCACCCGGGGAACTGGTGAGCTCTTACCTCGCCGTTTCACCCTTACTACCCCTATAGGATAGCGGTCTGTTTTCTGTGGCACTTTCCCTGGGGTCACCCCCGGTCGCCGTTAACGACCACCATCGCCCTGTGGAGCCCGGACTTTCCTCTCGTGTCCGCATATGCGAAGCACCAGCGATCACCCGTACTGCTTCAACCTATTATAATCTTTACAAGATGAACACGTTAAATTCAAGTATGAAATCTCTTCAGAGATGAGACTGATATTCTGACGACAGGGCCTTGGGGATAATATGCCCGGACAGGGATAGAGAGAGACTCTCATTGCACAAGGAGTGAATACACGGTATATTATGTAAAGACAGGCATTAGGCTGTAGGCGGTAGACGCTTGGTAAAGACTGAGAAAATTCGAAATGCGGATTTCGGATGTAATACAAAATAAAACCAGACATCAGGAGGATCTTGGGAGAAAGTGGATTGTTCCGGTGATGGGCAGGAGTAATGTATACTATGCCCGTTTTAACACTGTGGTTCACACCCAGGAATATTTATATATTCAGAACATGGATGCGATAAGTACATAAAGGAGTAACCCTGTGGAGAGCAGTTCTAGCTTTTTCAGTTTGTATCGTCACGGTTTTATCCGTGTGGCTGCCTGCATCCCCGAGCTCAAGGTCAGCGATCCGGCCTTTAATGCGGACAAGACCCTGGACCTGATCAGAAAGGCACATGAGAACAAGGCTGTTCTGGCTGTCTTTCCCGAATTGGGCATATCGGGGTATTCGAATGAGGACCTGTTTTTTCAGGATGCCCTGCTCTCTTCGGTACTGGTCGCCATAGAAACCCTGCTGCAGGCCACCTCGGATCTGGACATGGCCATCGTCATCGGCGCCCCGCTGAACATCATGAATGGTCTGTTCAATTGCGGTATTGTCTTACATAAAGGAAAGATTGCCGGCATTGCCGTGAAGAGTTATCTGCCGAACTACCGGGAGTTTTACGAGGCCAGGCAGTTCAGGGCTGCGCATGAACTTCCTGCCCAGACCATAGACCTCTTTGGTCAAGTAGATATCCCCATCGGGTCTGATCTCATATTCAATGTGGAAAAAATCCCGAACTTCAGGTTCTTTGTAGAGATATGCGAGGACCTGTGGTCACCCCTGCCGCCGTCGGGGTTCGCCTCCCTTGCGGGAGCCACGGTCATGGTGAATCTGTCCGCATCCAATATCACCGTGGGGAAAGACGAATACCGTCATGATCTGGCTGCCAATCAGTCAGCACGATGCCTGGGGTCATATATATACACCGCTGCAGGATTCGGAGAGTCCACCACCGATCTTGCCTGGGACGGACATGCCATCATCTATGAAAACGGTACGCTCATTAGCGAGTCGAAGAGGTTTTCGTGGGAATCACAGGTCATCTGCGCAGATATAGATCTCGACCGTCTTGCCCAGGACCGTATGCGCCAGACGAGCTTCCACAGTACGCGGGCCCTCAACAGACCCAGTGCGCCAACGTTTCGCAACGTTGTGCTCCCCATAGAGATCCCGAAGGGGGAGATCCTCCTCCAGCGGGAGATATCGAGGTTTCCCTACGTGCCTTCCCAGGCGGAACTCAGGGACAAGCGGTGCTATGAGGTGTACAACATCCAGGTGCAGGGCCTTGCCAAGAGAATGAAATCCGCCGGAATCAGGAACCTTGTCATAGGGGTGTCCGGAGGCCTTGATTCCACTCATGCGCTGATCGTATGCGCCAGGGCGATGGATACGCTGGGCCTGCCCCGCACCAATATCAAGGCATATACCATGCCGGGCTTTGCGACCTCGGACAAGACCTATGCCAATGCCGTCCAACTCATGAAGGCCATCGGGGCGGAGGTGGGGGAGATCGACATAAAGCCCTCGTGCATGCAGATGATGGAGGATATCAAGCATCCGTATGCAGGCGGTGACGAAGTCTATGATATTACCTTTGAGAATGTACAGGCCGGCCAGAGGACATCTGTTTTGTTCCGGATCGCAAACTTGAGGGGCGCCCTGGTGGTGGGCACCGGCGATTTGAGTGAACTTGCACTGGGGTGGTGCACGTACGGTGTTGGTGACCACATGTCCCACTACAACGTGAATGCCAGTGTCCCCAAGACCCTTATCCAGTACATCATCCGGTGGGTGGCACACAAGGATCTGCTGGGCAGGGATGTCTCGGTGTGCCTGACAGACATACTCGCCACGGAAATAAGCCCGGAACTGATTCCGGGGACGGTGGACGGTCAGCCGGCCCAGAGCACCGAGGCGACTATCGGTCCGTACGAACTCCAGGATTTCAATACGTTCTACACCACACGGTACGGATACCGGCCCTCGAAGATCGCATACCTGTCCTGGAACGCGTGGCGTGACAGGGATAAAGGATCATGGCCGGATGTGCCGTCGGAAAAAAGACACGATTATACGCTGAAGGAAATAAAGCACTGGCTCGAGGTATTCCTCCGCCGGTTTTTCCGTTTCAGCCAGTACAAACGTTCGTGTATCCCGAACGCCCCGAAAGTGGGTTCTGGCGGTTCGCTCTCTCCCCGGGGAGATTACCGGGCACCGAGCGACAGTGAGGATGCCCCGTGGATTGAAGATCTCAAATCGATCCCCGATGGAGAGTAACAAGGCGGAATTCTTAAGGGAGCCAGGCGGTCCGGGAGGTTGGGGCAATCCCCCGGGATCTCACGGCAGGTGAGCATGGGTATGAACGGACTATGAGGCCTTCCTTTATTCCACGACTGGTGAATACGGAGCTGTTCGATCCCATTGTCTACATCTGTATTCTCAACGAAAAGAAGGCTCTCATGTTCGACTGCGGAAGGATTGAAGGGCTTTCGAACCGTGAGATCCTGGCCCTCGACGCCGTATTCGTCTCCCATACCCACATGGACCACTTCATCGGGATTGACCAGGTCCTGCGGATCATTCTGCACCGGGAAAAGCCGCTGCACATCTATGGACCTGAAGGCATTACAGAAAGGATGCTCGCAAAGCTGAATGCATACACCTGGAACCTCACACAGGACTACCCGCTCGAGGTCATCGTGCATGAAATACTCGATTCGACAATGCACATAACGAAAACCTGTGCATCTGCAGGATTTGAGGTGGTCTCTCAGCAGATGGAGGAACGTGACGGGAATACGATTGCATCTGAGCCGAGATATTGTGTCGATGCGGTCATCCTCGATCACAACATTGCCTGTCTCGGCTTCGTGCTGAAAGAAATCTTCCATGTAAACATCAGGGGTGATGTGATTGCAGACAATGCATACATACCGGGACCCTGGATCGGCAGGCTCAAGGAGTGCATCCTGGCAGGTGTGACGGACGAGGTCATTGAGGTGCCGGCGCAAGAGCGGACAAAGATGATGTCGGTAGAGGAGCTTAGAAAAGAACTCGTTATCATTACCACCGGACAGAAGATAGCGTTCTTTACGGATATCGGTTTTTCTGAAGAGAACATCCGGCGCATCGAGACGATCGCGAAGGACGCGGACATACTCTTTATCGAGGCGTACTACCTGGATGAGATGAGAGATCTGGCAGGAACCAAAGGCCATCTCACCGCCCTGCAGGCAGGCCGGATCGCTCGGAGACTCGGGGCGAGACGCACAATCCCCATGCATGTCTCTCCCCGGTACCACACCAGGATGGACGAGATTTACCGGGAGATAGAGCACGCCGGCTCATGAATCAGGAGGAGCCGGACGCGAAGTCGGATTGATATTTCTGTAAGTCTGCGGTAATGATCATGCCATGAGGAGAACCTATGAACTTTATTGAGACGGACCTGAAAGGGGCTTATGTCATTCAGCCCGTGATCCATAGAGACGATCGGGGGTTTTTTGTTGAAACATTCAATCAGGAGATGTTTGGGCGCAACGGGATCCAAGCGGGTTTTGTCCAGGACAACTACTCCTTCTCAAAACAAAAGGGGGTGCTCAGAGGTCTTCACTTCCAGCATGCTCCTCATGCCCAGACAAAGCTGGTCGCAGTGATGACAGGGTCTGTCTGGGATGTCATCATTGATTTGAGAAAGGATTCTCCGACATTCCTGAAATGGACCGGTGTGGAATTGAGCAGCGACGATATGACCATGCTGTACGTTCCAAAGGGATTTGCACACGGATTCTGCACCCTGCAGGAAAATACCCGGGTCCTCTACAAGGTGGATGCTCACTATGCACCTCAGGCTGACGCCGGCATCAGGTGGGACGATCCTGACCTCGCCATACCCTGGCCCTGCTCATCTCCCATACTCTCGGCCAAGGACAGTACGCTGCCGGTGCTCAAAGACATCGCGTTGTGATTCCCGGGGGTGTTGTTTCAGGAACCCAGTCCAAACACCTATAGCCTGATAGCCTGACTTCGCAAGGAGAAAGCTCCTGCTTGACTTCACTGCCCATTCGTTGTTTATTCCCAGATATGTTCTTGATTGTATCCGGCGGTGATGCTCCGGACAGTGGACTGCTGAAAGATCGTGCGGCACATGCCCGGAGAATCATTGCGGCAGACAAGGGAGCCCAGTATTGCCTTGATGCGGGTGTGATTCCCGACATCGTTGTAGGCGATATGGATTCAATAGCCTCGAGGAGCCTTGAACGGCTGCATGATGAAGATGTCAGGCTGGTGAGACACAACACGGACAAGGACCGGACAGACACACAGCTGGCGCTCGATCTGGCGGTACGTGAAAATGCCCGAAGGGTGGAGATGCTCGCAGCCCTGGGCAACAGGTTCGATCACAGCCTCGCAAATGTCCACCTGCTCCACTATGCGCTCTCCCGCGGGATTCCCGCAGAGATCCTGAGCGCCTCGCAGCGGATCTTTCTCGTGGACGGCGAAGTTGTTCTAAGGGATTCCAAGGGGCTCACAATCTCCCTGCTGCCTCTGACCATGAAGGTGGAGGGGATTTATCTTTCGGGGTTTCTCTATGAGCTCGAGGATGCCTCGATGGAGATCGGCAACCCCTACGGGATAAGCAACCTCATCATATCGAATGAAGCCAGGATACGTATTAATGAGGGGATCCTCATTGTTACCATATCCATTCTTGTATGAGAATGTGCATAATGGGAGATGACAGGTGCTTTCATGAGGTGTTATCCTTGGTACAATGTGAGTGTTTAAAAAGTATATGGCTCGAGAAGGAGGGAGTTTTGAAAAAGATTGTAATGGTAATGCTGCTTGTGTGTGTTGGATTGACCTCCTGCACCAGGGATGGGAATGAAGATGTCACTGGTGATACGTCCGTAAACAAAGGGAACACACCTGTTAAGGATCAGGCGGACAGTATTGCCCGTGTGGGAGACGAACAGATAACCACCGGCGATGTGGAGCAGATCCTCTCTCAGATACCCCCGCAGTACAGATCCAGGTACGGAACCCCTGACGGCCGCCGAGAGCTCATCGATGCCATTGTGGGCATGAAGATGCTTGCTTGGGAGGCTCGTCGGCGTGGGATACCCCAGCAGCCCCAGGTAAAGATCAAGCTCGATTATATGATCGACCAGACCCTTGCGAGGGCACTTGAAGAAGAACTTCGTGACAGCATAAAGATAGAAGAAAAGGATATTGAAAAGTA
This sequence comes from Thermodesulfobacteriota bacterium, assembly GCA_036825155.1. GTDB lineage: Bacteria > Desulfobacterota > Desulfomonilia > UBA1062 > UBA1062 > DSAD01. The sequence continues at coordinate 22,539 of DAISYU010000009.1, read as the reverse complement.
CTACAGCGAAAACCAGGATAAATATGTCACCCCTGCCAAGGTAAAGGCCAGGCATATCCTCGTGGATACTGGGGAAGAGGCTCAGCAGATCCTTGAGAAGATCCGGGCAGGGGAGGATTTTGCCGGGCTTGCCAGGGAAAAGTCGAAATGTCCGTCAGCAGACAAGGGAGGCGACCTGGGCTGGTTTGAGAGGGGAAAGATGGACCCGGCCTTTGAAAAGGCGGCTTTCGATCTGGAAAAGGGCGGGATAAGCGATGTGGTGAAATCATCCTTCGGGTACCATATCATCAAGGTGGAGAATACAAGGGCTGCCAAGACAAAAACCCTTGACCAGGCAAAAACATCCATAGAGAGAACCATGGCCAAAGACCTTCTTGAAAAAGAGATTGCCGCCTTGAAGGACAAGATCAGGGATGAGGCCTCGGTGACGGTCAATGAGGAGTATTTTGCCGCGCTCAAGAAAGAGCAGGTGCCTCCCGAAGAAACCTCTCAGGGCGAGCAGAACCCGGATACCAAGCAGGGGGAATAGTTGGCACTCTATAACTGGAACGGATACACGGAAAAGGGCAAGACAGCCCACGGCATGATCGATGCCACATCCATACGAGAGGCAAAACTCAAGCTGAGATCCCAGGGGGTCTTTGTCAGCACGATAGCTGAAGAGATGTCTGTGCAGACGCAGGGGGTGAAGAATCTTTCCCTCAAGCGCTTTGTGGGCAGGGTGAGGCACGAGGATATCACCGTCATGACCAGACAGCTCTCGACCCTTGTGGGTGCTTCGATCCCGCTGGTTGATTCCTTAAGCGCACTGTACGAGCAGACGGAGTCTCCGGCAATGAAGAGAACCGTTGCGCAGGTGAGAGACTGTGTGAACGAGGGTATGTCTTTTGCCGATGCACTGGGCCAGCACAAGAGGATCTTTCCTGATCTGTACATCAACATGGTCCGATCCGGAGAGGCCAGCGGGGCACTGGATGTGGTACTTATCAGGCTCGCTGATTTCATGGAAGGCCAGCACCGTCTGCGTGCAAAGGTCGGCGCAGCTCTGGTGTATCCGCTCGTGCTCTTTTTCGTGTCCATGGGTGTCCTGCTGTTCCTGCTCACCTCGGTAGTGCCGAGGGTGATGAGCATGTTCGACAACATGAACCAGGTGCTGCCTCTTCCTACGCGCATACTCATCGGAGTGAGCGACTTTCTGGGATGGTCGTGGTGGCTGTTGATCCTCATTGCGATCGTGTGCGGGTTTTTCTTCGTGAGATGGAAGAGGACGGAACACGGATCCATGCGGCTCGACAGGTTCAAGATGCGCCTGCCCGTCTACGGCAGAATATACAAGAAGATTTCCGTGGCCAGATTTGCACGCACGCTTGGCACGCTGCTTTCTTCGGGGGTACCCATTATCGACTCCATGAAGATCGTCAAGACCGTTGTCCAGAACAGGGTCATGGAAGATGTCATCGAAGACGCCAGTACAGATGTCATGGAGGGTTCCAGCATTGCAGCCCCCCTGAAGAAATCAGGGGTCTTTCCCCCCATCATCACCCACATGATTGCCACCGGGGAAAAGAGCGGCACCCTGGAGGAAATGCTCATGAAGGCGGCAGATGCGTATGAAGAGGACGTGGAGACTGCTGTTGCAGGGCTGACCTCGATACTCGAGCCTGTCATGATCATTATCATGGGCATCATGGTGGGATCGATTGTCCTGGCGATACTCCTGCCCATGCTGGAGATGAGTACGATTGTTCGATAAATGCAAGGAGAACGAATATGCATAACAAAGGATTTACACTTCTGGAACTGCTCGTTGTCATAGTCATCCTGGGCATTCTGGCCACCTATGTGGGTACCAGGATAATGGGAAAACCGGAGGAAGCCAGGCAGACACAGGCAAGGATCCAGATTCAGGCCCTGGAGAACGCACTGAACATGTATCGTCTCGATAACGGAGAGTACCCCTCAACAGAGCAGGGGCTCAAGGCCCTGGTGGAAAAGCCTGCCGTGGGGAACATCCCCAAGACATGGCGGGAAGGGGGATATCTGGAGAAGTCACGGGTGCCGAAGGATCCATGGAAGAACGACTACGCCTACCTCTATCCCGGGGTCAGGAACCCGAACAGTTTTGATCTGTTCTCCTATGGTGCTGACAACCAGCCGGGAGGAGAAGGAAAGGATGCGGATATCGGAAACTGGGAAGTTGATACCGAGTAACAGGGGGTTCACCCTCCTTGAGCTCATCATCATCATAGTGATCGTGGGGATCACCCTGGGATACATCGGCCCCAGGCTCTATACCGGTATTTCCTCATCGAGCATGGACAAGGCAACCAGGGACATATTGACCCTTATCCAGTTTGCCAGATCATCTGCGGTTACCCAGCACAAACCGTACTACGTGCGATTTGATATTGATAACGGATCTGTCGGGCTCTATCCGAAACAGGAAAGCTCCGGGGTAATCCCTGAGATGGTCAAAGAAAAGGATCTCCCCAAGGGAATCGTGTTTAAAAATATCAAGAGCCCGTACCAACTCCCCAAGCAGCAGGGACAGATGGATATTCTCGTGACCCCCGAAGGGGTGATCGAACAAGGGGTGATCTACATCGAGGGTGGTTTCGGAAAGACATATACCCTGGTGATCAAACCCTTTTCCGGAAACCTCAAGGTATACGACCGCTATGTCGAGGTCACCTATGGGTAGAGGATTCACCCTTATCGAAGTTCTCATTGCCATGCTTGTCCTGGCCATATCGTTTCTCTGGCTTCTCAAGGCGGAAACCCAGGGGATCGATATGTCCGTGCGTTCGAAATTCATCACCACCTCCACGCTCCTGGCTCAGGAGAGGATAACCGAGATCACCTCGGGGGAAGAGACGATCACCACCGGCAGTGACCAGGGGGATTTCGGAGAGGAGTATGCCGGATATACCTATACCGAGGAGATAGAACCAACACCCCTGGAAGGATACTACAAGTACACCCTGAATATCATCTGGGGGCAGGGAGGGAATCTTGAGACGCAGTTTGTTTCATATCTCTCAGTCCCGTAGGGGATTCACCCTTATCGAGCTGCTTCTGGCCATCACCATTGCAGCCATAGCCCTGACCATAGTCAATGCAACGTTTTTTCAGTCGCACAGGACCATCGAGTCTGTCCGGGAGCAGAGGGAAACCTACCAGATGGTACGGATCGTCATGGACCGGATCATCAAGGACATCAGCTGCTGCTATGTGCCCTCGGCAGACCGGGATATGAGCGATGACGAGATCTCGATGTACCGCTTTGTGGGGGAGAATGACTCCGATAATGAGGGGGACCGTGACAGCATCTATTTTACCACAACCGCCGACCTGGGCCTGCCCTCTCTCTCCGGCGGGATCTGTGAAGCGGGATACTATCTCAAGGAGATGGAGGAGGACGAGGGGCGGTATTATCTCATCAGGAGAGATGACTGCACCTTCCACACGGGCGTGAGCGAGACTCCCCGGGAGATGGAACTGGCCGAGGATGTGCTCGGGATGAATATCGTATACATCGACAAAGACAATCAGGAGGTGGACGAGTGGGATCTTCAAGACAAACTTGTCCTGCCGAAGAGGATACGGATCACCATAACCCTTGCAGGGGGAGAAGAGCCTTTTGATGTTGCCGGGACGGCGTTCCTGCCGTTGTCGTCCATACAGCTGAAAAAGGTGCAGGGTGAGCAGCCATGAAGAGGATTCTCAGAGATTCAAGGGGCGTTGTCCTCCTTCTGGTGTTGAGTACGGTTGCACTGCTTACCGTCATGGTGGTGAACTTCAGCGCCGATGAGGGCTTTGATATAGAACTTGCCTATAATTTCCGGGATTCCCTGCAGGCACAGTATATAGCACGGGCCGGCATCGAGGCCGCGATGGTCATGCTCAATAACGATGACCCTGCATATGACTCCACAGATGAGGAATGGGGCGGTTTTTCGGACTATGCCATGGCAGCGTCCGCATTCCTTGAAGGTCCGGTATTTACCGGGACGCTTCAGGATGAGAGCGGGAAAATTGATATAAACAGCCTGATTGCCGAAGGACAGCAGGAGTTCCGTGTTCTTCAGTTCAAGAGACTCTTTGAACTGCTTGCAATCGATATAACCGACGAGGAGCTCGAGGATCTGGTCAATGCCCTGATAGACTGGCTTGACAAAGACAATGAGACCACATTCGGGGCCGAGGACGATTACTATGAAACCCTGGAGGTGCCCTATGTATGCAAGGACGGTCCCATGGACACCCCTGAAGAGATACTGCTCGTCAAGGGGATGAAATCCGAGTATTATTACGGTACGGATGAATATGAAGGGATACAGGAGTACATCACCGTGGGTACGGGGGGAAAAATCAACCTCAATACGGCATCGGACGTGGTGCTGCTGAGTATGACGGAGCTTTTCAGCCAGGATGTCGTTGACAGCATCAAAGACTGCAGACCCTTTGAACAGGCAAACTATGAGTGCGTACAGGGTATTGATTTCAATGATACCACTGATGAGATGACCTGGATAAAGTCGGTCGTCGACATCAAGAGCAGCCGGTTCAGCATCGATGTGAACGGTTCCATGCCCTCGGGTGCTCAGATAAATATCAGGGCATTTCTACAACGGATTAACAACGAAGTGCGAATAGTGTATTATAAGATTTACTGAAATGTAGTAGGATAGAGAACATGGCACGATACACACTGGGTATCTATTGGGATGATGTCTTTATACGCGCCTGCCTTATCAGGACAGGCATATCTGAATTTGCGAT
>DAISYU010000009.1:0-17657 GCA_036825155.1 Thermodesulfobacteriota bacterium | reverse complement strand
GGAGCCGGGAAAAGACATTGCCCAGGAGATAAAGAGCCTCATGTTGAACTTCGGTCAGGCCGTGGACACCTGCATTACTTCACTGAGTGAGAGTGAGATCATGTACCGGTCCCTCTTGAGACCGTTCGGCGACCGTAAAAAGATTGCCGCCACCATTGGCTCCGAAGTGGAGACCCTTCTTCCCGTCCTGGACAGCAAGGTCATTGTGGATCATGTTCTCCTGGGCAGGGACGATGCCGGGTTGTATCGGGTGGAGACGGTCTCCGCTCGGCATACCTCTGTAGCCGGGCGTATCTCGGAGCTCAAGTCAGCGGATCTCGATCCGGAGATCGTCGACTCACCTTCCATTGCCCTGGTGGGAGGTGCCCGCAACATCTTTGAGCTTGCCGGCGACAAGAGCTATCTCTTCCTCTACATGGGGTGGAGAGATACCTCTCTGGCTGTCCTCGAGGGGAGAGACCTCAGGTACGTAGGGGCATTTCCCTACGGGTTTGAGAAGATTGCATCCTCGCTGAGACAGGGGAGTTCAGACACCCTGGCTGACATCACCGGAGCCTTAAGTGAGGGCGTCCTGGCTTCAGGGGAGCTGGATACATATATCAGGGAGATTCTTATTTCTCTTCACCGCATCGGTTCCGGGATGAACGAGACGGTGCTCGTTCCTCTGGGATACGCACATTACATAAAAGACCTTCCTTCACGATTCGAGGAGGCAGGGGACATCCCCACAGAGATACCTCCGCTCAAGGAGATACAGTCCGAGTGTTCCATTGACGAGATCCTCGTGAATTTCCTGCCGCTGTCACTGGCCTGCAGAGGGTACGACAATACCGATGCCATCAATTTCCGCCAGGACGACCTCTCGTTCACCAGGAGAATGGAGTGGATAAAGGGCAAAGCCGGGGTATGGGCAAAGGCGGGTATTGCCCTGGTCCTCTTGTGGCTTTTTGCCCTCGGTCTCGATGTGTATCTGAAGGCCCAGGTGGATGGAGACCTGTCGGACAAGATCAGACAGGAATTCAGCGCTTCCATGCCGAAAGGGACCCCCATGGTGGACCCGGTAAAACAGATGGAGCAGCATCTGGGAAGACTCTCTGGCCAGGCCGGTGGAATTGTGGGGCTCGGGAAAGATTCGCCGTTGGAGATCCTGCGGGATATCAGTGTCAGTATTCCGGGGAGCATCGATGTGGTGTTCGACAATATTACCATTGATGAGACTGCCATAACCCTTTCCGGCAGCACCAAGACCTATGATAATGTAGACAAGATAAAGACGAATCTGTCTTCACTGCCCTTTGTTTCAGAGGTGAAGATCGTAACGGCAAACGTTGATAAGGCAAATCAACGGGTAAATCTGAAGCTGATATGCAGAAAATAGAACGATATATTAATCTTTCGAAGCGGGAGAAGTTGATTCTCTTTGCAGGAGCTGTCTTTGTCGGGCTGTTCATCCTTGTAGCCGGGATCATTACGCCTTTGATGAGCTACAGGAATGATCTTGGCACGGCCATCAAATCAAAAGACGCACAGCTGCAGAGGATCTATCAGCTCTCATCAGGGATCAAGGCATTTGAGAACGTCTCGAAGGCCGGCAGAACAACTCCGGATACGGGATTCACCCTTTTCGGATTTCTCGAAGAACTCGCATCCAAGCTCGGTGTCAATGAACGAATAGAGTATATGAAGCCCATCAGTGACACGATCGACTCATCAAAAGAATCTGTGGAAGTGAAGATCCGGGGTATTTATCAGGAGGATATAATCGGGCTGCTCTACGGTATAGAGAGTTACAAAACGCCTCTTCGAATAAAGAGGCTGAATATCAGACGGGTGGAGCGGGATAAAACCCTCGATGTGACGTTCCAGGTGGTACACTATGGCTAAGGCAGGGCAGGGCTATTCTTTCTTGACCAAAGTCGGGTTTGTTCTGTATACCCTCTTGTGTCTGATCGTCTTCGTTTACATACTCTTTCCCTATGATACGCTGAAGGACCGGTTGGAGCAGACCCTGAGCAGAACCCTGCAATCGGAAGTTTCTCTCGGACACATGCATGCAGATCTTCCGTTCGGGCTTGCCGCAGACGGTCTTGATATCAATGCCGTTCCTGTAGCGACAAAGCTCACGTTCCACCCGCAACTCACCCGGCTTTTCTTAGGCAGGTTCGGGATGGATATATGGGCGCAGCTCCTCTCCGGAGAGATTCAAGGGTTTATTGCAACTCCAGTGGGAAGCATGGGGGAAACCGTTCAGGTTGTGCTCGATGCGAGCAATGTCGATTCAGCTGCTTTCTCAAAACTGTTCCCATCCCATATTCAGCCCAGGGGAATCATCTCCGGGCACACGGAGCTCAATGGCCCTCCTGATTCCATAGATAAGGTCTCCGGCTCCGTCTCCCTGGTGTGGAAAGACGGATCACTGCCGCTTTTCATCCCTACGGTCCCCCTGGACGCACTTGCGTTCAGAACGGTAGAGGTGGATGCTTATCTGGATAAGGGTATGCTCACGATAGAAAGGGGTGAACTGACCGGAGACATCTCCGGAACGGTCTAAGGCGCCATCAGGGTGAGGGATCTCACCGAGAGGTCCAGGCTCAATCTGACGGGAGAGGTGATACTCCCGGAGGAGATGAAAGGCCTGTTCGGGATGAAGGACCAGGACACTGCCGGTGGGATCAAGTTCAGCCTCAGGGGCACGCTTGGCTCTCCGCGGTTCAGGATGCTCTCTCGTTGATGGCGGCAATACTGGGAGTAGGGTAAAGAGTTAGATAGATATTTTAAGAGAACTCATTTCTTACTAAGGTGGTACTATGGTTGATGTTAACAGGATCAAAAACACATTTCCTCAGGCAATCAGGCTCTCATGGGAAGACGTAGAGGACTTGATCTGGGATATTTTCCTTTCGCTGAAATCATCGGGGTATACCCCTGATGTGGTTATCGGTGTTGCACGGGGCGGCCTTGCGCCGGCACGTATACTTGTCGACTATCTTCAGAACAAATATATCTGCACGTTTCAGATGGGCCACTGGGCAGGGGAAACAAAGCTCTCTGAAAAACCGACCATTGTCTTTCCGCTTCCTGAGGTCGATCTCTCCGAAAAGAAGGTCCTGGTGGTGGACGATGTCAGTGACGAAGGCGGGACCATGGAGGCGGTGGCCAATTATCTCGCCGACCGGGTCGGCGACATACGGACATCCGTTCTGGTAAGTAAGGCAGATTCCCGTTTCATGGCCGACTACTGCCCCAAGGTGATGGAAGAGTGGCGCTGGGTGTTGTTCCCATGGTCCAGGCATGAAGATCTTCTCTCCTTCACGGAAAAGGTTCTTCAGCTCACGGGCGGGGCGACCATTGAAGAGATAATCCGCATACTGGAAGAGGCGTTGTCCGTCGAGATGGTCACTCACGAGATCGAGAAGGTCCTCTATGATATGCATCTGGCAGGGGAGATAGCCGAGGGCGACAATAACATATGGACTTTGATCTAGAAAGACTGCAGGATATTGTCTCTCCGTATATCATTCTGCTGAAACGCTCCGATGTGATCCATGTGAGTGATGCCCTTGCATCACGGATCGGGATCAGCAAGAAAGATCATGTCCGGGAGTACTTCAGGCAGGACAGCACGCTCCTTGAATCATTGGGCAGCCGCCGGGAAAAGATACATCTCCCGGTCAAGGGCGGCAAGGATCTTCTATGCAGCTGTACCGACACATCCATTGACGATATCGAACTTCTCGCGTTGACCGAGGCAGGGTTGCCCGGCAGCGGTTTATCTCAAGAGGCTGCATCGAAGATCTACTCACATATTGCACGATCCGCGAACAGGTCCTTTCTCATCGTTGAGAAGGGGCATATTGTCCATGCAAACAAAGAATTCGGGGACCTCATTGGTTGCGATTTCGAAGATGTGCTCGGCAGACAGGTAATCTCTTTCATATCGAGGCAAAGCAGGCAGACGTTTATCAAGACATGTGACGAGGGATTCGATGACCCTGGACGGATGATAGCCTCATGCGGGATCATTTTCACCTCTTCTTCGGGCAAACGGATTCATGCCGAGATCAGCGGCGGCTGGGACTCCCATGGGGAACATGTCTATCTCTGGCTGGAAGCGGTGAACACGACCGAAAAGGTACGGCTTGAAAGGGCATTGAAGGAGGAACAGCGCAAGTCTTCCGAGCTGTTCGATCTTTCTCCCATAGGTCTTCTGTACATAAGTCCCAGAGGTATTATTCTTGATTCCAATGAGTTTGTCAGCAACCTCATGCACTACAGCAAGGAAGAGATAAAGGGCTCTGCCTTCACTAAATTTGTGGTTCCTCATGAGGAGCAGCGGCTCAGAGATGATTTTCGCACCCTGTTTCTTCAAGGGTCCGCTATCCACAGGCAGGAGTGCCTGCTGAGAACAAAGCATGGGCAGGATGTTACCATCGAGTATAATGTCCAGGTAATCACCCGGAAAGGCCGCAGGGTGAAGGCCCTCATGGTCTTCTCGGATATTACCGGCAAAAAAGACCTCGAGATGGAGCTCCTGGAGAAGAATGCAGAAATGGAAAAGACCCTGTGGGAGATGGCGGAGGTCAAGGATGCGCTCGAGGCACGTGCAGGAGAATTGATGCGGGCAACCGAAGAACTCAAGGTCCTGAATGAAAAGCTCAATCAGCTTTCCATTACCGATGGCCTGACAGAGATCTACAACCACCGACATTTTCAGGATCGTCTCGGCGAAGAGGTGGAGCGGGTCGACAGGGCAAAAGAGGGTGTCGTATCATTGCTGTTTCTTGATATCGATGAGTTTAAACGGTTCAACGATACCTATGGGCATCAGTGCGGTGACATGGTCCTGAGGCAGCTGGCGGGTATCCTGAAGAATTCTGTCCGACATATCGATATCCTCGCCCGTTATGGCGGAGAAGAGTTTGCCGTGATCCTGCCCAACGCAAAGGCGGAAGAGGGTGCGCTGGTGGGCAGGCGCATTTGTGAAGCCGTGCGTTCCACGCCATTTTACCTCGGCGAAGGGACATCGGCCAGGGTGACCGTGAGTATCGGGGTCGGTACGCATACCCATGGGCAGGGAGAGAAGGCAGGGCTCATAAGAAAAGCGGATAATGCCCTGTATGCAGCAAAAGCAAAGGGGAAAGACAGGGTCGAGGTATGGGAAGACGACTGAGCATATCCTTCGACCTCGACGGGACCCTGACCACGCATTCATTTGTCAACAGCGTCTGGCATGACGGCCTTCCACGGTATATTTCCCGGCACAGGGGCATAGAGTTGTCCATGGCAAAAGGCCTGTGTATGGACGCATACGATGCAGTGGGCGAGTCCTCCATTCAGTGGTATCAGCTCCCCTATTGGCTCGACTATTTCGGGTTGAAGGAGGTCAGTCCGGAACAACTTGTTACAGAGTATACCTCCCGGGTCGCGCTCTTCGATGACGTGATACCGTCCCTTGATCATCTCAGAAAAACAGGGCATACCCTTATCATGTTCTCGAATGCCTCCCGGGACTTTCTTGATATCGAGGTCTCCTGCGGCAACCTGGCCGGCTATTTCCACGAGATCATCTCCGTGTGCGATGACTGGGGCACGATTAAATCAGATGCATCGGCATATGAACGGCTCAAGTCTCTGGTGAAAGGTGACGTCGTACATGTAGGCGACCATATTACCTTTGATTATGAAGTCCCGAAAAGTGTGGGGATCGAGGCGTATCATATCTGGCGAGGCTCAGGCCCGAGAATGAAAGACTCCCATACAGACCTTCAGGAAGTATCTCGCAGGATTTTATGTGACAAAGAATAACTTCTCGTTTCTTGCGCTGCTGATTGCCAATTTTTTCTTCTTTCTCAATTTCTCCCAACTGATGCTCCTGCCGAAATTCATTGCCTCGCTTGGTCTGAGCCCTGCGGATATCGGGCTCATTATGGGAACGTTTTCCGTCTCAGTCCTGATCATACTCCCTCTGGTGGGGCTCATCTCGGAAAAGATGTCCAAAAAGTTTGTCTTCATCTTCGGTGCCTTCCTGATGTGCTGTGCAACCCCCTTCTATGCATACACCGAAGACCTCAGCGCCTATATTCTCATTCTCCGCATCGTTCAGGGGGTGGGTTTTTCGTGTGCGTTCGGGATCACTGCGGCGATGGTCTTTGATATTGTACGTGTTTCCAGACGCAGATACCTGCTCGGCATCCTCACGGTATCCAACATATCAACCCATGCCATAGGCCCTGCATTCGGGGAGTATGTCATCCGTGCATACGGGTTTGACGCCTTCTTTTTCTCAGCAGCGGCTTTCGGTGTCATTGCATGCATTGCCGGATTGTTCCTTCCGGCAAAAAAAGCCATCCGTGAGAGAAGGCCCTTTTCCCTGATGGAGGCCCTTCCCTATATGGCTGCAACCGTGGTGCTCGGCATCGTGTTCGGCACCTCGGTCATATTCCTGCCCCCATACCTCATGACCGTGGGCATCACCGATTCCTCATTCTTTTTTGTGGCCTTTGTGTGTGGAAGCCTTATCGTATGGGCCTTTTTATATAAGGTACTGCGGCGGATCGGGGAGAGGATCGCATGGGTCCTTACGGTTGTTCTTCTGCTCTGTCTGCCTGCCGGGGTTTTCTGGATGAAGTCCATGATAGTCCTTGCAGGCCTGTCACTGTTTTTCGGCATGGGGTACGGGTACCTCTACCCGACACTCAATGCACTGTTTATCGATGCGTATCCACGCATGAGAGGGTTGGCCAATTCCATTTTCGTATGGTCTTTCAACTTCGGCATGCTGCTGGCATCTGTTGGCTTCGGAAGCATGTCCGATGCACTGGGGTATGCCCGGGCATTCCTCGTCTCAGGCCTGCTGGGGCTTACCCTTGTCTTCCTGGTGCTAAAACTCAAAGAGGACTGAGAGAACCTGCAGGCCCGGTAGGTTCTCGCAAACACGGCACCCTCAATGAAGATGTCTCGAATGTTCATGTCTGTGTGTTTGGAACTCTTTACACACAAAAGGATCCTGCTTCCCGCATACACGTAACGGCAAGATTTTCTCCCTCCCGTGCAATTTTTACCCTGTGTGACTGAGCGAATACAGAGCATTTATGGGATAGTGCCGCACAAGATACGTCTTGGCACTGACGTTGCTCATAGATTTCCAACGACATTTTCGGAGGTAGATATGCAACTGCCCTTTGCTAAATTATTGGGTCTCGCATCAGGTGCTATGGGACTCGTTTCAAAAGCATTCACCCACAATAGCGGCAAAGGCAACTTTGATGCAGCACTCAAAGAAGCTCTGAGTGAGAATACGACAACCGGGAAGCAGGGGCTTATGAAGATGCTCTCTGAGAAGGGGATCCTGGATAAAGACGTGCTCGAGGGACTGATGGGCTGTTCTTCCGGCACGATGCTGTTCCAGTTCATGGCCGAGCTCAAGAAGATGGGGATAAGCCCGAAGGACATGGGCTTTCTCTTCAATGGTGAAGCAGGCAAGATCTCCGATGATGCCATCAGTAAGCTGCTGGGTTCTCTCGGTCTGGATAAGACCGAAATCGAACAGATCATGAACGATCAGAAGGTGAAAACACAGGTGGTATCAAGCCTGGCTGATTCATTCAGGACGCTTATCCAGACACAGGCGACTAGCGACGGAATCGACCCTGAAATGATGGTCAAGCTGGCTACATCAGATACGGCAACCATTGAAGAGCTCGTGGCAAAACTAGAGACAGATCCGAATATCTCAACGTCCCAGCAGAGTGAGCTTATACGTTCCTCTCAGGCGGCAGCCGAGATCAGGGCCATGATAGCAAAGGCCCTTAAGGGAAGCGGCGATATGGTCTCAACCGTACAGGATACCGATACGGCCTCCCAGTCGGACACAATAAAGAGGTTTGCCGCTGCGGCGGAAAAGACATTAGGTATCAGCCGGGAAACGCTCAATGACCTGTTTTTCTCCACTGACAAGGCCGCCCGCGAAGAGGCTGTGACCCAGGCGACCAAGCAGGTGAACGCATACCTTGCTGCACAGGGAAGCACCCCGCTCAAACAAGAGGTTGTCGATGCCTTGTCATTTATAAAATCGGCAATGAGCGAGCAGGAGTTCTCAGGGATCGAAACCTCCCTGAAACTGTCGAAGCCGGACCTGGTCATTCCTGATGCCAGGGTTTCGACGGACAGGAACCTCTATGCGGCCCTGGCAAAACAGCTGAGTTCAAGCGATCCTTCATCGCTGTACGAGAACCAGATGAAACAGGTAATGGACCAGATCCGCAGGGCCCTTCCAGCTCATATGAAAAACAGTGAAGGCAGTGTGACACTGCGGCTCAATCCGCCCATGCTCGGACGGGTGGAGGTAAGTATGAGCATGAACGACGGTCAGCTTCAGGCCGCGTTCAAGACCGATCAGAGTGTGACCAGAGACATTCTCATGCAGAATATGCACATACTGCGTGAATCATTGGCAGAGCAGGGAATCAGGGCAACCAACGTTACGGTGACAGCAGGGCTCGATGCCAAGTCATCGGATGACGGGTATGCATTTGCCGGCCAGGACAGTCATGGTCATGGTTTCAGCCGGAACAACAGGAGATCGTGGAGCATGGGACGAGCCGTCAAGGGTGATGAAGAGTTCGTATATTCCCGCTCAACAGATCAGGGCGTAAAACTGGCAGGCCTCGATATTATAGCCTGATCAGGAGGAGAATACTATGTCTGCAATCGGATTGGATTCAATACTGGCGAATCAAGGATCGGTTGATACCAGCACCCAGGCACAGGAATCAAGCGCCATGGGAAAGGACACCTTTCTCAAACTCCTGGTGACCCAGCTGCAGTATCAGGACCCGCTGAATCCTGTAGAGAACACGGAATTCACCGCACAGCTCGCCCAGTTCTCGTCACTGGAGGCCTTGACGGATATGAGCGATGCCATGAGTCAGATGAGTTATCTCCAGGGCTCTCTCAATAACATCCAGGCGCTCTCCTTCATCGGTAAAGAGGTGAGTGCCCAGGGCAATATCATCCATTACAATGGGGAGGATGTGGGTATAGACTTCAGCCTGGATAGCAATGCCGCTGACGTGAATATGTACATCTACACTGAAGACGGTACCCGCGTCCGTACCATTGGGATCGGTGAGGCCTTAAGCGGCGATCAGGAGTATGTGTGGGACGGCACCGATGATTCAGGCGAGGCAGTGAGTTCAGGACGGTACACGTTCGTGATCGATGCGGTGGACTACAATGGTCAGGCCGTGAGCTCGACATCCTATGCAAAAGGCGAGGTTACAGGCGTGAGATATGACGACGGCATTACCTATCTCATCATCGGAGACAAGGAAGTAACCATATCCGATGTTGATAAGATATCAGGATAAGACAAAGGACAAGAGAAGGAGGCATATATGGGTATTTCGAGTTCACTGTATTCAGGGATCAGCGGCCTTTCCACACATGGCGATGCCATGAGCGTGATCGGCGACAATATCGCCAACGTCAACACCATCGGCTTCAAGGCAAGCAGGTCCACATTCCAGGACGTGCTTTCCCAGTCCGTTGCAACGGCATCGGGAACGGCACAGATAGGGCGCGGAGCTGCATTGAGTGAGATCGACACACTGTTCCAGCAGGGTTCCTTCGAGTCGACCTCGAATGCAACCGACCTCGCCATCGGCGGCAACGGATTTTTCATTGTTTCCCCCCGGGGGGCCGAAACCGAGTTATACACGCGGGCAGGACAGTTCCGGTTCGATGCTGACGGATACTTTGTAAACCCTGCCGGCTATGTGGCACGGGGCTGGGCGCTGGATGATGACGGAAACGACGTGGGTACCCTGCAGGATATCCAGCTGAGTGCCTTCACCTCTCCGCCGGAGGCCACAGAGGAGATCACGGCCATAACCAACCTTGATGCCACGGACACCTCGAACTCCGACAGTCTCTTTACTGCATGGGATGCCACCGCGGCAGAGACCATAGGTGATGCATCATATGGGTATCAGACCGCCATCAGGGTCTATGATGCGCTCGGTAACTCCCATGATGTCACCATCTATTATGACAAGATGAATTCCTCCACGAGCGAGTACTATGACGGGACTGTCGATCCTGACAATACCTGGGAGTATATCGTGACGTGCAATCCTTCCGCGGATGAGAGGACTGGATTAATTGACGGGACCTCGGCCGAGGGTGTTCTCATGAGGGGAACCGTGACCTTTGACTCGTCGAGCGGTGCCCTCGACAGCGTGAGTTCATACGTGTGGAACGGGACCGGCGATGCGACGGACAATGCGAACTGGGTACCTGCAACAACTTTCTCAACTGACGGGTATCCCGAGACCACCGTATCGTTTGTGCCCGGCGTGGATCAGACCATTTCCATCCAGTTCGGTACCCGCAGCACCAACGGAACCTGGGCTGCAGGCAGCTCCGCTAATATCGCGGCTATCACTGCCGGAGGTGCTCTCGCTACATCTTCATGGGAGCCCCAGGCACTGACATCGACCCAGTACGCATCCTCTTCCACCACGGTCTATCAGACCCAGGACGGTTATGGTACCGGATTCCTCGAGAATATCTCGGTGGATACCGACGGCATCATGGTGGGCAACTACTCCAACGGTCAGATCCTGTACCTCTACCGGGTCGGCCTGGCCAAGTTCAATAACGAACAGGCCCTGAATAAAGCAGGAGGTAACCTCTGGGCGGCAACCCGTGCATCCGGCGATGCCATCACCGGACATCCCGGTGAGAACGGGCTGGGTAGCATCTCTCCCAACTCACTGGAGCAGTCCAATGTGGACATAGCCTCCGAGTTCGTCAAGATGATCTCCACACAGCGGGGGTTCCAGGCAAACTCGAGGATTATCACAACGGTAGACTCCATGCTCCAGGAACTCATCAACCTGAAACGATAGTCTCCTTTCCCGGGCACCTGGGGTGTTTACTGGCATCCCGGTGCCCTTAAGTGTCAATATTATGACTTTTTTCATGATAAACTGACGGTAAACCTCATCTAATATACCGGAAACACTCAATTTATATGCCCAGAAGGCATGTGGCACAGCCCTTGCTTTTATCCCACCAAGACTATTTTCGTAAGGGGCATATATGGATTTCGCAACCATTATAGGTGTCGTATTCGCATTCGGCATGATCCTGATGGGTATCATGTCCGGCGGACCACTCAGCCTGTTCATAAATGTACCGAGCCTCTTGATTGTTGTGGGAGGAACCTTCGGGATCATCTTCATCAATTATCCCTTAAAGGATGTGCTCGGGCTTGTTGGCGTGGTCAAGAACGTATTCCTGACACAGACGCGTGATGCCCAGGGGCTTATCCCTACCTTTGTGGACTTTGCCACAAGGGCCAGACGGGAAGGGATACTCGCCCTGGAAAGCGCCGCCGGTGAGCTCCAGGACGCATTCTTCAAACAGGGCCTGGAACTGGTGATCGACGGTCTGGAACCCCAGGCCATCCGTGAGATCTTGGAAACCGAGATCGAGCACATCGAGCAGCGGCACAACAAAGGCGCGGATATCCTCAATGCGCTTGGGGCCTTTGCTCCTGCAATGGGTATGGCCGGAACGCTTATCGGTCTTGTGCAGATGCTGCAGTCCATGTCGGATCCCTCCACCATCGGTCCCGCCATGGCTGTTGCCCTTATTACCACATTTTATGGCTCAATCCTTGCGAACATGATCGCCCTGCCCATGGCAGGAAAGCTCGGTATGCGTTCCAGGGAAGAGGCGCTCGAGAAGGGCATGATCATTGAGGGAATCATGTCGATTTCCGCCGGAGACAATCCCAGGATCGTGGAGAGGAAACTCCACTCATATCTGGCCCCCGGCTTGAGAGATACCGGGTCCGGAAAGGGCGGAGATTAAAATGGCAAGAAAGAAGCGGGTATACGTAAACCCCAAGAAGGATATCACCGCCTTCCTGTTTACCTCACTCATGCTCATCCTTCTCACGTTTTTCATCGTTCTCACCTCGATGGGTGTGCAGGATGACCGCAAACAGAAACTCGCGCTCAACTCCTTGATGGGAAGCTTCGGGATCCTGCCCGGAGGGAGAAGCCCGTACAAAGACGTACGGGGGCTGGATCTCCTTCCCCAGTCAGCACCGCTCCAGGAAAGCGTGATGAATATCAAGAAAATACGGGCAACCCTGGCAGAAAACGGTATCATCAGCGGTATGGGTGTATCGGAAGGATCAATCGGTGTCACCATTACCATGAAATCCAACGTGCTCTTCGAGCCGGGGTCGGACACCTTCAATACTGAAAGCAATGAGGTGCTTAATGCCCTGGCAAAGGTGCTCTCTCAGGTGGACAACCATGTTGTCATTACCGGACATACCGACTCTGTGCCGTATGAAGCCGCGCCGTTTTATTCGAACTGGGCGCTTTCCGCGGCCAGGGCACTGGCGGTGCTGACGTCTCTGACGGACAGGGGCATATCATCTGAGAGACTGAGTGCGTACGGGTTCGGAGCGCAGCGGCCGATAACCACGAACAATACCGACGAGGGCAGAACGCTGAACAGGAGAGTGGATATCACGATCGTTGGTGATCTCCCCGGAGATGTTGATCTGAAGGGCCTTGAACAGACAAAGCCTGAACCGATCCATACGTTCCAGTACAAAGGGTACAAATTCAAATTGGAAGAACAGTGATGGCAAAGAAAGACAGAAATATCGAATATGTCGTGCTGCCGGACAAAGACCGGTGGATGACCACGTTCTCGGATATGGTCACCTTGCTCATCACATTCTTCGTTCTGCTGATATCCATGTCTTCCATGGATGCAAAGGCGCTCAAAGAGATGTTCGGATTCTTCAACGAGGTCATGGGACCGCTCGAGTATGCCGAGGTCCAGGAGATTCAGGGCTTGCCGACACTGGTCGAGACCGTACCTCCGAAGGTTTTCCTCGATTCGCTTTCTCTGAACAGAAACATACTGAATTCTCTTGAAAAGAAAGGCATCGCAGGTTTCCCGGGAAGAGGAAAGGACGTCCTTACGGTCAGAGAGTCAAACAGGGGTCTTGCTGTCCTGATCAATGACGATGTCCTCTTTGCGAAAGGTTCCGACCAGATCAGCAGCGATGCTGCAGTGATTCTTAGCAGTGTGGCCGATGTGCTCAAGGATACCAATGCGACGATCTCCATAGAAGGACATACGGACAACCAGGGAGATACCCAGGAGCTGTACCGGCTCTCTCTGAGACGTTCGGTGAGCATCCTCAACCATTTCGTTTATATCTCCGGTCTCAGCCCCACCCGATTCGGTGTAGCAGGGTATGGTCCCAGCAGGCCCGTTGCTGCAAATACCACTGAAGAGGGACGAAGAGAGAACAGACGGGTAGAGATCATATTATTAAAACAGAGACTATAGGAGGCCCAGATGGCGGAAGAGAATAACGAGGCAAGAACAGAAACAATGGCGACAGGAAAGAAGAAGTCCCCTGTCGTTCTCATACTGGTTATCGTGCTGGTCCTGATGCTCGTAGGCGGGGCAGTTGCAGGATACTTTATGTTCCTGGCTCCAAATGCACAGAGCGCTCAGACGGCCGCACAGCCGGCAGCAGTGGCGCCGGCCCAGTCACAGGGACAGGATGTTTCTTCCGGGGCAGGACTGTCGGGACCCATGAAGACCTTGGATTCTTTTATCGTGAACCTGACCGATGCACAGGGGACACGCTATCTCAAGGTGGTTATGCAGCTGGAGATGAGCAACGATCTGCTCGCCACAGAGATCGACAGGAGGACCCCTCAGATCCGGGATGAGATTATCATGCTGCTTTCCAGCAAGTCATTTGACGATGTTTCCACTATAGCCGGGAAACGGGCGCTCAAGCGTGGTATCTTGAACAGTGTAAACAAGTATCTTACCTCCGGCAGGGTACTTCGGGTCTATTTTTCCGATTTTGTAGTCCAGTAAGGAGCAGACATGGGACAGATTCTTAGCCAGGATGAAGTCGATGCCCTGTTAAAAGGTGTTGTCGGCGGAGATATCGAAACAGAGACAGACGTCCTGGAGTTTGACGAGAGTGAAGGCGCGCAGCCCTATGACTTTGCCGCCCAGGACAAGGTCATCCGGGGGCGGATGCCGTCCCTTGATGCGATCAATGACCGGTTTGCCAGGTTTTTCCGCAATACGCTTTCCAGCATGCTCAGGAGGATGGTTGATGTCACTCCGGTCTCGCTCGATACGCTGAAATTCGGGAACTTCATGAGGTCGCTTCCTGTGCCTTCCAGCATCCACATCATCCGTGTAGAACCATTACACGGCAATGCCCTGATCGTCCTCGAGACCAAGCTCGTATTCGCCCTTATCGACAGCTTCTTCGGCGGAAGGGGGGCAGGGGCAATGAAGGTGGAAGGCAGGGAGTTTACCCCCATTGAACAGCGTATACTCTACAAGGTGGTGGATGCCGCTATCAAGGAACTGAGCTCTGCCTGGAAACCGGTGTACGAACTGGATTTTTCCTATGTCAGGGCGGAGATGAACCCTCAGTTTGCAGGAATCATCCCCAATGATGATGTTTTGATAGTTGTCCAGTTCGACATAGAGATGGAAGAGATGAGCGGTAACATCATGTTCTGTATCCCCTACCAGCTCATAGAACCTATACGGGACAGACTCTATGCGAGCTTCCATGCAGAGGAAAAGACGAATGTCGACTCCGCGTGGGTCAGCCGTTTCAAGAACGAGCTGATGGGCGTCAACGTGGACATATCGGTGGAACTGGGGAAAACGAGCATCACATCACGGGAACTGGTCTCCTTAAAGGCCGGAGATATCCTGGTGCTCGATAAAGACGTACAGGATGAGCTCATCGTCTCGGTACAGGACTTGCCGAAATTTTATGCACGGCCCGGCAAGATAAAAGATACCCTGGCTGTTGATATAGTCTCGGTGGTGGATAGACAGTACTACTAAGGAGGAGCACATGGCTGATGAGGGAAAAAAGTCCGCAGGCGGGCAAAAGAAAAAGAAGGACGAGTTGGATGCAATGGCAGGCTCCGGTGGAGAACTCTCTCAGGATGACATCGACAGCCTTATGAATGCCGGAGGCGATACACTCGATTCCACGGGAGAGGAAGAATTGGAACAGGATAAGCTTGCAGCAGAATGGGAAAAGGCACTGGAAGCAGGTGACGACATCGCCGAAGGGCAAGCGCTTGGGGGTGATGTAGACCATGCACACTTTGATGAACTCGATCAGAAAAAGCCTTCCGGGCCTTCAAAGGATCTTGATTTTATTCTCGACATACCTCTTGAAGTTACCGTCGAGATGGGCAGGACCCGTATGCTTATCAATGACCTGCTGCAGCTGGGACAGGGGTCGGTCATCGAGCTGAACCGGCTGGCAGGAGAGCCGTTGGATGTTCTCGTGAACAACAAACTCGTGGCACGGGGAGAGGTTGTCGTGGTGAGCGAGAAATTCGGGATCAGGATAACCGATATCGTAAGCCCCATGGAGCGGGTAAAGAGACTGAGATGAAAAAGACCGGCCAGTGCCCCCTCATCATTGCGTGCATGAGTCTTATGGCTTCCCCTGTGCTGGCATCCGACAGCGAGGTAACCGGCATCAGCCTCCAGGCGATTTTCATTCTCATCATCATCATATGCGGGCTGTTTGCCCTTGCGTGGGCCCTGAAGAAATACGGTCCTGTAGCGCGGGTCAAGAAATCACTCGGTCTGGACGTACTCGGCCAGGTAGCACTGAACACGAAAGCGAACCTTGCCCTGGTGCGGGTGGGTAAATCTATCCTGCTTGTGGGGGTCACCCAGAATAACATCTCACTCATCAAGGATCTTGAACAGGGTGAATTCGAAAAGGCCATTGATGAGTTCAGCACAGCCCCGGGTGGTAACTAATGCGTAAATCAGCTTCTATTATCCTTGGTCTTATTGTTTTCATCATAGCCTTTACCGGGGTGGTTCATGCCGTAACAATCCCGAGTGTGAATCTCGGCGTACAGGAGGCACAGAATCCTGAAGAGGTGGTGGGCGTTCTCCAGGTCGTCTTTATCCTCACCATCCTTGCCCTGGCACCGTCCATCATGATCATGGTCACCTCGTTCACCAGGACCATCGTGGTGCTCGGTTTCCTCAGGCAGGCCATCGGGACCCAGCAGATGCCGCCCATGCAAGTGCTCACGGCACTTGCCATTTTTTTGACGTTTTTTATCATGTCACCCACACTGGAACAGATCAATGAAAAGGCACTCGTTCCCTATAAGAACGGGTATGTCACCTTTACCCAGGCCCTCGATAACGCCGAAGAGCCTCTGAGGGAGTTCATGTTCAAGCAGACAAGGCAAAAGGACCTGGCGCTCTTCTTGAGCATCATCAAGCATGAGAAACCCGAGAACAAGGACGGTGTCCCCACCAGGGCACTGATCCCCGCATTCATGATCTCGGAGTTGAAATCGGCCTTCCAGATCGGATTTATCCTGTTTGTCCCGTTCCTGATTATTGACATGGTGGTTGCCTCCATCCTCCTGTCCATGGGTATGATGATGCTGCCTCCTATCATGATTTCACTGCCGTTCAAGATCATGCTCTTTGTCCTGGTGGACGGATGGAATCTTCTGGTGGGATCCATTGTCAAGGGGTTTGTCTGATGACTCCTGAAGCCGTAACCTCATTGATGTCGGAAGCGATCAAACTGGCGCTGCTTGTGGGAGCACCCATGCTTCTCATCGGGCTGTGCATCGGCCTTCTGATCAGTGTCTTTTCCGCGGTTACCCAGATCCAGGAAATGACGCTTACCTTTGTTCCCAAGATCATCGCGGTATTTCTCGCGCTGCTCTTTTCGCTCCCCTGGATCATGGAAAAGCTTACCACCTATACCATCAACCTCTATTCCAGCATCCCCATGTTGATCCGATGAACGAGCTGCTGAACTTTGCATGGTCAGACATCATTTCCTTTCTTTTCGTGTTTGTCAGGGTGGGGATCATCTTTGCCACGATTCCGCTGTTCAGTGCTGAAATGCTGCCCCGGCGGATTACCGCCATTATCGCCTTTTTCCTGAGCCTCGTGCTCATGCCCATCGTGCCGCCGGCTGTGGTGACCATGGAATCGCTGGATGTGCTCAGCCTGGTTGTCCTGATTGTTCATGAACTCCTGATCGGCCTGTGCCTGGGACTGGCCGTCAACGTGATATTCGCCGGCACCCAGATAGCCGGTCAGCTCATGGGATTTCAGATGGGTTTTGCCATTGCCAACGTTGTGGACCCAATGACCGGAGAGAATGCACCGATCACCGCCAATGTACTCTACTTAACGACCTTCCTGCTCTTTCTGTCGTTCGGCGGGCACCATATGCTCATAAAGGCCCTGGTGGAGAGCTACTATATCATTCCCATGGAGGCGCGCTTTCCTCAGCAGAGCTATCTCCTTGCAGCCCTCGCCTATGCAGCGCACATGTTTATCATCGCCGTCAAGGTTGCTGCTCCGGTGATCGGGGTTCTGCTGCTTATCAACATCGCATTCGCCATCACTGCCCGGGCTATCCCCCAGATGAACGTCTTCATCATGGCCTTTCCCCTGACCATTGCCATCGGGCTGGCATTCATCACCATAGTCATGAAGTTAATGCCGAACTTTATCTCCAGTGCACTGAATGCAGCGTGGGCATTCATGAAGTC